>NZ_JARVKT010000047.1:0-32283 GCF_029809455.1 Micromonospora sp. DH14 | reverse complement strand
AACAACGGGGTGGGGGTGGGGGTGGGGGTGGGGTGGGGGGTTACTGGCGGGCTTCGGCTTCGGCCTTCATTCGGGCGGCGCGGTCGATGTCGGCCTGCTGGACGGCTGCCACCGAACCGAAGATGCTGACCGCCTGGTAGTAGGTCCAGGCCAGGCTGTAGCAGGCCGGCCGGACGACCGAGTTGTACGTCGCGCAGACCCGCTTCAGGTCCTCGTAGAAGGCGCTGTCGAGGCGGGACTTGTTGGCGGGGAACTGGCCGACCGCCTTGTAGTTGCGGTAGCCGAAGTCGTGCCGGTAGCAGCCCAGGTTGAAGGTGAACCCGAGCGGGTTGTCCGGGCTGGACGAGCAGTAGTCGGTGGACCAGTTGAAGTTGTACTCGGCCCAGGGGGCCCGGTTGACCCGGGCGCTGTTCCACGAGTTGTAGCTGGACGCGCTGGTCTGGGTCCAGCTGGACAGCACGGACAGCTTCTGGGCGGGGGTGACGGCGGCGGCGGGGGAGGCGATGGTGAGGGTGGCGAGCAGCGCTAACGCGCCCGAGGCGAGCAGGGTGGCGAGACGTCGGGGCACGGGTTACCTCCGCGGGGGGTGAGCGGTGGGACCGAAGTTACCGGCGGGTTACCGGATGTCGATGAGTGTCGATCAGCTGATCAACTACGCGGTATGTGCCTTGCCAACTATTGGTGACATGCGTTGAAACAGACGAATGCCCCGGACGCGCGTGGCGTCCGGGGCACTCAGGAATCGGGTCAGCGCAGCACGAAGGCCGGCGGGCTCGAGGGGCTCTCGTTGGCGGACCGGTCCAGGGCGGTCAGCTGGTAGGTGTAGCGCCGGCCGGGCTCGGCCGAGGTGTCCACCCAGGACTGGCTGGCCCCGGCCGTGGCGCGGACGGTGCCGACCAGGTTCGCGGCGTCGGCCGTGGCGCACCGGACGGGCAGCGTGGTGCCGTCGAACCGGTAGATCGCGTACGAGATGGCGGTGCCGAGCGGGCCGACGCCGTCGGCGGGCTGCCGCCAGGTGAGCCGGACCCCGTCGGCCTGCCGGGTCGTCTTGGTGACCACCGGGAAGAGCAGCGGGCGGGCCGGCAGGTGGGGCATGGCCGGCACCAGCGCCGGGCGGGAGTAGTGCTCAGCCGCGTAGATGTCGGTGGCACCGAGCCGGTTGGCCCGTACCTGCACGGCGGAGAAGTGCACATTGCCCTGCACCTCCGGGTACGACCGGTTGAGCATCAGATGGTCGGACAGCTCGCGCGGGTTCTGCCAGTACGGCCCGTACGCCGGGTCGCCGCTCTTGTAGTCGGCCTGGCCGATGTAGAGCTGCACCCGGGTGCCACGCACCGTCTCGGCCCACCACGGCACCAGCCGCGCGTAGTCCGCCGCCGGGTACTGGCCGATGTACCAGTAGAGCTGCGGCACCACGTAGTCGACCCACTCCTGCTTGACCCACTTGCGGGTGTCGGCGGAGATGATGTCGTACGACTGGCTGCCGGTGGTGTCCGAACCGAGCGGGTCGGCGGTCTTGTTGCGCCAGATGCCGAACGGGCTGACCCCGAACTTCACCCACGGCTTCGCCGCCTTGATCTTGCCGTTCATCTCCTGGATCAGCAGGTTGATGTTGTCCCGCCGCCAGTCGGCCCGGTCGGTGAAGCCCCGGTTGTGGGCCGCGAAGGTCGCGTCGTCCGGCACCTGGTAGGTGCCGCTCGGGTAGGGGTAGAAGTAGTCGTCGAAGTGGACGCCGTCGATGTCGTACCGCTTGACCGCGTCCATCATGGCGGTCTGGACGAACTCGCGGACCTCGGGGATTCCCGGGTTGTAGTAGAGCCGGCTGCCGGCCACGCCGGCCGGTGGGTAGGCGAACGTCCAGTCGGGGTGCTGCTGGGCCGGGTGGCCGGGGGCGAGTTGGGCCAGGTCGGCGCCGGCGCCGCCGGGGGCCGGCATGGAGACGCGGTACGGGTTGAACCAGGCGTGGAACTCCAGGTTCCGTTTGTGCGACTCGTCGACCAGGAAGGCCAGCGGGTCCCAGCCGGGGTCCTGGCCGCGTACCCCGGTCAGGTATTCCGACCACGGCTCGTACGGCGAGGGCCAGAGCGCGTCGGCGGTGGGCCGGACCTGCACCACGACGGCGTTGTGGTTCAGGCGCCCGGCCAGGTCGAGCAGTTCGCGGTACTCGGCCTGCTGGGCGGCGATCCGGTCCGGCGCGGTCTGGGACGCCTTGCTGGGCCAGTCGATGTTGACCACCGACGAGATCCACATGGCCCGGAACTGTCGCTTGGGGGTGGCCGGGTCGGTGGCGCAGGCAGCGGTGGTGGTGGTGTCGGCCGCGCTGGGCGCGGCGCTCGCGGGGGTGACGCTGACGAATGTGCCGAGCAGGGCTGCGACCAGCCCGGCGGCTCCGAGTTGGGTGGCTTTCATGCGGTGTGTCCCTTCGGTGGGGCTCCCGGATGTTTCGCGCGGCGCGCGGCAACATTCGCCGTCGGTGTCCGCGTTCCTGGTAGGAAATTTTCACAGTCTGGCCATCGCCGCAAGAGTTCGGGGTTGACCAATCGCACCGCTGGGTAGCAACGGCGGTCACCGGCCGCCACGGAGGTGGTCGCACGGTGGGAGGGGTGACCGGGTGTCCGTGCTGCGCACAAAACCAATCAAGGACGTGATAGCCCAGGGTGAGGCGGACGGCAGCGACGGCCAACTGGGGCTGAAGCGACGGCTCGGCGCGATCGACCTCACCGGCTTCGGCATCGGCATCGTGATCGGCACCGGCATCTTCACGCTCACCGGGATCGAAGCCCGGGACAGCGCCGGGCCGGGCGTGGTGATCTCCTTCGCCATCGCCGGCGTGGTAGCCCTGCTCGCCGCCCTCTGCTACGCCGAACTGGCCTCCAGCGTGCCGACCGCCGGCAGCGCCTACACCTACGCGTACGCCACGATGGGCGAGATCGTCGCCTGGATCATCGGCTGGGACCTGCTGCTGGAGTTCGCGCTCGGCGCCGCGGTGGTGGCCCGGGGCTGGTCCGGCTACCTCGCCGAACTGCTCGACCTGCCGACCCGGTGGTTCGGCGAGGAGGGCAGCACCGTCAACGTGGGCGCCATCGCCATCGTGCTGATCCTCGGCATCGTGGCCATCGTCGGCATCCGCGAATCCGCCCGGATCACCAACCTGCTGGTGCTGGTCAAGGTGGCCATCTGTGTCTTCGTGGTGGTCGCCGGGCTGTTCTTCGTCAAGGCCGCCAACCTCACCCCGTTCATCCCGCCGGCCGAGCCCGCCGGAAGCGGCGACGACGGCATCAAGCAACCGGTCACCCAGGCGCTGTTCGGGCTGGAGCCGTCGGTCTTCGGCTTCGTCGGGGTGCTCAGCGCCGCCGCCGTGGTCTTCTTCGCGTACACCGGGTTCGAGGCCGTGGCGAACCTCGGTGAGGAGACGCGCAAGCCCAAGCGGGATCTCACCCTGGGTCTGCTCGGCACGCTGCTGATCTCCACGGTGCTCTACATCGGCGTGTCGCTCGTGGTGGTCGGGATGGTTCCGTACAGCGAGATCGACCGGGGCGCCCCGATCGCGTCGGCCTTCGAGTCGGTCGGCGCGGGCTGGGCGGCAGTGCTGGTCTCCATCGCCGCGGTCGCCGGCCTGACCAGCGTCATCCTGGTCGACCTGGTGGCGATGGGGCGGATCGGTTTCGCCATCGCCCGGGACGGGCTGATCCCACCATCGATCGCGAAGGTGCACCCGCGCTGGGGGACCCCGTACCGGATCTCGGCGATCATGACGGTGGCGGTCGCGCTGCTGGCCGGCTTCCTGCCGCTGTCCGCGCTGGCCGACCTGGTCAGCATCGGCGCGCTCTGCGCCTTCGTGCTGGTGTCGGTGGCGGTGCCGATCCTGCGCCGCAGGCGTCCGGACCTGGAGCGGCCGTTCCGGGTGCCGTTCTCGCCGGTGCTGCCGATCGTCTCGGCGCTGGCCTGCTTCTACCTGATGCTCAACCTGTCGGTGGAGACCTGGCTGCGGTTCCTGGCCTGGATGCTGCTCGGCGCGTTGATCTACTTCGGTTACGGCTACCGCCGCAACCGGTTGGCCCGACACGAGCCCGCGGTCGCCCCGGGCCCCCGTGAGCCGACCGCCGACAGCTGATCCGACGGAACGAGGAAGGGCCCCTTGCTGCTGCGAGGAGCCCTTTCCCTGTCGCTGAGACCCCTGGCAGGGGTGGCGCTGACGGTATGGTGCGCCCGTCACCTCGGGGAGGTTGCGGCGTGCGACACAGACTCAAGGACGTGGCCGAGCGAGCCGGCGTCGCCGTGAAGACCGTCTCCAACGTGGTGAACGGCCACGTCCATGTCCGACCGGACACCCGGGCGCGGGTCGAGGAGGCGATCAGCGAACTCAACTACCGGTCCAACCTCTCCGCCCGGCACCTCCGCAAGGGGCGTACCGGCGTGATCGCGCTGGCCGTTCCGGAACTGGACATCCCGTACTTCGCCGAGCTGGCCCGCTACGTGGTCAGCGCCGCCGCCGAGCACGGCTGGACGGTGCTGATCGACCAGACCGGCGGTCGGCGGGAGCAGCAACGGGTCCTCGCCTCAGGCATCACCGGCCACCTGATCGACGGGCTCATCCTCAGCCCGCTGGGGCTCACCGCGGCGGACCTGGCCGGCCTGCGGGTGCCCGAGGACGTGGCGGTGGCCGGCTTCGACGACATCGAGGACGGCAGGTTCGCCATCCCGGCCCTGAGCACCCTCGCCCCGGACAAGGAGCAGATCGCCCGCCTGGCCGTTCAACTCCTCGCCGACCGCCTGACCGGCAACCCCACCCTCCCCACCCGGCAACTGAAGGCCCCGTACCGCCTCCACCTCCGCGAATCCACCGGGGTGAGGCGGGGTGGGTCAGTCGAAGAAGCGGGCTAGGTGGGATTGGGGTGCCGGGTCGGCGTCCGGGGGGAGGGGGGTCAGGTCGGCGAAGATCGAGGCGCCGTCGCAGCCGGCGTGCAGTGGGTACCAGCGCGGGGTGCCCGGGGGCCGGAGCTGACAGATGCCCTTGAACGTCTGCACGTCCATCAGCCGCACGTGGGTCGGGTCGGCCACCGCGTTCACATGACCCCACCAGGGGCTCATCACGTGCAGCACACCACCGGGACGGAGCACCCGATGGCACTCGTCGACCAGCGGCAGGAAGTCGATCAGGTGCTCCAGGATGTGCACAGCGAAGAGGACGTCCACCGAGTTGTCGGCGAGCGGTAGTGAGCCGGACAGGTCCGCGACCGCGTCCACGCCGGGCGCCGGGTAGATGTCCAGCCCCAGGTTGCTCGACCACTGCTTGGTCGGCCCGCAACCGAGGTCCACGACCACCGGCGCCCGCCCGCCGATGCCGACCCGGCACCAGACGCCGTAGACCCCGGCGAGCCGCCCCACCAGGTCCCGCACCAGCCGCAGTTGGGCGGGCTCGGCCACCTCGCCGCTCAGATGGGCCACCCCCCGGTCGAAGCGCACCTCGACCGTCAGGTTCCGCAACCGCTCATCGTGGCGGACCTGGTCCGCCCATGCCTGGGCGAGGAATTCGTCGATCGCCCGCAGCCGGTCGGCCGAGGGTGGAGTCTGCGCCAAAGCGACCATTCGGGTCACCTCCCGCCGCGCGTTACCCGCAATCGCGCCCGTTATGCCCCGCTCGTCCACCTCGCCGCTCGCTGGGGCGAGGCCGCCCACGCGAGTGTCGCGGGATGCGGGCCGGGCCGGGCCGCGAGTCAGCCGGAGATGGTGCGGCGCCCACCGCGCATCCGCTGGCGGGGCGGCGGATCGGCGGGCTTCGGCCGCTTGAGGTGATAGCGGTGCAGTTCGTGGTTGCCGGGCAGGGACGGGTCCTCGCTCATCGCGACCAACTCCCAGCCCTGGTCGCCGGCCCGGTTCAGGTGGGCCAGTGAGGTGTCACCGTAGGGCGTCACGTCGACCATCGAGCCGTCCGGGCCGTACCAGACGAAGACGACCTCCCAGCCGAGGTCGTTGGTCGCGGCCTGGCGGCGGCGGACCAGCAGGGCGTACTCCCACTTGAGCATGGCGTCATTCTCACCCCGCGCCGGCCCGCCGGCACGGATCAATCCTCGGCGATCCGCCCGGCGTCCACCCGCAGTCGCCGGTTGGTCTCGATGGCGGCCAGCATCCGGCGGTCGTGGGTGACCAGCAGCAGCGTCCCGGGGTAGCTGGCCAGCGCCGATTCGAGCTGCTCGATGGCGGGCAGGTCCAGGTGGTTGGTGGGCTCGTCCAGCACCAGCAGGTTCACCCCACGGCCCTGGAGCAGGGCCAGCGCAGCCCGGGTCCGCTCACCGGGGGAGAGGGTGGCCGCCGGTCGGGGCACGTGCGCCGCGCGCAGCCCGAACTTCGCCAGCAGGGTCCGCGCGTCGGCCGGCGACATGTGGGGTACGGCCGCGTGGAACGCGTCGATCAGCGGCGCGTCGCCGAGGAACAACCCACGGGCCTGGTCCACCTCGCCCACCACCACACCGGGCCCGAGCGAGGCGGTGCCCTCGTCCAGCGGCAACCGCCCCAGCAGCGCGGCCAGCAGGGTGGACTTGCCCGAGCCGTTGGCCCCGGTCACCGCGACCCGGTCCGCCCAGTCGATCTGGAGGTCGACCGGGCCGAGGGTGAAGCCACCCCGGCGTACCACCGCTGAGCGCAGCGTGGCCACGACGGCGCCGGCGCGGGGCGCGGCGGCGATCTCCATCCGCAGCTCCCACTCCTTGCGGGGCTCCTCGACCACCTCCAGCCGCTCGATCAGCCGTTCGGTCTGCTTGGCCTTGGCAGCCTGCTTCTCGCTCGACTCGCTGCGGAACTTACGGCCGATCTTGTCGTTGTCGGTGGCCTTGCGACGGGCGTTCTTCACGCCCTTCTCCATCCAGCCGCGCTGGGTGCGGGCCCGCGCCTCCAGGCCGGCCTTCGTGTCCGCGTACTCCTCGAAGTCCGCGCGGGCGTGCCGACGGGCCACCTCGCGCTCCTCCAGGTATGCCGCGTAACCGCCGCCGTAGTGATTGACCTGCTGCTGCGGCAGGTCCAGCTCCAGCACCCGGGTCACCGTGCGGGTGAGGAACTCCCGGTCGTGGCTGACCAGCACCGTGCCGGCCCGCAGCCCGGTGACGAACTCCTCCAGCCGTTCCAACCCGGCCAGGTCCAGGTCGTTGGTCGGCTCGTCGAGCAGGAACACGTCGTACCGGCTGAGCAGCAGCGACGCCAACCCGGCGCGAGCCGCCTGGCCGCCGGAGAGCCCGGTCATCGGGTGGTCCAGGTCGACGGCGAGTCCCAGGTCGGCGCTCACCAGCTCGGCGCGTTCCTCCAGGTCCGCGCCGCCCAGGGCGAGCCAGCGCTCCAACGCGTCGCCGTACGCGTCGTCCGCGCCCGCCGCCCCGGCGGTCAGCGCCTCGGTCGCCGCGTCCAGTGCCGCCTGCGCGGCGGTCACCCCGGTCCGGCGGGCCAGGAAGTCGCGGACCGTCTCGCCCGGCCGCCGCTCCGGCTCCTGTGGCAGATGTCCGACGCTCGCGGTGGGTGGGCTGAGCCGCACGCTGCCGGCCTCGACCGGCAACAACCCGGCGAGGGTACGCAGCAGCGTCGACTTGCCGGCCCCGTTCGGCCCGACCAGCCCCACCACGTCGCCGGGGGCGACCACCAGGTCCAGTCCGGCGAAGAGCGGGCGGTCGCCGTGCCCGGCGGCCAGGTCCTTGACGATCATCGTGGCGCTCATCAGGACGGCAGCCTATCCGGCCGCCCGCATACCAACCGCCGGCAGCGGGCAGACTCAACGACGTGGTGACCACACTGGCGATCGACTGCGGCGGCGGGGGCATCAAGGCGTCCGTGCTCGACGAGGCGGGAACGATGCGGGCCCGGCCGTTGCGGGTGCCCACCCCGTACCCTCTGCCGCCCGCGTTGTTTGTCCGGACCCTGCTGGATCTGGGCGGGCGCCTGCCGACGGCGGACCGGCTCACGGTCGGCGTACCCGGGATGATCCGGCACGGCGTGGTGGTGAGCACCCCGCACTACGTGACCCGCAACGGCCCCCGCACCCGGGTCGACCCGGACCTGCTCGCCGAGTGGTCCGGCTGGGACGCGCGGGGCGCGCTGGCCGACGCCTTCGGGGTGCCCGCGCTGGTGCTCAACGACGCCGAGGTGCATGGCGCCGGGGTGGTCGCCGGCACCGGCTGCGAGCTGGTGCTGACCCTGGGAACGGGGCTGGGCAGCGCGCTCTTCGACGGCGGGGTGCTCGCACCGCACCTGGAGCTCTCACACGCGCCGGTGCGCTGGGGCACCACCTACGACACGTACGTCGGCGAGCCGGAACGTCGACGGCTCGGCGACGCCTTCTGGTCCCGGCGGATCCGGCAGGTGGTGGACGGGCTCCGCCCGGTGTTCCGCTGGGACCGGCTCTACCTGGGCGGGGGCAACTCCCGACTGATCCGGCCCGAGCAGCTGGCCCGGATGGGCGACGACGTGGTGGTGGTGCCGAACACCGCCGGGATCGTCGGCGGCGTACGCGCCTGGGAGCTCTCCGCCGGACGCCGGGACGCCCGCACCTGACCCTTCGGCGGCACTGGGCGGCCGGAACTGGCCCGATCTCGACCCCGGGAACAGTCGCCAAACTTCCAGTGTTGTGCCAGCGTCGGAACAGGTGACGGTGCGACCCGAGGAGGTGGCAGATGGATCTTCTGGCGGACTACCGGCGGGCGACCATGTTCTTCGAAACCGGTGACCCCAGCGGGGCAGCCCGACTGCTGGAGCCGATCATCGACGCCGAACCCGGCAACGCGGCGGTCCGGCAGTTGCTGGCCCGGGCGTACTTCCAGTCGGCCCAGCTCACTCGGGCCGAGGAGCACCTGCGCGAGCTGATCGAGCGGGACCCCAGCGACCACTACGCGCACCACGTGCTCGGTCGGACGCTGGAGCGGCTCAACCGGCACAACGACGCGCTGCGGCACCTGCGCATCGCCGCCGCGATGTACGCGGCCAACGACGACTACCGGACCGCGCTGGAGCGGGTGGAGACCCGCCTGGGCGGCAGGCGCTGAGCCTGACCCGGTGACGAGTGCGGGGGCGGTCCCACGGGGCCGCCCCTTCGTCGTCGTCGGACGACCCGGCGGACGTGCCTAGGATGGCGGACATGGGACCTGACCGGCCGGGGGCTGCGGCATGAAGCTCAAGCTGGACCTGCACGAGATCTTCAACAAGGGCCACGACATCGACCGGGCCCTGCGCGGGATCATGGACGAGGCGGTGGCGAAGAAGGCCACCCTCGTCGAGATCATCCCCGGTAAGGGGTCCGGCCAGCTCAAGAAGCGGGTGCTGCGGTTCCTCGACCAGAAGGACGTCAAGCAGCTCTACCACCGGGTGGAGAAGGACTCGAAGAACTTCGGCCGCCTCTTCGTCCACTTCCGCTGGAAATAGCGACGACATGCGATCTGACCTGCGCCTGAGGCCAAGGTGCCTCGGTAAGGGTCTTGTCGTACACGTCGTGGCATTCTTCAGCGGTTCAACCCACCGACAGGAATGCATGGGCCTGGCCCCTCAGTGGGAGCCGGACCTTCTGCGTATATCAGGCCGCTGCTAGCTTCCGTACGACGTATTGGTTGAGGCTCAGTCCGTCCTCCGCGGCATGGGTTGCCAGCTCGCGGTGCAGGTCTTCTCCGACGCGAACGTTGAACTTGCCTGAGTAGCTACGTTCGGCGAACGGCTCTGGAGCTTCCTCGCCTTGCTGCTCCATGTCTGCGATTACCTCACGGAGCAGGTCTTCAAGTCCCCGCAGGGCATCGATTTGGGAGGAAGCCAGCCACGAGAGAGAGGGAAATTCGGCGCAGGTGGCGACGAATTCGTTGTCCTGGGCCGACCACGTAACGCGGTAGGTGTAGTGGGTTACCTCGGGACGGGCAACGTTCTGCATCACATGGCCTCCTTCTTTTCGATTGCCTTTGGCACTTGTCGTACTTGGTACGCCTTTGCCTTGCCTTTGTCATTCTGGATATTTACGCGCGGGTCTCCCGCCCACGGCATTTTGAAGACTGCGTGGGAAGTCCCGTCTTGCCGCGGCTCCCCGAAGTAGTGCTCCCTTGTCCCTCAGGCGCTCCGGGTTGGGCCGAGCGTTCGGACGTCGACGCTTCGGCGCTGGGGTGCTGACGTAGCGCCGCCGGGAGCTTCGGTAGCGACCTCGGATTTAGGCGGGCTGCACCAAGCTAGATGCAATCTAGCTTCGGGAGGGTCGATGTTTGTCGGCCGGCGCACGGAACTCGATCTCCTCGCCAAGAGCTTGATCATGTAAAGCGCACCGGCAAGGCTCGCTCAGTCGCTTCCGCGGACGGCGGCAGGTGGCCGGAGTGGGGTCAGAGGCTGGCCGTGAGGAGTGCACAGGCGAGCAGCGGCAGCGCGGAGAGGGTGCCCACCAGGGCTGACGAGCGGATCCGGGCACGGGAGAGGAGCATTGCGAGCGTCGCCAGGCTGACCAGCAACGCGAGGAACACCGCCGGAAGGGCCACGTAGAGCCCGAAGAGCAGCGCCCTCGACCGTTCGGAGTCGCACGCCTCGCCGCAGTCCGTCGGGACCGACCCGGAGAGCGTGCCGAGGAACAGGCCGAACGACACGATGGCGGCCACGTACCAGCCGGCCAGCACCAGGAACGAGGAGCGCGCGTCGGCGAGGTGGGTGCGGGGCGGAGCCAGCGTCATGAGCGAAGTATCCGCTGTTGTGTGAGCGTCGAGCGACCTGGGCCAGCCGCGCCGCACCGACCCCGAGCGGGTCGGCCTCGGTTCCGGGGGCGGACGCGCCGGGAGTCAGGTTCGACCAGCTTGGCTGAGTGGCGCGGCGGGGGACCGGAGACGGTCCCCCGCCGTCGTCGTTCTAGAACTGGTAGGTGCGGGCGACCGCCAGCATTTCCGAGCTGTGCGACCCGACGACGCCGACGGCCGGCGGCCGGGGCCGGAAGCCGGGCAGCGCGTCCAAGCCGTCGCTGGCGTCCATCGCCCGCAGCGCCACCTGCCCGGCGATCGGCCGCACCGCCAACGTGACCTCGATGCCCTCGGCCGGCGGGGCGTGGAACACCAGCCCGAAGCCCCACTTGCCGTCCCGGGGCTCCACCGGCACCGACCGCCCCGCCACCTCGGCGCGCAGCACCGTGGCGGTCGACGTGTCGACGTGCAGTGTGGCGATCCGGGCGACCCGCTGCGGGGTGAGCCGCAGCCGCAGGGTGCGCACGTCACCGGCGGCGGCGTCGGTCAGCACCAACTCCAGCTTCGGCGCCGGCAGGTTCGCCGCCTGCGCCGGGCCGGCCCGCAGCTCAGCGTCGCCGAGCCCGGGGAAGTCGTCGCCGATGTCGGTCACCCCGTCCACGTAACCGTCGGTCCACGGCTGCGGGTCGCTCTCGTGGCTGAGCCAACGGGCCTGGCCGGTGCCGGCGTCCATGGCGTACATCAGGTGGGTCGGCACCGGGTGGGCGGCGTCGAAGCGGTCCACGGCCAGGCCGACCCCGGCGAGCACCACCGTCGCCACGGCGGCCGCACCGGCCGGCAGCACCGCGAGCCGCCGGGCCCGCAGCGCCAGCATCCCGCGCTGGCCGCCGGCCTGCGGGTGCAGCAGGTCGACCACCGGCAGGGCGACCAGGCCGAGCAGCACCGCCACCAGCGCGGCCACCCCGCCCATCGCCATCCCCAGCGCGGGGAAGAGCAGCACCACGGTGGGCAGCAGGATGACCACACCGACGGCCGCGGCGGCCGTCACCGCCACCACCGGCCACGGCCCGGTCTGCCGGGTACGCAGCGCGACCAGCCCGCCGACGGCGCCGGCCAGCGCCGGCAGGGTGGTGAGGTACGCCCCACCCGGCACCGCCACGGCGAGCAGCACCCCGAGCACTGCCAGCCAGGCCAGCCCGCCGACGGCGAGCGCGGCCGGGCCGATCCGGCGGCGGGTCAGCGCGTACCAGGCGAACAGGATGGCGGCGGCGAGCGCCACAACGGCCAGCCGGTACCAGATCGGCCGGTACGGGTCGAGCAGCTCCGCGTACCCCGGTCGGATCGTGGTGATCGCCAGCCAGAGCAGTTGGGCGGCGACCGGCGCGGCGATGATCGGCACCAGGGCCAGCGCGAAGCCGGCGGCCAGCCGGCCGGTGCTGGCCCGGCCGCTGCGGCGGGTCAGCCAGGCCAGGGCGGCCACCGCGACCACCGCGAGCAGTGCCAACGGCAGGGTCAGTGTGCCCGGGTAGCGGACCAGCCCGCCGGGGACGGGGAAGTAGGTGGCGTCGTGCCCGGAGCGCAGGTCGGTCAGGTCGGTGCCGCCGAACTCCCGGGCCAGGCCCAACGCGTTGTCCCCGTGCTGCTGGAGGCTGCCCCGGTCCAGGGCGGCAGGAGTGTCCAACGGCGTGTGGTAGATCGCCCCGCCGTCGATGTACGCCGAGTTCAGCCCGACGAACTTTTCATCGAGGAAGGCGGTGAAGTCGGTGTCGTTGGGCAGCGCGCGGTAGATCTCCACCGCGAACGAGGTGCCGACCGGGTGCGGGGCGGCCCGGCCGAAGATGTCCACCAGCTTCGCGTTGTTCCGGGACGTCTCGAACATGATCACCGGCCCGGTGGAGCCCCGCGCCTCCAGGTTGAGCACCACCCCACCGTCGGCGGCGAGCGGATGACTGGCGGCGAACGCGGCGGCCCCGCAGAGGCACGCCTCCTCGGCGTCGGTCAGCACGAAGACGATGTCGTTGCGGGGTCGGGGGCCGGTGGTCAGCGCGCGGGCCACCTCCAGGATGGCCGACGTGCCGGCCGCGTCGTCGTTGCCACCCGGCCCGGTCTGCACCGAGTCGTAGTGGGCGACCAGGAAGACCCGACCGGTCGAGTCGGTGCCGGGCAGCCGGGCCACCACGTTGCGGACCCGGGCCACTGTCGCGCCGCCCGCCGCGCCGCTGAGCTGACCGGCCTCCGGCGCCACGGTGTCCTGCACCTCGGTCTCCAGGCCCAGCCCGCGCAGCTGCTGCTCAAGGTGCGCCCGGACCTGCTCGTTGGCCGGGCTGCCGGCGACGTGCGTCCGGGCGGCGATCACCTGGACGTCCTCGTACGCCCGGTCGGCGCTGAACGCGTCCGCCGGCGCGTCGGTCGGCCTGGGGGTCGGGGTGCGCAGGTCGAGCAGACTGCCGGCGCCGAGCGCGGTCAGCGCGACAAGCGCCGCCGCGGCGGCCACGAGCCGCCGGCGTGGGCGGGTCAGCGCCCGGTCGGCAGGGGGTACGCCCGGACTCGGACGGGGCCGCGTGCCCGTCTCGGCCGGGGTGGTGGGTGCGCCCACGGGGACTCCTCGGGGGTGGTGGGGCCTGGGGTGGGACCATCCTGCCCGGCAACGGCCGCGGATGGGACGGCCGGTCGCCCGACGTCCGCCAGCCGCCCGGTTTGTCATCGGTCGGGCAGTGATGCGGCCCATCCCCGCCCGCGCCGCAGGCGTCGTGTTGTGTGCGACCGTTGTCTAATACAGGATCAGCAGGGCACTCGGAAGGAGCCCGACATCACCAGCGAACTCCCGCGTCTCGCGGCGGTGACCCGGCCGCACCGGGGGGCCGGCTTGGCCGGTTCCCCAGTTGTGCCGTACCCGCACGGTGGCCTGGCGCGGCACGCCAACCTGCCGCCGGGTGAGCGGCTACGGGTGCTGCTGGTGGAGGACGACGAGGGCGACGCGTTCCTGGTCGGTGAGCTGCTCGCCGAGACGAACTCGATGATCGACCTGCTGGTCGCCACCAGCCTCCGCGAGGCCCGGCAGCGGATCGGCGACGTCGACTGCGTCCTGCTCGACCTGGGCCTGCCGGACGCGCAGGGGCTGGACGGGTTGCGCCAGCTGCTGGAGATGTCCAGCGGCGCCGCTGTCTGCGTGCTCACCGGCCGCACCGACGAGCACCTGGGCGTGGTGGCGGTCGCCGAGGGTGCACAGGACTACCTGGTCAAGGGCCAGGTCGACGGGGTGCTGCTGACCCGGGCACTGCGCTACGCCGTGGAGCGTAAGCGCGCCGACGAGAACGCCCGCCGCCTGCGTGAGGTCGAGCTGCGCCAGGCCGAGTCGGCCCGCCTCGAACGTGGCCTGCTGCCCCAGCCGCTGATGACGACCGACCAGGTGGCGGTGCACACCTTCTACCGGCCCGGCCGGCACGCCGCGTTGATCGGCGGGGACTTCTTCGACGTGGTGCAGACGCACCCGGACCGCCTCGACCTGATCGTCGGCGACGTCTGCGGGCACGGGGTGGATGAGGCCGCGCTCGGGGTCGAGCTGCGGGTGGCCTGGCGGGCCCTGGTGCTCGCCGGGGTGCCGGACGACGAGGTGCTGCCCGCCCTGGAGCAGGTGCTGATGAGTGAGCGCCGCCTCCAGGAGATCTTCGCGACGGTGGCCACCGTCAGACTGGATCTGGACGCCAACCGGGCTACCGTCCGACTGGCCGGGCACCCGCCACCGCTGCTGCTCTCCGGCGGTCGGGTCGCCCCGGTGCCCGCCCCCGGCGGCCGGCTGCTGGGCGTACGACCCCGCCGGCCGATCGCCTACGACCTGGAGTTCGACACCGATGACTGGTCTCTGCTGATGTACACCGACGGCCTGATCGAGGGGCGGGTGGATGCCGGCGACGAACGGCTCGACGTGCCGGGCCTGAGCGGGTTGCTGGGCGAGCCGGCGAACCGTTCGGTGTCGCTGCCCGAGTTGCCGGCCTGGCTGGTCGGCCGGGCCGAGCAGCTCAACGGTGGCCCGCTCGCCGACGACGTGGCCATGCTGCTGGTCAGCCGGGGTGGTGGCCGGTGAAGCCGGTTATCGGCGGCTGGAGTCTGCGCCGCCGGGTGATCACCCTGCTCACCGTGGTGGGCCTGTTGCTGATCGGCCTGGCCAGCGCGGAGGCGGCGGTGGCCGCCCGCAACCGCACCCAGATCGACGCCGTGCTGAACCAGACCGGTCCGTTGCGGGTGCAGTCGCAGGAGCTGCTCAACGCGCTGCTCGACCAGGAGACGGCGATCCGGGGGTACGCGGTCAGCGGCGACCCGGCCGACCTGACCCCCTACCAGGAAGGGCTGGATCAGGAGAAGAGCGTGGTCGCCTCGATGCGGACGCTGCTCGACGACTATCCACAGATCGGCCACGAGCTGCGGATGGTCGAGGAGCAGACGGCGCAGTGGCGGCAGTCGGTGGCAGAGCCGGTGATCACCACCACCGAGCAGAGCGGCACCCGCGCCGGCCAGGCGTTGGTCACCGAACAGGCCCGGCAGCAGTTCGACCAGGTGCGGTCGGCGGTGAACGACCTCCAGGAGGAGATCCTGACCGCCCGGGAGCAGGCCGCCTCGAACGTGCGCACCAGCAGCAACGTGCTGGTCGTCCTCCTGATCGTTGCCGCGCTGGTGGTGGTCGTGGCCGGGGCGCTGCTGGTGCTCTCCCTGGACCGCATGGTCATCCGGCCCCTGATCGGGCTGGCCGGCCAGGTCCGCGAGGTCGCCGAGGGTGACTACCAGCACGGCATCGCCACCACCGGCCCGCCGGAGTTCGTCCGGCTCGGCGAGGACGTCGACGCGATGCGGCAGAAGATCGCCGCCGACCTGGCGGAGGTCCGGGCCGCCCGCGAGCGCATCGAGTGGGTCAACAGCCAGCTCCAGAAGCAGGCCGAGGAGCTGACCCGCTCCAACCGTGACCTGGAGCAGTTCGCGTACGTGGCCTCCCATGACCTTCAGGAGCCGCTGCGCAAGGTCGCCAGCTTCTGCCAGCTGCTCCAGCGCCGGTACGCCGGGCAGCTCGACGAGCGGGCCGATCAGTACATCGCCTTCGCGGTGGACGGCGCGCAGCGGATGCAGCGCCTGATCAACGACCTGCTCGCGTTCTCCCGGATCGGGCGACTCACCACCGGCTTCGTCGAGGTCGACCTCAACAAGGTGATGGGTGACGTGGCCGGCCAGACCGAGGCCGCCCGGCAGTACGCCGACGCCGAGTTGACCTGGTCCGAGCTGCCGGTGATCTCGGGTGAGGAACCGCTGCTCACCAACCTGCTGGCCAACCTGGTCAGCAACTCGATCAAGTTCCGCCGTCCGGACGTGCCGTCGAAGGTGCACATCTCGGCCCGGTTGGTGGGCGCCGAGTGGGAGATCACCTGTCAGGACAACGGCATCGGGATCGAGCCGGAGTTCGCCGACAAGATCTTCGTGATCTTCCAGCGGCTGCACTCGAAGGACGCGTACCCGGGCACCGGCATCGGGTTGGCGATCGTCAAGAAGATCGTCGAGTACCACGGCGGTCGGGTCTGGGTGGACACCGACGTGCCGGAGGGCACCGCGATCCGGTTCACCCTGCCGGCACTCCCCGAGGACGTCGAGGCGGCCACCGCAGCCGATGCCGCGGAGCAGCCGAACGCCCTGACCGGGGGCGACTCGACGGCCTCGACCGAGGCTCCGGCAGCGCCGACGGAGCAGGCGGGCGAGGCGGACCAGCCGGACCGGGCCGACGAGGCGACGGAAAGCGGTAGAACGGGTGACATGAGGGAGACGGTGGGATGACCGCGCCGGCGGATGGCAAGAGCCCGATCGAGGTCCTGCTCGTGGAGGACGACCCGGGTGACGTGCTGATGACCCAGGAGGCGTTCGAGGAACACAAGCTGCGCAACCGGCTGACCGTCGTTTCCGACGGGGCCGAGGCGCTCGCCTACCTGCGGCAGGAGGGCCAGTACGCCGACGCTGTGGCACCCGACCTGATCCTGCTCGACCTCAACCTGCCCCGGCGCGACGGCCGGGAGGTGCTGGAGGAGATCAAGAAGGACGAGACCCTGCGGCGGATCCCGGTGGTGGTGCTCACCACCTCACAGGCCGACGAGGACATCCTGCGCAGCTACCAACTGCACGCCAACGCCTACGTGACCAAGCCGGTGGACTTCGAACGCTTCATCTCGGTGGTCCGTCAGATCGACGAGTTCTTCGTCAGCGTGGTCAAGCTGCCGCCGCGTGGCTGACACCCTGCTGGACGACGTCGGCGACCTGCTCTGGGAGGCCGCCGACCAGGTCGTGCTGCCCCTGTTCCGCAAGCTCGACGACGACGACGTGTCGGAGAAGGCGCCCGGCGAGGTGGTTACCGTCGCTGACCGCCGGGCCGAGGAGCTGCTCTCGGCGGGGTTGCGGCGACTGCGGCCGGGCTCGATGGTGGTCGGCGAGGAGGGCGTCGCCGACGACCCGGGGTTGCTGCGGCACCTGCGCGACGGCGGGGACGTCTGGCTGGTCGACCCGGTCGACGGTACTGCCAACTTCGCCGCCGGTCGCCGCCCCTTTGCCCTGATGGTGTCGTTGCTGAGCGACGGTCGGCCGACCGCCGGTTGGATCCTCGACCCGCTCGCCGACACGCTCGCCGCAGGGTGGGCGGACGAGGGCACCCTGCTCAACGGTCGGCCGGTCGACAGCGCTGGCGCGGTGCCGCAGCTCGGCGAGCTGCGCGGTGCGGCGATGACCCGGTTCCTGCCGCCGGAGACCCGCGACCGGGTCCGCGCGGGCGGTCGGCGGCTCGGTGAGCTGCTGCCCGGCCTGCACTGCGCCGGTCGGGAGTACCTGGACATCCTCACCGGCGAGCAGCAGTTCGTCCTCTTCTGGCGCACCCTGCCCTGGGATCACGCCCCGGGCACGCTGCTGGTCCGGGCCGCCGGGGGTGTCGCCCGCCGGTTCGACGGCGTCGACTACCACCCCGCCGACGACGGCCGCGGTCTGCTCGTGGCGGCCAACGAGCAGGTCTGGGCCGAGGTGCACGACGCGCTGCTGACCACCTGATCGGCGCGCTGCGCGACCGCGTGGGGACGCTGCGTCGACATCGGGACAGCCCGAGGGTCAGGGGGATGGTCACCGGCCCGCAGTCCGGTATCGTGACCGGCGGTCTCCGCCAGCAGGCCGCCGACCGGCGTCGCCGTGCAGTGTCAATCGGGGGCCGGCGGTCTACGGAAGGACGCTTTCGTGCCCAGGACCAGGCTCAGCCCGCGGCTCGGTCGCCGCGCTCTGTTCGCCCTGCTCGCCGCCGTCGCGCTGGTGCTCGGCGGTGCCGTTGCGCCCGCGTACGCGGAGCCGGGCGAGGGTGGCAGCAAGAAGCTGCAGGATGCGCTGGAGCTGACCGCCCGGGGGCACATCGAGGCGAAGGCCAAACTGGACAATTCCAAGCGTCGCCAGACGGCGCTGAACGGCGAGCTGACGACGCTGGAGGGTCGGCTGGTCGGGCTCAGTGCGCAGGTGGGTGAGGTGGCCGCCCAGTCGTACCGGGTGGGTCGGCTGAGCGCGGTCTCGATGCTGCTCAACACCGCCACGCCGGAGGCGTTCCTGCAACGCGCCGGTGACCTCGACCTGATGGCCCAGCGGGACAGCAAGCGGCTGCGCGACCTCACCGAGGCCCGGCAGCAGGCGCAGCAGGCCAAGGTCGCCATCGACGCCGAGGTCCGCGAGCAGCAGAAGCAGCTCGCCGTGATGGCGAAGAAGAAGAAGGAAGCCGAGGAGGCGCTGGCCGAGGTCAGCTCCGGCGGCAGCAACGGTTTCAGCGGTGGCAGCTCCGCCTCGGCGAAGCCCGCGCCGCGCAACTCCGACGGGTCCTGGCCGTCGGAGTCCTGCTCGGTGAAGGACCCGACCACCTCCGGGTGCATCACGCCGCGCACCCTCAACGCGCTCAAGCAGACCCAGGCGGCCGGCTACAAGCGGCACGTCTCCTGCAAGCGCAGCGGCGGCAGCGGCGAGCACCCGAAGGGCAGGGCCTGCGACTTCTCGGCCGCCACGAACGGCTTCGAGGACAAGAACGCGACCGGCGGCGACAAGGCGTACGGGGACAGCCTGGCCGCCTGGCACGTGCGCAACGCCGACCGGCTGGGCGTGCTCTACGTGATCTGGTACCGGCAGATCTGGCATCCCGGCACCGGGTGGCGCTCGTACAGTGGCAGCGGCTCACCGGCGGCGTCCCACACGAACCATGTTCATCTCTCGATGTACTGACCCATTGCGCCAGCTTCGCTGCGTACCATCGCGACGATGAGCTCCCCACCGTCCGACGTAGCGGCCCTGCCAGCGCACCCGGCCCCGCCCGTGCCGACAACCGGCCGAGCGCTGCCCAACGGCCTGGCCGCCTTCCTGGTCTTCTTCTCCAGCGGTGCCGTGCTGGTGCTGGAGACCGTCGCGTTGCGCCTGGTCGGCCCGTACGTCGGGGTGACCCTTCAGGTGACCAGCTCGGTGATCGGCATCGCGTTGGCCGCGATCGCGTACGGGGCGTGGTCCGGCGGTTGGCTCGCCGACCGGCGCAACCCGCGAGGTCTGCTGGCGCCGGCGTTGGTGCTGGCCGGCATCGCCACAGCTGTCACCCTGCCCGTCGTCCGGTACGCCGGTGAGGTGCTGCGCGGTGGTGCGGCCAGCGGCATCCTGCTGCTCGTCGCGCTGGCGGTGTTCGTGCCGGCCGCGTTGCTGGCCGCGGTCACCCCGTTGGTGGTGAAACTCCAGCTCGCCGACCTGCGCCGTACCGGCCAGGTGGTCGGTCGGCTCTCCGGGATCGGCACCCTGGGCGGCATCACCGCGACCCTGCTCACCGGGTTCGTGCTGGTCGCCGCCCTGCCCAGCACCGTCATCCTGCTGGCCCTGGCGCTGTCGCTCGGGCTGGTCGGCATCGGCCTCGGCTGGTACCTGCGCCGGCAGGAGCCCACCGAGCTGCCCGGTCCGGCCCGGGCCCGGACCGCGCTGGCCGTGCTCGGCCTGGTCGGGGCGGGGCTGAGCACCGTGGCACCCAACCCGTGCGACATCGAGACGGCGTACCACTGCGCCCGGGTCACCTCCGACCCGGCCCGGCCCAGCGGGCGGACGTTGCTGCTCAACTCCGCCCAGCACTCGTACGTGGACCTCGCCGACCCGAAGCACCTGGAGTACGCGTACACGAAGTGGATCGGCGCGGTCGCCGACGTCGCCACGCCGGCCGGTCAGCGCCTGGACGCGCTGCACCTGGGCGGCGGTGGCTTCACCGTGCCGCGCTACCTGACCGCCACCCGGCCGGGCACCGACAACCTGGTGTTCGAGATCGACGGCGGGCTGGTCGAGCTGGGCGAGCAGGAGCTCGGCGTACGGCCGGGGCCGCAGCTGCGGGCGGTGGTGGGTGACGCCCGGATGCTGGTCGCCGGCGAGCCGACCGACAGTCGTGACCTGGTGGTCGGTGACGCGTTCGGGCACCTGGTGGTGCCCTGGCACCTGGCCACCCGGGAGATGGCCGCCGACGTCCGGCGGGTGACCCGCCCCGGCGGCGTGTACGTGCAGAACGTCATCGACTACCCGCCGCTGCGGTTCATCCGCGCCGAGCTGGCCACGGTGGCCGCCGAGTTCAGGCACGTCGCGTTGATCGCGCCGCCGGAGGCGCTCGCCGAGGAGCAGGGCGCGAACTTCCTCATCGTCGGCTCCGACGCGCCGCTGCCGCTGGAGGCCGTCCGGGCCCGGTTGGACGAGGTGGACCCGAAGGTCAGCCTGCTCAGCGGCGCGGCGCTGACGGACTTCGTCGGTAGCGCGATGGTGTTGACCGACGACTACGCCCCGGTGGACCAACTGCTGGCCACCGCCTGAACGGGTGACATCCTGACCGATTCCGATCGCCCAGGTGTAGGTGGGGCGTTCCTGGGCAACATCGCTCACCATGGGTGGTGGGGACCGGAACGGCGCGCAGCTGCTCGATGAGCGGTACCGGCTGATCGAGCAGCTCGGCGCGGGCGGGATGTCGGTGGTCTGGCGTGGCTACGACGAGGTGCTCGGCCGCCAGGTCGCGGTGAAGGTGCTGGCCTCCCGGCTGGCCAGCGACCGGGCGTTCCGCCACCGCATCCGGATCGAGGCGCAGGCCGCCGCGCGGCTCTGTCACCCCAACATCACCAACGTGTACGACTACGGCGAGTCCGAGCAGGTCGGGCTGACCGTGCCGTACGTGGTGATGGAGCTGGTCGACGGCGGTTCGCTGGCCACCCGGTTGGGCCGGGAGAGCCGGCTGCCGTGGCGGGAGGCAGTGACCATCGCCGCCGAGGTCAGTTCGGCGCTGGCCACCGCGCACGCCCGCGGTGTGGTGCACCGCGACGTCACCCCGGGCAACGTCATGCTCACCTCGACCGGGGTGAAGGTGGTCGACTTCGGCATCTCCGCGCTCGTCGGGGAGAGCGAGAAGGGCCCGGACGGCGCGCTGTTGGGCACCCCCGCCTACCTCGCCCCGGAACGGCTGGACAACGGCCAGGTCTCCCCGGCCACCGACGTGTACGCCGTGGGGCTGCTGCTCTACCGGATGCTCACCGGCCGGCTGCCGTGGCAGGCCAGCACCACCACCCAGATGCTGCGCGCCCACATGTACAACGACCCGGACCCGATGCCCCCGGTGCCGGGCCTGCCGGACGAGGTGACCGACCTGGTCCGGCGGTGCCTGGCCAAGCAGCCCGGTGACCGCCCGCCGACCGCCGAGCTGGCCCGGACCCTCGCCGAGTCGGCCGGGATGCTGGCGGCGGTGCCGGTCTCGCCGGGCGCCGGAATGGTCGACCCGGAGATGCTGGCCAGCGCGGGCACCACGATCCTGCCCTGGTCCGCGGCTACCGACGCGTTGCCGTTGTCGCGGACCCGCAACCGGGCCCGGCGGGGGCACCGGCGTCGTCGGCGGGTGGAGGCCGGGGTGGCCGCCGTCGGGCTGATCGCGGTCACCGGGGCGATGTGGGGGTTCACCTCGCGCAGCCCGGCCAGTGGTGAGGACCGGCCGACCACCGAGGCGCGGATGGGTCTGCCGACGACGGTGCCCTGCGAGGTGGCGTACGCGCTGCGCAGCGACTCCGGCAAGGACTTCGCCGCCGAGCTGACCCTGACCAACAGTGGCAAGCAGGAGTTGCGGGACTGGACGATGAGCTTCACGTTCCCCGGCCAGCAGACGGTGACGAAGGCGGACCCGACGCCGGTGCAGCAGCAGGGGAGGACCGTGCTGATCCGACCGGCGGCGCAGCGCACCACGCTGGCGCCCGGCGCGGCCGAGAAGCTCACCCTCACCGGGAAGTACAGCGGCGCGAATCCGCTGCCTGTCGAGTTCCGGCTCGGTGACGCGACCTGTGGGGTGCGTGTCTCCGGGGTGGCCGGCGGCATGCCCGTCACCGTCGCGCCGACCAAGGCGGCCACCACGGCGAAGGCCCCGCCGAAGAAGACGACGGTACGCAGCGGAGGCGGTTCGGGCGGCGGTGCGACGAAGGCGAAGCCGCCGAAGGCTCCCGCGAAGCCGGGCAAGGGGAAGGGCGGGGGTGGTCCGGGAAAAGGCTGAAGGAGCCCGGTGGCCACCCGGTGAAGGTCACCAAGGACCGCGGCCGCGACACCTGACCGGTCAGCGCAGACCCGCGAACCGCTGCACCTGGTCGATCCCGCCCTCGACGATGAGCACCCCGCCCTGGGGAAGGGTGGTGTCGTCGGAGGTGTACCGGAAGCGTTCGCCCGGCAGCTTGGCGCCGACCACGCGTATCCCGTAGCGCTCCTCCGGTCTCAGGTCGATCAGGGTGCGTCCGACCAGGGATTCGGGCACCCGGACGGTGGCGATCGCGAAGTCGTCGTCGAACTCGATGAAGTCGAGCAACCGGCTCACGATCAGGTGGGCGACCCGGTCCCCGGTCTCGGCCTCCGGGAAGATCACGTGGTGCGCGCCCACCGACGCCAGGATCTTGGCGTGCTTCTGCGAGGTGGCTCGGGCCCAGATCTGCGGCACACCCAGCTCGACCAGCGCCAACACGGTGAGCACGCTCGCCTCCACCGAGGCCCCGATGGCCACCACGGCCCGTCCGAAACCGGTGATGCCCAGCTGCCGCAGCGCACCGTCCTCGGTCGAGTCGGCCTGAACGACCCGGTCGAGCTGCGCCGACCAGCGCTGCACCTTCTCCGGGCTGCGGTCGATGGCCAACACCTCACGGTTCATCCGGCTCAGCGCCCCGGCCAGGTGGCAACCGAACCGACCCAGCCCGATCACCACGATGCCGCCGTTGTCCGCCTGTCTCATCGACGGCCCTCCTCGCTGTCAGGTGTTCTGTCCACGGACTAGCCGACAATTGGTTGCTCCTGTGGATAGCGGTAGAGCCGGCGTCGGGTGTTCAGGGCGATCGCCGACCCCAGGGTGAGCGTCCCGACCCGGCCGATGAACATCAGCACGGTCAGCACCAGTTGGCCGCCGGCCGGCAGGTCGGCCGCCAGACCGGTGGTCAGGCCGGTGGTGCTGAACGCCGAGGTGATCTCGAACAGGGCCGAGACGAAGCGGGTGCCCTCGGTGAGCAGCAGCAACAGCATGGTTCCGGCCGTCACCAACGCGACACTGAGCAGCGCCACCGTGACCGCCTGCCGTTGGCTTGCGGTGGCCACCCGCCGGTGCCCGATCGTCACGTCCGGCTCCCCCCGCAGTTCCGCCCAGATGGTGAACGCCAGCAGGAAGAACGTGGACACCTTGATGCCTCCGGCCGTGCTGGCGCTGCCGCCGCCGATGAACATCAAGACGATCAGCAGCGGATAGCTCTCCTCCTGAAGGGCGGCGATGTCCAGGACGCTGAAGCCGCCGGTGCGACTCAGTGCGATCTGGGAGAACGACGCGAGGATCTTGCCCGGTACGTCGTACTGGCCGATCGTGTCCGTGTTGGTCCACTCGGCGGCGAGCAGACCCACGAAGCCGACCAGCAGCAGCAACACGCTGCCCCAGATGGTCAACTTCGTCGCCACCGCCCAGCGTGTCGGCTGCCGCCACTCGCGGACCGCCTCGAACAGCGCGGGAAACCCGAGACCGCCGACGATCGCGCCGGCCGCCAGGGGCAGCGACACCCACGGGTCACGACTGAAGGCCAGCAGGCCGTCGGTGTAGAGCGCGAAGCCACCGTTGTTGAACGCCTGCACGGCGTGGAAGACACCCGACCAGAGGGCCTGCCCGAACGAGTAGTCGTAGGCCAGCCAGAGCCGACCGGTGACCAGCACTGTCATCACCGCCTCGCAGGCGAAGACGGTCAGCGCGATCCGGCGGAGCAACCGGCCCACCTCGGCGATGCCGAACTCCGCCGTCTCGGCCTGCACCAGCAACCGGTTGCGCAGCCCGAGCTGACGGGAGACCACCAGGATGACCAGCGCCGCGACGGTGAGGATGCCGAGGCCGCCGAGCTGGGTGAGCAGGGTGATCACCACCAGGCCCCAGCCGGACCAGTAGTTCGGCGTGTCGGTGATCGCCATGCCGGTGACCGACACGGCCGAGGTGGCGGTGAAGAGCGCCGTGACCACTGGCGCGTGCTGGTGCTCGACTGTTGCCCAGCGGGCCATGAGCAACCCGGTCCCGAACAGGATCGGCACCAGGAACGCGAACGGCACCAGCCGCACGGGATTGCGGAGAAACCGGCGCACCAGACAATCTTCCTGTTTCGGCCATTGATCCGAGTGGGAACAGGCATTCCGGAGATCCATCTATCGGTAAGCCATCGACCAACCTAGCGGGCCGACACGCCGCGCAACCCTTCCCATGCGTACGGTTGTTCGAGAGTATTGTCGCGTCGAGCGGAAGGAGCTACGCATGGCAGACAAAAGTGCCATCGAGTGGACGGAAGCAACCTGGAACCCCACTACAGGTTGTGACCGAATCTCCTCGGGCTGCGACAACTGCTATGCAATGACTCTCGCGAAGCGCTTGAAGGCGATGGGCTCAGCCAAGTACCAGACTGATGGCGATCCCCGCACCTCTGGGCCGGGATTCGGGGTGGCGCTCCACCCCGACGCTCTCGATATCCCCCGACGCTGGCGTGATCCTCGGACCGTCTTCGTCAACTCGATGTCAGACCTGTTCCACGCGAGGGTTCCGCTCACGTACGTGCAGCAGGTCTTTGACGTGATGCGTGAGACGCCGCGTCACACCTTCCAAGTGCTGACGAAGCGCGCATCTCGACTCGCCAAGGTTGCTCATGATCTGGACTGGCCGCCGAATGTCTGGATGGGCGTGAGTGTGGAAGACGACAGCCAGAGATCTCGGGTCGACTTCCTTCGGCAGGTGCCAGCGGCGGTTCGGTTCATCTCTGCCGAGCCGCTGCTTGGTCCGTTGCCAGACTTGGACCTCTCTGGAGTTGACTGGCTGATCGCAGGTGGCGAATCGGGCCAGGGCTGCCGACCGATGGATCGTTCCTGGGTTGCCGACCTCCGCGACCAATGCGATAGGGCAGGGACTGCCTTCTTCTTCAAGCAATGGGGGGGCCGCACACCCAAGGCCGGCGGGCGCCTGCTGGACGGTCGGACCTGGGATGAGATGCCGTCGCCTCGGCTACCCGCCGCCGCATAATCGCAGCCGGTCGGCCTTCCGTCGAGGTCCAGCATCTCAAAGCTGCCGGATGGGATCTTTCCAGAAGTCCCCGACGCCTGTGTGATCGATCAGACCTTGGCTGTGCAACGCTTTGACGGCGTGCCTCGCATGACGTGTCCACGCCTGGCCCAGAACTCCCCGATAGACCTCGGGCACCCGCTCTGCCAGTTGCACTGGGCTCGATTCCGCGAGCAGCCGAATGATGTTTCGCTCGACAACCTGCGCCACCCGTGGTAGCGCGTTGTCGACGTGTGCTTGGCGATCGAACGGAAGTGACCCAAACAGGGTGTCCTGGTTCATCTGGCTTTCGTAGCGGGCTTCCTCTAGGTCCACGCCGGCTTGGCCCACTGCATCGGCGAAGTGCCAAGCGCCCTCTGTGTGTCTCGTAAACAGCATCAAGACATACTTCGGTGAGAGTTCCGGGCGCGGTCGGACCGGCATCGTGACAGCGCTATAGCTCGTTCCTGTGGTCAACCGCTTCTCGTACTCCGCACCGACTCTCAGCGCTACCTCAGTCGCGGTCTCCTCATCTCCGTCACCGTTGACCCGGGCAAAGTGTTCCTGCCACCAGTCATCGCCGAGAAATCTCGTGAGGTGGTCGGCCGTCTTCTGTTCAGCGGCGGCCAGCCGGCCACCCCGGGACTGTGCCACTTGGACCGCTCGTCCCATCCTCGCGATAGCAGAGACGCTGAAGTGAAGGAGAACCTCCGTCGGCGGCGAAGGGGGTCGACCGAGTAGCCCTGAGCGCACGAGCCCGAAATCGAGCGCCAAGCCGAACGGGTCGAGGAAGGCGAAGAGTGAGGCATGGCGAGCAACCGAGAGCACCTCCGGCAGATGATCTGCCACGTCGCCCTGTCGGACGATGCGCCTTGTCGAGCCGCCACGCTGCTCCAGAACCCGTTGCAGGTTCGCGAAGTGGGAAGGATTCTTCTCCACGAAGAAGAGCAAGACGCTCCGAAAGCTCTTGACCGTGTCGGCACACCGAGACAGCAGCAGCGGCGATCCTTCCTCCCCCTCCTCCTCGTACTCGCCTCGTCCCGCGTAGCCATCGAGGAAGACGACTGGTTTGCCCTGGCCGGTCTTCGAAGCGAAGACGACGGGGTAACGCTTCAGGATGCCGTGCTTGAGTACGGCAGCAGCCTTGCGTGACCGGAAGAAGTCGTCGTGTGCCGACATTGAAGCCCCTTCACATCACCATTGGTGATGTGAAGGTAGCGAAGAGTATGGGACGGGTCCGCCCTGTTGTTCGCGGAGAGGTGTGGCCCGGAATTAGCCACGTCGTTCACCAGCCCAAACGGCCAATGGTCGGCAGTCGGCGTGGCGTCGGTGTCCTTGATCTGACAGTTTGGCCAGTCAGTCCCGTAAGTGTTCAGCTACGTAGGTGCCACGGCCGGGTTGGCCAGTGATCAGCTCGCGGTCGTGAAGTAGTGAGAGCGCCCGCGAGGCCGTGTTCATATGTACGGCGTAGGACTCGGCGAGTTCCCGAGTTGAGGGCAGCTTGTCGCCCGGCCTTAGCTCGCCGCTCTTGATCTTTGCGGCGAGCTCATTCGCTATACGTCGATATGGGGCTTCTGCTGTAGGCATGGTGAGGACTCCGGTTGGTTCGGCAAACCCTTGGAGTGCGGGACTTTGGTTGGCCTCGCGTCCGTACCGCTGCTGTCGAGGCTGCGGGCGTGGGGCCGGGCGGTCCGGTGGGCGTCCCTACCGCGCATCGGACCGCCCTCCAGACTGACGGATCGGGGTGGTCGTGGTGAGTGTGGAGAGGGAGCGATTCGTGGTCCACCTACCCGTGGTGGCCACGGATCTGCCGGGTGCGTTGCGGTTCGCTCGGGCGATCACGCGATCCCTGCGCTACCTCGCCGACGTGGACCGGGCGGAAACGACGGTGTCTGAGGAGGAGGCTCAGTGCGTACGCCATCGGGTCTTCTGTGACACCCTGCTCGACGATCGTCGGCGATACTCACGGGCGGCTGCACACGACGGCCCCTGTCGTTGACGAACAGGGCGAATGGCGCGGGGCGACACACGGCTCGGGTGGTCCGTGGGGGTTCGGGCCATCGAGGAGGTGGGCAGCCGGCTGGTAGTGCGGGCCGTTGTAACCCTCGGCCACCTCATTCCTGTTACTTGTGTGTTTCCGCCACATAGCTCGTGGGTGACGTCACTTCTAGCGTGGGCCGTCACAAACAAGTTCTCTCCCTCCGAGTCCTCATGTGGAGTCGCAATGACGGTCCGGACGACGCGGCGGGTGTTCCTCTCCGCCGCCACGATGATGGCCGCGGCGTTGGCCGCCACGGCCTGTGGCAGCCCGCAGGACACCGCCACCGGCGGCGGCGACAGTGCCGCGCCGGTCAAGGTCGGCCTGGTGTACTCCCAGTCGGGAGCCCTGGCCAGCTACGGAAAGCAGTACATCGAGGGGTTCAAGGCGGGGCTGGACTTCGCCACCAAGGGCACCGGCAAGGTCGGTGACCGGAAGATCGAGCTGACCGAGGTGGACGACGCGGGCGACCCGGCCAAGGCGGTTTCCGCGGCGAAGGACCTGATCGGTAAGGGTACGAAGATCATCGCCGGTTCCACCGCTTCCGGCGTGGCGCTCCAGGTCGCGCCGATCGCGGCGCAGAACAAGGTCCTGTTCATCTCCGGCCCGGCCGCCACCGACGCGGTGACCGGCGCGAACAAGTACACGTTCCGCTCGGGCCGGCAGTCCTACCAGGACGTGGTGACCGCCAAGTCGTTCATCGGCGACCCGACCGGCAAGAAGGTGGTGGTCTTCGCCCAGGACGGCGCGTTCGGCGACGCCAACGAAGCCGCCGTCAAGGCGGTCATCGGTAGCGCCGGTGCCACCGTGAGCAGCGTCCGGGCCCCGGCCAGCGCCACCGAGTTCACCCCGTTCGCCAGCCAGATCAAGGCGGCCAAGCCGGACCTGCTCTTCGTCGCCTGGGCCGGCACCACCGCCCCGGCCATGTGGCAGACCCTCGACCAGCAGGGCGTGCTCTCGTCCACCACTGTCGTCACCGGCCTGGACATCCGGGCGTCCTGGCCGACGTTCGGCGCGGCCGGCGCGAAGATCTCCTTCCTGTCGCACTACTTCGACGGTGCCAGCGACACCGAGGCCAGCAAGGCGCTCAAGGCCAAGGTGAACACCATCGACCTGTTCCACCCGGACGGTTTCGCCGCCGCCCAGATGGTGGTGCGGGCCGTGCAGGAGGGCGGCGACGACGTCGACAAGATGGTCACCGCGCTGGAGGGCTGGAGCTTCGACGGGGTCAAGGGCAAGATGACCATCCGCGCCGCCGACCACGCTCTGCTCCAGCCGATGTTCCAGGCCAAGCTCACCGGCAGCGGCACCGACTTCACGGCGACCGCGCAGAAGAGCCTCACCGGTGACGAGTCGGCACCGCCGGCCGTGGCGATGAAGGGCTGACCCATGCTCGCCACCCGCGGTCTGACCTGGCGGATCGGTGAGGTCGCCATCGTCGACAGCGTCTACCTCGACCTGGCGCCCGGGGAGTTCCTGGGCGTGATCGGGCCGAACGGCGCCGGCAAAACCTCACTGTTCAACCTGATCACCGGCCTGCGTCGGGCCACGGAGGGCCGGATCACCCTGGACGGGCAGGACATCGGCGCGCTCGCGCCGCACCGGCGGGCCCGCCTCGGTCTGGGCCGTACCTTCCAGGCGTCCTCGGTCTTCGGCTCGCTGAGCGTGCGGGAGAACGTCCGGCTCGCCGTGCAGGTGCACCGCGGGGGTTCGATGGCACTGTGGCGGCGGGCGGCGGCCGACCGGGAGGTCGCCGCCGCCGCCGACGCGGCGCTCGACCGGGTCGGCCTCGCCCACCGGGGTACGGCCCTCGCCGGCACCCTGGCCCATGGTGAGAAGCGCAAGTTGGAGATCGCCCTGCTGCTCGCCGGCGAACCGCGGGTGATGCTGCTGGACGAGCCGATGGCCGGGGTCAGCGCAGAGGACGTGCCGGAACTGGTCGCCGTCATCAAGTCGTTGACCGGCGACGGCGGCCGGGCGGTGCTGATGGTCGAGCACCACATGGACGTCATCCTGGAGTTGGCCGACCGCATCGCCGTCATGCACCACGGCGCGCTGCTGGCCTGCGACACCCCGGAGACGGTGATGGCCAACCCCACAGTGCAAGAGGCCTACCTGGGGGAGTCGCTCTAATGGAACCGATCCTCAGTGTGGAGGACCTGTCGGTCCGGATCTCCGGGCTGCACATCCTCCAGGGGGTGTCCTTCACTGTCGCCCCGACCGGCGTGACCGTCCTGCTCGGCCGCAACGGCGTCGGCAAGACCACCACGCTGCGCGCGATCGTCGGCCTCACCCCACCCGCGGGGGAGGTGCGCGGCACCATCCGGATGGGTGCGCAGAGCCTGCTGGCCCGGCCCACGCACCGGCTGGTCCGCGGTGGGCTCGGCTACGTGCCCGAGGACCGCTGCGTGTTCGCCGGCCTCACGGTCGCCGAGAACCTGCGGCTCGCCGAACGGCGCGGCAGCACCCCGGCGTACGACAAGGTTTTCGCGCTCTTCCCCGAGCTGGACCGGCGCGGACGGCAACGGGCCGGTTCGCTCTCCGGCGGGCAGCAGCAGATGCTCGCCATCGGCCGGGTGCTGCTCAACGACAACCGGCTGCTGCTCGTCGACGAGCCGACCAAGGGGTTGGCGCCGAAGGTGGTGACCGAGGTGGCCGAGGTGTTGGAACGGGTCGCGGAGTCGGTGCCGGTGCTGCTCGTCGAGCAGAACCTGGCAGTGGTCCGTCGACTGGCCCGCGACGCGGTGGTGCTGGCCGCCGGCAAGGTCGCCTGGACCGGCGACGCCCACGAGCTGCTGTTGGAGACCGCGTTGACGAAGTCGCTGTTGGGTGTGGGCTCGGCGGAGGTGTCCCACTGATGGGGACCGTGATCCTGTTGACGTTGACCGGGCTGGGCCTGGCGGCGCTGTACTTCCTGGTCGCCTCCGGCCTGTCCCTGGTCTTCGGCCTGGCCGACGTGCTCAACTTCGCGCACGGGCTGTTCCTCGGCGTGGGCGCGTACGGCACCTGGTGGGCGGCGGGCAACCTGCCGGGCGCCGGCCCGGACGGGTTCGGCTTCGTGTTCGCTGTCGCCTTCGGGGTGGCCGCCGGCACGCTGGTGGCGATCCTGGTCGAGCTGGTGCTGATCCGCCCGTTGTACTCCCGCACCATCGAGCAGGTGCTGGTCACCGTCGGCCTGTCCCTGGCCGGGGTGGCGTTGTTGCAGGCCACCTGGGGTGCCGACGCCCGGCCGTTCCCACGTCCGGACTGGACCCGGCAGGTGACCGGGATCCTCGGCGCGCAGGTGCCCAATGGTGGCCTGCTGCTGATCATCGCGGCGGTGCTGGTGCTCGGCGCGATCCTGGCGTTCCTGCGCTGGACCCGGTACGGCCTGGTGATCCGGGCCGGGGTGGAGAACCGGGAGATGGTCACCGCGCTGGGCATCGACGTCCGCAAGGCGTTCACGCTGGTCTTCGCGATCGGTGGGGCGGCGGCCGCGCTCGCCGGCGCGCTCGGCGGGGTCTACTTCGGCACCGTGTCGCCCGGGCAGGGCGGCTCACTGCTGATCTTCGCGTTCATCGTGGTGGTGATCGGCGGGATGGGCTCGGTGGTCGGTTCCGCGTACGCGGCGGTCGTGGTCGGGCTGGTGCAGCAGTTCGTCAACTACTACGGCACGTCCGGGCTGGGCGACATCTGCGTGGTCGGGCTGCTGGCCGTCGTGCTGCTGCTCCGCCCACAGGGCATCGCCGGAAAGGTGGCAACGGCATGACGGTGATCGACGCGCCTCGGGCGCAGGTGCCCGACGAACTGAGTCCGCAGCGGGGGCGGTGGCACCGGGTCCGGCCGTTCCTGCCGCTGGTAGCGCTGGTGGTGCTGGCCATCCTGCCGTACTCGACGATCTCCCTGCCCGGGATCTTCGAGGGGCCGGTCAACTCGCCGGGCACCCTGCAACTGCTCGCCATCTGCCTGATCTTCGGCGGGTTGGCGGCCGGGTACGACCTGCTCTTCGGCCGCACCGGGATGCTCTCCTTCGGGCACGCGCTCTACTTCGCGGCCGGTGTGTACGGCACCGACATTCTCATCACCCGGGCCGGGCTGCCGCTGTGGCAGGCGGCGCTGCTGACGATCACCGGCGGCACCATCCTCGCCGCGCTGCTCGGCGCGGTGGCGCTGCGGACCGTGGGCATCGCTTTCGCCATGGTCACCCTCGCGTTCGCGCAGGTCGGGGCAATCCTGGTGGCCCGCGACTTCGGTGGGCTGACCGGCGGCGAGGAGGGCCTGCCACTGGACGTGTCCGGGTTGCCCGCCGGGCTGGTGGGGGTGACCAACACGGTCAACCTGTACTGGCTGGCGCTGGCGTACCTGACGCTCGTGGTCTTCGTGGTGCACCGGGTGAGCGGGTCGCCGACCGGGCGGGTCCTCGCCGGGCTACGCGACGACGAGCGGCGGATCGGTGTGCTCGGGCTGGACCCGTACCGCTACAAGCTGGTGGCGTTCACCCTGGCCGGCGGGTTGGCGTCGGCGGGCGGGGTGGTCTACGTCCTGATCGTCGGCGGCGCGTCGCCGCACATCACGTCCTCCGAGCTGACCCTGTCGCTGCTGGTGATGGTGGTGCTCGGCGGGCCGGGCACCCGGTGGGGGCCGGTGCTCGGCGGCGTCCTCTACATGTACCTGGACCACCGGCTCACCGCGTTCGGCACCAGCGACGCGGTGGACAACCTGCCGGCCGTTCTCAGCCGCCCGCTGAGTCAGCCGCTCTTCGTCCTGGGCACGGTCTTCATCCTGGCCGTCTACTTCTTCCCCGGCGGCCTAACCAGCCTGGCCCCCCGCCTGTCCCACCTGACCCGCGCCCTCCGCCCCCGCTCCCCCCGCTAACAGTGAGGATGTACGAGAGAGTCCTCCCGGTCCGGTCTGACCCGCCCTCTAACTGACTTCGGGTCTTGAACGGGATCTGTCGGCCGTGGCCGGGAGGACTGCTCGTGCACTCACCT
>NZ_JARVKT010000046.1:0-34588 GCF_029809455.1 Micromonospora sp. DH14 | reverse complement strand
GGTGGGTGGGCGGTGAGAGACCAGGTCGGGAGCGCGCCGCACGGGGAGCCACTGCGTCTCCCCGGCCCGGCCGCTCGGGACACTCCGCTGCTGACGAGAGGTTCCCTGTCCTCAACTTAGAAGGCACTGCCTTCACAGTCAACAGAGCATGCACGGTGTGTCACTCATGGTGCGAAGATCGGTGCGCTGACGAGAGGTGGCACCACCATGCCGCAGGCACCGCTTTACGAGCAGATCATCACTGACGTTTCGGCTTCGATCCGGGCGAGGACGCTACAGCCCGGCGACAAGCTGCCGTCCATCGCCGAGATGCGCGAGCAGTACCAGTCGAGTGCCTGGCCAGTGCGTTACGCCCTCCGGATTCTGGAGGAGCGGGGTTGGATCGTCACCCGCCAGGGCAAGGGGTCGTTCGTGGCCGCGGAACCGCCCGCCTGACGTCGGTCAGCACTTCGCCCGACCTAGATCCACTCGGGTTTCAGGAAACCGTCGCATCCGGGTCGCGTGGATACCGCGGATTCCTGCAAGCCGAGTGGATCTTGACAGCCGGCCATGAGCCAGCAGCGGCCTGGCGGTTCTCAGTCGTCTGGTGTGGTCAGCGCCAGGGTCGGGAAGTAGGTGCGGTAGCGGGCTCCGTCACGGGTCAGCAGGTGGTAGCGACACACGGCCGCGTGCGCGCCGATAGAGAAGTCGGCCACCGGCGACCGCTTCGCGCCACCCAATTTCCGGTACCGCGCATAGGCCTTGCCCGCCAGAAAGCCCGCCAGGTAGGGCAACTCCTCGCGAAGGAAGTCCCCCGCCGGCAACGCCTCGTCCAACTCTTCGATGCGGTCGAACCGGACCGACACCTCGGCGTACACGATGGGGTTGATCACCAGGTTGCCCGCATCGCGGGCCTCGGCGAGGGCGTTGGCGGACCAGTCCGCCCACTTGGGGTCGTCGGTGAAGATGTCCAACAGCACGTTGGTGTCGACCAGGGTCGTCACGGCATCGGGTGAGCGGGCGGGCAGGGCGCGGAGCCGGTCACTCGCCACGCAGCAACTCCATCAGTTCCTCGGTGGACATGTGCTCGGTCTCCTTGGCGCTCCCCCGACCTCGCATGTGGCGCACAAGGCGCTGCCCTCGGGTGTCGGCACCGTGCACGCGGACGATGCGGAGGGCCCCACCCTCCTCCACCACGTCGACCTCGTCGCCCTCGTGCAGGTTGTAGCGCGCCCGCAGGGCTGCCGGGATGGTCACCTGGCCCTTGCTGTTCAACCGCATGCTCTGGACCTCCGTCACGTAATACCAACGATACGTGACACGTCCGGTTGCGCGGCGGGTGTCGCGGCGACCGCAGGAGGGCGGACCGGGGTGCTTGCCCGCGCGCGAACGGATCTCGCGCAGTAGGTTGGCGGGGTGACTGGACGGTTCCCGATCGAAGACGTCTCCCCCGTCGTCTCCTGCGGGCGGTACCCGGCAAAGGCGGTGGTCGACGAACCGGTCCCGGTGTCGGCGCGCGCCTACCGGGAGGGGCACGACGCGCTGGGCTGCAACGTGGTGTGGGCCGGCCCGGACGGCGAGCGGCGGCCGTTCACCCGGATGCGCCCCGGCGAGCCGGGCCAGGACCGCTGGCACGCCACCATCACGCCGGACGCGGTCGGCGAATGGTCGTTCACCGTCGAGGCGTTCCAGGACCCGTACCTGACCTGGCAGAACGCGGTGACCAAGAAGGTCGCCGCCGGGCAGGGGCCGGAGGACCTGGCCAACGACCTGGCCGAGGGCGCCCGGGTGCTCGCCGCCGCCCGCAGCCTCGTTCCGGCCGCCGACCGGCCCCGGGTCGCCGACGCGCTCACCGCCCTCGCGGAGACCGACCTGCCGCTGCCGCAGCGGGTCGGGCCGGCGCTGGCCCTGGCGGACCTGCTCTGGGAGCACCCGGTGCGGGAACTGGTCACCGCCGGTGACACGTACTCGATCTGGGTCGACCGCAAGCGGGCGCTCTACTCGTCCTGGTACGAGTTCTTCCCCCGCTCCGAAGGGGCGGCGGGCGGCCGGTCCGGCACCTTCGCGACCGCCACCGAACGGCTGCCGGGTGTCGCCGCGATGGGCTTCGACGTGCTCTACCTGCCGCCGATCCACCCGATCGGCCGCATCAACCGCAAGGGCCGCAACAACGCGCTCACCGCCGGGCCGACCGACGTGGGTTCACCGTGGGCGATCGGCGCCGCCGAGGGCGGCCACGACACCATCCACCCCGATCTGGGTACGCCGGCGGACTTCCGGGCCTTCATCCAGGCGGCGGCCGCGCAGGGCCTGGAGGTGGCGATGGACCTGGCGTTGCAGTGCGCGCCGGACCACCCGTGGGTCACCGAGCACCCGGAGTGGTTCACCACCCGGGCCGACGGCAGCATCGCGTACGCGGAGAACCCGCCGAAGAAGTACCAGGACATCTACCCGGTCAACTTCGACAACGACCCCGAGGGCATCCGGGCCGAGGTGCTGCGGGTGGTGCTGCACTGGGTCGGTGAGGGCATCCGGATCTTCCGGGTGGACAACCCGCACACGAAGCCGTTCGACTTCTGGCACTGGTTGATCGCCGAGGTGAAGGCTGTCGATGAGGACGTGCTGTTCCTGGCCGAGGCGTTCACCCGGCCGGCGATCATGCACGGCCTCGGCAAGATCGGCTTCACCCAGTCGTACACCTATTTCACCTGGCGTACGACGGCCGCGCAGATGCGGGAGTACTGCGAGGAGCTGATCGAGGCTGCCGACTACATGCGGCCGAACTTCTGGCCGAACACCCCGGACATCCTGCACGAGTCGTTGCAGCACGGCGGCCCGCCGATGTTCAAGATCCGGGCGGTGCTGGCCGCGCTGCTCTCCCCCTCGTGGGGCCTCTACGCCGGTTATGAGCTGTTCGAGCACGTGGCCCGGCCGGGCGCCGAGGAGTACCTGGACAACGAGAAGTACGAGCTGCGCCCGCGCGACTGGGCCGCCGCCGAGGCGCAGGGCCGCTCGCTGGCGCCGTTCCTGACCACCCTCAACCGGGTACGCCGGGACAACCCGGCCCTGCACCAGCTACGCAACCTGCGGTTCCACGAGATCGACAACCCGGCGCTGCTGTGCTGGTCGAAGCACGACCCGGAGACCGGCAACACGGTCATCGTGATCTGCTCGTTCGACCCGCGCGAGGTGCAGTGGGGCAACACCACCCTCGACATGCCGGCGCTCGGCTTCGACTGGCACGAACGGTTCACGGTGTACGACGAGCTGACCGGCACCAGCTACGACTGGGGTCAACGCAACGCGGTACGCCTCGACCCGTACCTGCAACCCGCGCACGTGTTGACGGTGCGTCGCCCGACCCCGCCGGTGGTGCCGCAGCTGGCGGGCGCCGAACCGGCCGACCTCACCGTCGCCGACGTGCCGGACGACCTGTCCGGCGGCACCGCCCCGGTGGCCCCGGCCACCGTGCCGTCGGCCCCCGCCACCGTGCCGTCGGCCCCCGCCACCGTGCCGTCGGCCCCCGCCACCGCTCCGGCGACCCCGGCCAGCGTGGCGGCGACGCCGGCCACCGTGGCGTCCCGGGCGGCCGCCCGTGCGGCTGCCACCCGCCCGTCCCGATCCGCGCCGACCGCTCCCGCCCCGAAGGACGACCGATGGACCAGCTGATCTCCGGCGCGACGCACGACCCGCACGCGTTGCTCGGCGCGCACCCCGCCGACTCGTCGACGACGATCCGCACCATGCGCCGGGGCGCCGGGGACGTGGTGCTGCTCGTCGGCGACGAGCGGCACCCGATGAAGCGGGTCCACGACGTGGGCGTCTTCGAGGCGCAGGTCGACGGCGTCGTGCTCGACTACCGGGTGGAGGTCGACGGCACCGCCCACGACGACCCGTACCGCTACCCGCCGACCCTCGGTGAGCTGGACCTGCACCTGATCCGCGAGGGCCGGCACGAGCGACTGTGGGAGGCGCTCGGCGCCCGGGTGTTCGACGAGGGCGTGGCGTTCAGCGTCTGGGCGCCCAACGCCCGCGGCGTGCGGGTGGTCGGCGACTTCACCGGCTGGGGCCCCGACGACGGCTGGCCGATGCGGTCGCTCGGCTCCAGCGGGGTGTGGGAGCTGTTCGTCCCCAACGCCCGCGTCGGGGCCCGCTACAAGTACCGGGTGCTCGGCGCCGACGGGCAGTGGCGGGACAAGGCCGACCCGCTCGCCGCGTACGCCGAGGTGCCGCCGGCCACCGCCTCGGTGGTGCACCACTCGACGTACCGGTGGAACGACGCGGACTGGTTGGCCCGCCGGGCCGAGCGGCAGCCGCACCAGGAGCCGATGAGTGTCTACGAGGTGCACCTCGGCTCGTGGCGGCCCGGCCTGGGCTACCGCGAGCTGGCCGAGCAGCTCACCGCGTACGTCACCGAGCTGGGCTTCACCCACGTGGAGTTCCTGCCGGTGATGGAGCACCCGTTCGGCGGCTCCTGGGGCTACCAGGTGACCGGCTACTACGCGCCGACCTCCCGCTTCGGCGACCCGGACGACTTCCGCTACCTGGTGGACCAACTGCACGCCGCCGGCATCGGCGTCCTACTGGACTGGGTGCCCGCGCACTTCCCCAAGGACGAGTGGGCCCTCGCCCGGTTCGACGGCACCCCGCTCTACGAGCACCCCGACCCGCGGCGCGGCGAACACCCCGACTGGGGCACGTACGTCTTCGACTTCGGCCGCAACGAGGTCCGCAACTTCCTGGTCGCCAACGCGCTCTACTGGTGCGACCAGTTCCACGTCGACGGGCTGCGGGTCGACGCGGTCGCCTCGATGCTCTACCTGGACTACTCCCGCAACCACGGCGAGTGGGCCCCCAACCAGTACGGCGGCCGGGAGAACCTGGAGGCCATCGCGTTCCTCCAGGAGGTCAACGCCACCGTCTACAAGCACCACGCCGGCGTTGTCATGATCGCCGAGGAGTCCACCGCCTGGCCGGGGGTCACCCGACCCACCGCCGAGGGTGGGCTGGGCTTCGGCTTCAAGTGGAACATGGGCTGGATGCACGACACCCTGCTCTACACCTCGAAGGACCCGATCTACCGTCAGCACCACCACCACCAGCTCACCTTCTCCCTGGCGTACGCCTGGAGTGAGAACTACGTGCTGCCGATCAGCCACGACGAGGTCGTGCACGGCAAGGGTTCACTGGCCGGCAAGATGCCCGGCGACACCTGGCAGCGGCTGGCGAACGTGCGGGCGCTGCTGGCGTACAAGTGGGCACACCCCGGCAAGCAACTGCTCTTCATGGGCTCCGAGCTGGCCGACGACCGGGAGTGGAGCGAGGAACGCGGCCTCGACTGGTACCTGCTGCACGACCCGGCCCGCGCCGGCGTGCAACGCCTCGTCGGTGACCTCAACCGGATCTACCGGGACACCCCGGCGCTCTGGGCACAGGACACCGAACCGGCCGGCTTCCGCTGGATCGCCGGCGACGACGTCGCCAACAACACCGTGTCGTTCATCCGGATCGCCCCGGACGGCTCGACGCTGGTCTGCGTGGCGAACTTCTCCGCCCAGCCGCTGCACGACTACCGGATCGGCCTGCCGGCCGGTGGCACCTGGACCGAGGTGCTCAACACCGACGCGCACCACTACGGCGGGTCGGGGGTGGGCAACCTGGGTGAGGTGCGGGCCGAGGACGTGCCGTGGCACGGGATGGTGGCGTCGGCGGCCCTTCAGGTGCCACCGCTGGGCGCGATCTGGCTCCGCCAAAGCTGACAGCCGCCGCTGACCGTAGAAGGGCAGGGCTTACGGCAGGTCGGCGCAGACCTGTACTAGCGTTGACGCTGTGAGCAATCGTCCTGCGAGGTACGAGCCGATGACGATGGCACGCTTGGGCGTCCTGCTCGCCGGGGTCGACGACTCCAGGCGGTGGCGTCTGGTGGCGGAGTTCCTGGAGGAGTACAGCTGGGAAGCGTCCGAGCGCCGCGTTGACTTGCTGATCCAGGAGCCAGCGCCGACAGGTGATGATCATTGGGACGTCTTCCTCGCGGCGCTGACGGAGTACCTCGCCGCCCGCGACGGGCGCGGCGCTCCCTCGTGGGTCGAGACGCGGTCGCTACGGCGGTTCTGGTTCCCCTTCAACACTCGCGCCGCCCGCGTCGACGCCGTGGTGCACTCGCCTGCGGCGTTCCGGCGCCGTGGGGTGTTCATCTCCCCGCAGGAATTGAAGGTCGCGTGAGCGCCGACGACCCGCTGCTGGACCGTACTGCCATCGAGGATGCCTTCCGCAGGCTCGGTGACCGGCTGGCAAAGCGGGGTGTGGTTGCCGACCTGTACATCTTCGGCGGGGCTGCCATGGCACTGGCCTATAACGCCCGCCGGGCGACGCGGGACATCGACGCAGTTTTTCAGCCGCACGGCATCGTCCTCGACGAAGCGCGGGCCGTCGCGGATGAGCTCGGGCTGCCGCGGTGGTGGCTGAACGAACAGGCGAGCGTGTACGTCGCCGCTGGCGGAGACCCGGAGGCACCACGAGTCTTCGATCACCCTGGCCTGCGGGTCTCGGCGGCGTCCCCGGAACACCTGCTTGCCATGAAGGTACTCGCGGCACGGCGCCGAGATGCCGAGGACATCCGCTTCCTGGTGGAGCACCTCGGGCTGAACAACCCCGAAGAGGTCCTCGGCCTCTGCGCCGAGATCTTCCCGGACGAAGAGGTCCCCGGCCGGGCGAGACTTGTCCTCGAAGACGTGTTCGACGGCCGATAGCTCGACGGGGCTGACGGTCAGACCAGGCCGGCGTCGCGCAGCAGCTGCCACAGCCCGGCGCCGTCCGGGGCGGACAGCCACTTCTGCCCCACCGGCCCCGACGAGGGGCGGCCGGCCGGGGCGGGCAGGCTACCGGCCAGCACCGACTGGGTCGGGGAGAGCCGGCGGATCGCCACCCCGGCGACGTTCTCCGGGTGGGCTGCGGCGAACTCGCGGTAGATCTCCTGGTCGTGCTGGCCGTCGTCGCCGACGAGCAGCCAGCGCACGTCGGGGAACTCCTTGGCCAGCCGGGCCAGGGTGCTGCGCTTGTGTTCCATGCCGCTGCGGAACCAGCGGTCGGCGGTCGGGCCCCAGTCGGTGAGCAGCAGCGGCCCGGCCGGGTAGAGGTGCCGGGACAGGAAGCGGGTCAACGTGGGCGCCACGTTCCACGCCCCGGTGGAGAGGTAGAAGACCGGGGCGCCGGGGTGCGCGGTGACCAACCGTTCGTAGAGCACCGCCATGCCGGGCACCGCCGCGCGGGCGTGCTCGTCGAGCACGAACGTGTTCCAGGCGGCGAGCAGCGGTCGGGGCAGCGCGGTCACCATCACCGTGTCGTCGATGTCGGAGAGGATGCCGAACCTGACGTCCGGGTCGAGGATGCGCACCGGCGCGTCGACCGGTTCGGCGTCCGGGACGCTGAGCCGGACCGTACCCCAACCGGGCGGCAGGTCGGCCTCGACAAGCGTGTCGACGAAGCCGCTGCGGTCGGCCCGCGTCTCGTGGCACACCCCGCCGGCCTCGATGGTCACCGTGACGTGCTTGGCGGGCAGCGTGGTGAAGCTGCGCCAGCCGCGGACCTTGTCCAGCCGGCCCCGCTGGCGGGTGTCCGGACGGCCCAGCAGGACCCGGCACATCACCCGCACCCACCCCGGCGCGCCGTAACCGGTGTACGCGACGATGTTGATCCGCCAGCCGGTGCGCCGCAGCCGACGCTCGACGAGCTGGTGCACGGCGTCCTCGATCCGCGCGGCCCGGTGCAGGTTCGGTACGGCCAGCTGGCCGGCGGGAGTGGGTGGCACGCGCCAACCCTGCCACACGTCGGCAGCCACGGCCACGCGAGCCAGCCCCGGCCGCACCGGCCCAGCCAGCCCCGGCCGCACCGGCCCAGCCAGCCCCGGCCGTACCGGCACAGCCAGCCCTGGCCGCACCGGCCCACCCAGCCCCGGCTGCGCCGATCCACCTCGGCGGCCCGGCCGGACGTGAAACACTCCGGTCGGGACGACGACGGGGGCGTTGGTCGTGTCGCATCCAGAGCAGCACCGCGGGCGATGGCGTCCGCGACTCGACCGGCCGGCGCTCGTCGCGCTGCTGTTCGGGCTCGCCGGTGTCGGCTACCGGCTGGTCCTGACGGTGTTCACGGTGCCGGTGTCGAACAGCGACGAGGCGACGTTCGGCCTCGCCGCGCTGCACATCGCCCAGGGCCGGGAACGGCCGATCTTCCTCTACGGCCAGCACTACATGGGGGTGTTGGAGTCGTACCTGGCCGCTCCCCTGGTGGCGGTGGCCGGGCCGAGCTGGCCGGTGCTGCGGCTGCCGATGCTCGTGCTGTACGCGGTCTTCCTCTACCTGATCCACCGGTTGACCCGCCGGCTCTGCACAGCGTGGTTCGCCGCCTTCGTGGTGGGTCTGCTCGCGCTCGGGCCGGAACGGGTGGTGCGCGACCAGCTCACCGTCGTCGGTGGGCGGCCGGAGGTGAAGCCGGCGGTGCTGCTGATGCTGCTGATCACCGTGGGGCTGGCCGTCGGCACGGTCCACCGCAGGCGACTCGCGATCGGGCTGTTCGGGCTGCTCGTCGGGCTGTCGGTCTGGTCGGACTGGCTGATCCTGCCGTACCTCGCGGTGGCCGGTCTGGCCCTGCTCTGGGCGGTACGGCGGGAGCTGCTCGGCTGGTCCGGTCTGCTGCTGGTGGCGGGGGCGGTCGTCGGGGTGGCCCCGATGATCGTCGACAACCTGCGGGCCGGGCCCGGTGAGGACTCGCTGTCGGTGTTCCGGGAGGTCAGCACGAAGGCCGGGCCGCAGCCACCGTGGTCCGACCGGATCCGGGGTGGCCTGCTGGAGGGGGTGCCGCTGGCGCACGGGCTCTGCCCGGTGGACGGCTGCGGACGCTGGCAACAGTGGTTCGGCGTGCTGTACCCGGTGCTGCTGGTGGCCGGCGCGGCACTCGCGGTCCTCGCGTACCGTCGCACGGCCGCAACTCCGGGCAGGGAGCGGGTCGAACGCGCCGGTGTCGCGTCCGCGGGTGCAGAGCAAAGGCCCGGAGGGTTGCGTGCAGAGCGGGTCGGGCCGGTGGTGCAGCTCGCGCTGATCGCCGGCGCGGCGTTGACACTGCTGTCGTACGTGCGCAGCCCGCTCGCCGCGACCAGCCCACTCGACAACGCCCGCTACCTGTCGGTGCTGCAACTGTCGCTGCCGGCGGTGCTCTGGCCGCTCTGGGTGGCGGCGCTGACCGCCTGGCGGGGCACCAGCAGCGTGCTGGGCCGGATCACCGGCGCGCTGTCCGTCGCCGTGTTGGCCGCGCTGACCGTGACCACGCTGGTGATCACCGTGCTCTTCGCGGCCACCGGCACCGCGGCGTCGCGGACCGAGGAGCGCCAGGCCCGGGAGTTGGCCGCCGCGCTGCGCGCCGACGGGCCCCACGAGGTGTACGGGGACTACTGGACCTGCAACCGGTTGATCTTCAACACGGACGAGTCGGTGGTCTGCGGGGTGCTCGACGCCGACCTGTCCCCCGGGCAGAACCGCTACCGGCCGTACTGGCGGCAGGTGGGGCGGGCCGAGCGGCCGGGCTACGTGGTGGAGGCCGGCTCGCCGATGGACCGGCGGTTGCGCAGGCTGCTCGCCGACCGGGGTGACGCCACACCGGTACGGGAGGTCGGCGGCTATCGCGTGTACCACCCCGACACCCCGGTGCGTCCCTGGCGGTAGGGGCTGGTCGTACGCTGGCCGGGCCGGCGCGTGGGGCGCCGCGTTTCGCCCGTCGAGGAGACCCATGCTCATCCTGCTGCCGCCCTCGGAGGGGAAGGCCGACGCCGGCACCGGACGGCGCTGGGCCCCGGACCGGCTGTCGCTGCCCGAGCTGAACCCGGCGCGCGAGCGGGTGCTGGACGCCCTGGTGGCGCTGAGCGCCGGGCCGGACGAGCAGGCGGCGCGGTCGGCACTCGGCCTCAGCGAGGGTCAACGCGGCGAGCTGCGGCGCAACGCCCGACTGCGGGAGGCGGCCACCGCACCGGCCGAGCGGCTCTACACCGGGGTGCTCTACGAGGCGCTGGACCTGGCCTCCCTGCCGGCTGCGGCGCAACGGGCGGCCCGCCGGTCGATCCTGATCAGCTCCGGGCTGTGGGGCGCGGTACGGCTGGCCGACCGGATCCCGCCGTACCGCTGCCCGATCGGCGCCCGCCTGCCCGACGTCGGGGCGCTGTCGGCGTACTGGCGCAGGGAACTGACGCCGGCGGTGGACGGGGCCGCCGGGCGGGGCCCGGTGCTGGACCTGCGCTCCGGCGCGTACGCGGCCACCTGGACGCCGCGCGGAGAGTTGGCCGAGCGCACCGTCACCGTGCGGGTTCTGCACGAGCGGGAGGTCGACGGGGTGCCGGTCCGCTCGGTGGTCAGCCACTTCAACAAGGCCACCAAGGGGCGGCTGGTCCGCGACCTCCTCGTCGCCGGCGCCCGGCCGCGTACCGCGGCGGAGCTGGTGGGCACCCTGCGGGAGTTGAAGCACACGGTGTTGGAGCAGGGCACCGCCGCGGGCCGGGTACGGCAGGTGGATGTGGTCGTCACCGACCTGTAGCGGGTGCGGCAGCCGCAAGATTTGCTCAAGGCTCGGCCGCAGCGGTTCCGTAACGGCGTGACAGGGGCCACGGTAAGGCGACCCAGACTCCGACAAGGGAGCCTCCGTTGACCCGCGAACCCGCCCTGCTCGACCGGCCCCACCCCTCGACGTCCCCGGCCCCGCTGGGTTGGTTGACACTGGGCGACGCTTTCGAGGCCGCCTGCCTGCAACGGTGCACACCGCCGCCGACCGCCGCCCGACCGAGCGCGGTACGGGCCGAGCACACCCCCGGGGTGGAGTTCAACCGGGAGGACGCCGCGCAGCGGATGCGGCAACTGCTCGCCCGGCTGGACATCCCGGTCACCCACGAGGTTGCCGTCGGCGGCCTGCGCCGCCGCTACGAGTTGCACCGGCTGTGGGTGCCCCGGGAGCACCAGGGCGCGTACACCCGGATGTTGGACGCGGGCTGGTGGCAGGGGCGGCGCGAGCTGCTCGGCGGGCCGCTGCCCGGCGCCTCGCCGGCCCGGCGGCGGTTGGTGACCCGGCTGGCGGAGGCGGCCTGGCGCTCGGCGCTGCTGGCCGCCGGGCGGCACGTCCGCCGGCACATTCTCGGTGTCCGGCTCACCGACCGGGAGTTGGCAGCGGTGCTCATCCGGGGCGCGGCGGTGCTCGACGTGCCGGCCCGGCTCCGCCCCGGCACCGGTTGCTTCCTGGTCAGCGTGGCCGACGGCCCGGACCGGCAGCGGATCCTGCGCAGCGCGGCGTTGGAGCCGGCGCGCGCACCGCTGGCGGCACCCGGGACACCGACAGCACGCGGGATGAACGCGGCGCGTGCTGTCGGTGTCCCGGCGGGTCGCGCCGCCTGCTGATCGGTGCCGGCCGGCCGGACGTCGCCCGACCCGGGCTTGCGCGCACCGGCACGACGGCGCACAGTGCACCGCGTGAGTCGTACCTCGTCCAGCCGCACCGGCCTGGCCGCCCTGTGGACGGTGCTGCTGATCGCGAACCTCGCGATCGCCAGCTGCCGGGACACTCCGACCCCGCCGACGGCGATCCGGATCGCCACCGGCAGCCCCACCGCTGTCTACTACGCGTTCGGGCAGTCCCTGGCGGCCATCCTCAACCGGGAACTGCCCGACGTCCGGGCGAGCGTGGTGGTCACCGCCGCCTCGGCGGAGAACGTCCAGCTCGTCGGCTCCGGCGGGGCCGAGCTGGGCTTCACCCAGGCCGACGTGCTGCCCACCAGCACCACGGGAAGCCCCGCGGTCGCCGCCGTCGCCCGGGTGTACGACGACCAACTGCACCTGGTCACCACGAGCGGTGGCCCGGTCCGCACCGTCGCCGACCTGCGCGGCCGGCGCGTCTCCGTCGGCGCGCCCGGCTCGGGCACCGAGATCACCGCGACCCGGCTGTTGGAGGTGGCCCGCCTCGGTGGCGACGGGGTGCGCCGCGAGCGGCTCGGTCTGGACGACTCGGTGAAGGCGCTGCGTTCCGGGCGGATCGACGCGTTCTTCTTCTCCGGTGGCCTGCCGGTGCGGGGCATCGAGGAGTTGGCCGACGCCAGCGCCATCCGGATCGTGGACCTCAGCGAGTGGACCGAGCCGCTGCGCTCGCGCTACGGCCAGGTCTACGTCTCCCGGGACATCCCCCGCTCGGTGTACGGGGTGGACGCGGTGACCACTGTCGCCAACCCGAACTACCTGATCGTCCGGGCCGGGCTGCCGCAACCGTTGGTCCGTGAGGTGACCCGGCTGCTGATGGACCGCCGCGCCGAGCTGGCCGCCGCGCATCCGGCGGCGGGACGGATGAGCCCCCGCTCGGCGATCGTCACCGCGCCGCTGCCGCTGCACCCGGGTGCCGCCGCGTGGTACCGCGCCACCAAACCGTGACGGCCGGGCTCAGCGCGCCGGGCTGGGCCGCAGGTCGGTGGCCGGTTCCTCCTGCGCCGGTTCCTCCTCCGTCGGTTCCACGCTGAGGACCGGCGCCGGGAACCACAGGGCGGCGACCAGCCCCCGCGACTCCCCCGGGCGCATGGTGAGCCGCCCGTCGGACGCGTCGACCAGCACCGCCGCGATGGTGAGGCCCAGCCCCGCGCCGTCCACGTTCTGCGCGTCCGGGGCCCGCCAGAACCGCTCGGTCGCCTGGCCGAGCTGACTCTCGGTCATGCCGGGGCCGGAGTCGCGAACCTCCAGCGCCACCCCGCCGTCGCGGCGGGCCACCGTCACCGTCACCGCCCCACCCGCCCCGCTGAACTTCACCGCGTTGTCGATGAGCGCGTCCAACGCCTGGTCGACGGCGGTCGGCACGGTCTGGGCGTACGCCGGGGCGTCGGTGGTGGCCAGCCGCAACGCGACCGACCGGTGCCGGGCCAGCGGCGCCCACGCGGCCACCCGGGAGGCGGCCACCGCGGCGGCGTCCACGGTGACCCGTTCGTTCTCCTCCCGTTCGGCCCTGGCGAGGGTGAGCAGCGCGTCGAGCACCAACGCGAGCCGGTCGGTCTCCTCCAGGGCCAGCTGGTGCTCGGACCGACCGTCCTCGTCGGTGAGGCTGGGCCCCAGCTCCTCCACCCGAAGCCGCAGCGCGGTGAGCGGGTTGCGCAGTTGGTGGCTGGCGTGCGCGACGAAGGCGCGCTGCCGGTCCATCACGTCGGAGACCACGTCGGCCATGTGGTTGAAGCTGGCCGCAAGGCGGCGCAGCTCCGGTGGCCCCAGCCGGTGCTGCACCCGGGCGCCCCGGTCGCCTTCGGCGATCTCGTGGGTGACCGCGTCCAGTTCGGTGACCGGGCGCAGCACCCAACCGGCCAGCCCGAACGCGGTGAGCACACAGGCCAGCACGGCGAGCAGGCCGGCCAGCGCGAGCAGCAGCCACCACGCGACGACAGCTCGACGGATCGGGCCGGCCGGGGTCACGATCACCACCGCGCCGAGCACCTCACCACCGTCGTTGATCGGTACCGCCACCACCACCGGGTCGGTCGTCCAGGGCCAGACCGACTCGGGGGCGCTGGTCTGCTGCCCGGACAGCGCGACGTCCAGCACCGTGGCGGTGCCCGGGGTGGGCTGCCACCGGGGCGACGAGACCGGGGTGTTCCGGTCCCGGTCGACGATGGCCGCGCTGATCGAGTACAGGTCGTCGTAGCTGGTCAGCTCCGACTCGATCGGGCCGGGCCCGCCGTCGCGCAACGCCGGCCCGGCCAGCGAGGCGAACCGGGTGGCGTCGGCGAGGCGGTCGGCACGGACCCGTTCGGTCTCCCGGCTGGCCATGGTGGCGGCCAACGGGGTCTCCAACGCGATGAGGACGAGGACCATCAGCAGCAGATAGCTGATCACCAGGCGGCGACGCACGTCAGCTCCTCACGCGTCGCGCAGCCGGTAACCGACGCCGCGCACGGTCTCCACCAGGCGGGCGTCGCCGAGCTTGCCGCGCAGCGACCCGACGTGCACCTCGACGGTGTGCCGGTCGGCCCAGGTGGTGCCCCAGGCGTCGAGCAGGATCCGGTCGCGGGGCACCGCCACCCCGGGCTGGCGGGCCAGCGAGAGCAGCACGTCGAACTCCTTGCGGGTCAACGTGACCACCCGCCCGTCGACGGTGACCGTCCGCGCGGCCACGTCGATGCGGACCGGACCGGCCTCGATGAGGTGCCGCTCGGGGGCGGCGTTCGCGGCGCGGCGCAGCACCGCCTCGATCCGGGCCTGCAACTCCACCATCGAGAACGGCTTGACCACGTAGTCGTCCGCGCCGAGGCGCAGCCCCAGCACCCGGTCACGTTCCTCACCCCGGGCGGTCACCGCGATGATGCCGAGTTGACTGCTGCGCCGACGCAACTCCCGGCACAGGTCGGTGCCGTCCCCGTCGGGCAGGGTCAGGTCGAGCAGCACCAGGTCGCACGGGGCGGCGGAGAGCGCGGCGGCGACGGTGGCCGCGTGCTCGACCTCGTACCCCCGACGGGTGAGGGCGGAGGACAGCGCAGCGGCCACCCGGCGGTCGTCCTCCACCAGCAGGATTCGCACCCGTGCCCCCGTCCGTCGCAGCGCTGTTCTGCGAATGGTGGCAGAAGCGCGCGCGGACCGGGAGGCCGCCCGCCCGCGCCGGGCGGGCGGCCGGCCGCTCAGGGGCTTCGACCCACGCCCTAGAGGCCGAAGACGTCCTCGGCGGTGGCGTCCCGGACGCCGTCGGTGAACCCGCGGAAACCGGGGTCCTCGTGGCTGGCCGGCACGCTGGTGACGGTGACCCCGCTGGCCTGGGTGACCGCGTCGACCAGCGGCGGGTAGTCGATCTCGGCGTCTTCGAAGGCGTCGTCGTCCGCCTCGGCCAGGTTGATCACGTGCTGTACGTCGTCGGACGGAGTGTCCGGGTCCTCGGCCCACTCGCCGCCGGCCCGGTAGCACTCGTCGTACAGTGCCCGCTGGCTGTCGGTCCAGTCATCGTCGTAGCTCTGCATCGCCCATCCCTCCGCGGCCTCTGACCTGAGCATGCCCGGCGGGAGGCGACGGGCGCGGCGGTACCGGCGAAAACCGGGCGAGCGCGCCGACGGTCGCCCCGTACGCTGCTGTGGTGATCTACAAACTGCTGTCGAGCGCGGAATGGGACGACGCGCTCGCCGTCGGCGCCTTCGCCGGCTCCGCCGTGGACCGGCAGGACGGTTTCATCCACCTCTCCGCCGGCGACCAGGTGGTGGAGACGGCACGGCGACACTTCGCCGGTGCCACCGGGTTGACCCTGCTCAGCGTCGAGGAGGAGCGACTGGGCGACGCGCTGCGGTGGGAGCCGTCGCGCGGCGGTCAACTGTTCCCGCACGTGTACGGCGCGCTGCCGGTCACCGCGGTGGTGGCGGCACGGGCGCTGCCGGTGGACCTCCCGGTCCCCGACGCGGTGGCCGCCCTGCTGGGCTGACCGGCACGTGGGCTGATCCGCACGCACGCCGACCCGCACCCACGCTGACGCGAACGCGCCCGGTCCGACAGTGTCGGGCCGGGCGCGCGCCGCCGTGCTGACAACAGCTCAGTGACAGAGCCGGTCGATCTCCTGCTGGAAACGGTCCATCGGGTTCGCCTCGGCGGGGCCGAGCAGGTAGGTCTTCAGCTCCCGGCGGGCCTCGGTCATCGGGTCGTCGCCGGCCCGGGTGACCGTCACGATCTTCTCCAGCTCACCGCAGTCCTTGGAGAGCAGGTACGCGGCCCGAGCCGTCGGGTACTCGCGGCGGAAGTCGTCCTCCGACAGGCCGGCCGGGTTGGCCACCACGTACGGCCGCTGGCTCTGCACGAAGTCCGACACCACACTGGACACGTCGCTGATCAGCAGGTCGGTCTGGTTGAAGCAGTCGAACAGCGCCGGCGTGCGGCCGGTGACCACCAGGTGCGCGGTGCCGTCCAACGAGGACGCGTCCGGGTCGCCGCCGGCAGCGCGGATCGCGGCGACGATCCGCTCGTGCACCGCCCTCGCCGCCTTGGACCGCGACCCGGTGAGCGGGTGCGGCTTGTAGATCAGGCGCAGCCGTGGGTTCGTGGCCAACAGCCCCTTGACGATCCGCTCACCCATCAGCACCAGCGAGGTGTGGTACGGGTCGTCGTCGAGCCAGCCCTCCCAGGTGGGCGCGTAGAGCACCGTGAACGGCCGGTCCACCGACTCGGCGCCGAAGGTGTGCACCCCGGCGAGCTGCGGCCGGCCGATCTCGACGATGTCCGAGTCGAGGACCCCCACACCGGCTCGCGCGTAACGCTCCCGACCGGCCAGGCCGGCGACCCAGACCTCGTCGTACACCTTGCTGTAGGGGTTGACGCTGGCCTGCTTGTCGCTGTCGCCGTGCCCGACGAAGACGTGCTTCGTACCCGGCTCGCGGAGCATGTGGATGTTCGCGCCGACGTTGGCGGCGTAGAGCGCCGCGCGGACGCCGCCGAGGTCGAGGTTCATGAAGTCGACACCGGCCGGTACGCAGATCACCGGCAGTCGGGTGTCGGCCAGCTCCAGGAACGCCTCCCGGCTGCGCATCAGCACCACCGCGCGCTGCTGGAGCGCCTCGGTCGGGGCGAGCCACATGTTCGCCTGGTAGACGTCCTTGGCCGGGCCGGCGAAGTAGAGCGCCACCTCCGGCCGGTAGTTGTCCAGCCACCGCTGGACCGCCGGCAGCAGCGGACCCTGCCCCGCGCCCCGACCCCGCAGCCAGGTCAGCGCGATGATGGCGCCCACCAGACCGGTCGCCACGACCGCCCCCGCGCCGGCCACGAAGAACGGCGTCGGGTCGTGTTGCACCGCGGCGGCCACACCGGCCGGCACCAGCAGCAGGTTGAGCAGAGGCATCCGGTCACCGGCGACCGCCGCCGCCCAGGCGGGCGGCGTGGGCGCGCTGGACAGTGGACCCAGCTCGATGTTGCGCACCATGGCGGAGAGCGGGTTACGACGCTCGATCATGGTGGAGAACGCGCCGGCGAAGACCGAGACGACCCACACCGCGGCCGGCAGTACGAGCAGCAGGGTCAGTTCGCCGCCGCTGAGCCGCACCTCGGCGGCGACCAGCAGCACGGCGGCGAGGTCCCGGGTCAGCTGCCGGTACGACCAGTGCAGGCCCACCTTCTCCAACAGCAGCTGCGACGGCGGTGACCAACGGGCGACGGCGAACTCGCCGATGATGGCGGCCAACCCGGCGACGGCGAACAGGCCGACCCAGCCGAATACGCCACCGACGAGCATGACCAGGTAGGCCAGTACCAGTAGCGCACTCTGGGCGGCCACTCCGAGGCGTCCTGTCAACGTGCCGAACAAGCGAGTTCGCTCCCTACGAGATTTCGTTGCGGGCGGTGCCCGTGATGGACCGACGTCACTCCCCCGTCGCGCAGTGGCTCAGTCGCGGCCCGCTGCGTGTGACTGCGACCTTAACGCGAGCGGACAGCTCGGTGTCGCTCGGGTATCCGGCATCATTTCGGGCAAAATTCCGGCCCGGGACGCGCCCGACCCTCGCACGGGGTCGGGCGCGTGGGGTGGGCGCAGCGGTCAGCCGGCCCGCCGGAAGCAGGTCATCCCGCCGGGGCTCGGGCGCTTGGCGAACTCCTGGTAGCCCAGCTGCGGCGCGGTGTCGCGGGCGTACCGGTTGCCGTTGTAGACGCAGATGGTGCCCACGTCCAGGCGGTCCAGTGCCGGCGTCAGCTCGGCCGGCGTCGGGCTGGCGGTGCCGTCGGCGAACTCGGACAGCAACAGTCGGTCCTTGGCGAACTGGGAGTTGAGGTCGTATTCGACGAGGTAGAAGTCACGGGGCAGGACGACCCGGACCTCGCTGGTGACGATCGGCGTCGTACGCATGATCGTCTTCGGGGCGAGCAGCAGACCCTCCGGCCGGTCCAGACCCTTGATCCAGAACGCGATCGCCTGACGCTGCTGCGGGAGCTTCCAGGTGGGGCGGGGGTGCACCTCGACCCAGCTCTTCGACGACCACATCGGGGTGGCGAACAGCGCGAACGAGGCGACCAGCAGCACCGCGATCGCACCGGACGCGGCCCGGCGCAGCGCCCGGCTCGGTGCCGGCACACGCACGGTGCAGAGCAGACCGATCAGCGTCGGCAGGGCCAGCAGCCACGGCACCCGCCACAACACCACCGAGATGCCGCTCAACGCGCTGAGCACCTCCAGCACGCCGGGCACGAACAACACGCTCAACGCCAGCGCGGCGCCGGCGGCGAGCAGCGCGGGCGTGCGGCGGCGGGCGAGCAACGCACCGCACCACAGCGCGAGACCACTGATGACCCCGACCACGCCGAACAGCAGGGTCCGCCGGTAGGTGTACGCCGCGTCGAAGAAGGCGTCGTCCGCGCCGGTCGCGGTCATCCCGCCGAGCACCAGGCGGGAGACCACCAGCGAGCCGATCGGGTACGCGAGGGCGGCGACCGCCGCCACGATCGCCGCCTTCCACCGGCCGACCAGCAGCATGGCGAAGCCGGCGGCGCCGACGAGCATCGGCAGGATGATCGCCGCGGTGTTGGTGAGCCCGATCGCGGTGATCGAGAGCGCCACGATGAGCACCAGGCTGCGCCGCGACCGGGTGTCGAACCACTCGGTCAGGTAGAGCCACATCAGCGGGATGACCGCCGAGACGAACATGCCCTTGCCCTCGTGCAGCCGGAGCAGGTGGAACGTGCCCAGTGCGGCGTCGTCACCGGCGACGAGGTACAGGTACGCGATCGCCACGGTGAAGGCGAGCAACACACGGCGCGGGGCCCACCGGTGCGTCAACCGCCACAGCGCCAGCGCGGCGAGGACCGCCATGATCGGCAGCAGCACGTACCAGAGGGCCGAGCTGGCGTGGATGCCGACGACGTTGGCGAACGCGCCGTCGAAGACCTCGATCGACGGGATGGGCGGCTGCGAGCCCATGGCCGGCAGCACGTTCTCGGAGAAGAGGAAATCGTTGAGCGGGATCAGGTCACGCTCGGCGATCCACACCGACTTGCCGACGTAGTAGACGTCGTCGGGGGTGTTGCGGGCCATGAAGAACGAGGAGATGCCGACCAGTGCCGAGACGACCAACGCGTACGCCGACTGCCCCGCGGTGGGCGCCGGGGCGGCCGGGGTGGGCACCGGGCCGCGCAGCCACGCCTGGCGTACCAGCAGGAGCCCGCCGACGGCCGCGAGCAGGCCGGCGACGGCCGGAATCCACCAGGTGAGGTCGATGCTGGTGCCGGCCGCACCGGCGGAGACGGCGGCCACCACGGCGGCGACCAGAGCGCCGATGAGCAGGCGACGGTCGGTGGCGGGCCGCGCACCGTCGGGCTCCGCCGGAACCGCCGGGGCGCTGTCGGTCGGGGCGCTGTCGGTCCGGGCGCGGGCGCGGCGGCGGGCGCGCAGCACGGCCACCACCGCGAGCACCACACAGGCCACCAGCCAGATCCGGAAGGTCACCGACGGACGCAGGTCCCCCAGGAAGGCCAGGTGGTAGAGCACTGTGAAGAGGGCGAACGCGATCACGGCGCCATCGGTGAGCACCGCCGGGGCGTGGGCCACCAGCGCGCCTACCCGGGACAGCCCCCGAGGGTGGGACGGTCGGGGTGCCTGCCCGCTCCGGGGCGTCGGATCCGGTTCGGCGGGCGCTACGGCGATGCTGTCGACGTTGGCCACGGGCGTCCTTACTCGTCAGACGGATGAGGGGCCTCGGCACGGTGATGGCCGGGTGTCAAGGGGGCAGCGTAGCGGAATCGGGCAGACCGACCGCTGCTGCCGGCGACCGAGTGTCGGGGTGCTGGTCAATCCGATCTGGGGGCCGCCCGGGGGCGGGGCAGAACGCTGTCGGCGCCGAGCCCGGCCGCCACGGACTCGACCAGGCTGTCGAGGTAGCCGTCGGTGAGCGGGAGCCGGGCGATGGCGAGCCGCCAGTAGAGCGGCCCCACGATGAGGTCGACGGCGGCGTCCAGGTCGGTGTCGGCGGGCAGCTCGCCACGCTGCACGGCCCGGGTGACCAGGCGACCGCCGATCTCCTGTTGCCGGGTGTGCAGCACCTGACGCAGGGTCGCGTCGATGGTGGGGTTGCGGGCGGTCTCGGCCAGCAGGTCCGGGATGATCTGCGACGCCAGTGGGTGCCGCAGCGCGTGCGCCACCACCTGGAACAGCAGCGCGAGGTCACCGCGCAGCGTGCCGGTGTCCAGCGCGGGGAGCTTGCCGTGCGCCGCGGCGGCGACGATCTCCAGCACCAGGTCGAGCTTCGAGCTCCACCGTCGGTAGATCGCCGTCTTGCTGACGCCGGCCCGGCGGGCCACCGCCTCGATGGAGAGCCGGCCGTAGCCGACCGCGGCGAGCTCCTGCATCAGCGCGCGGCGGATCGCCGTGGTGATCTCGTCGCGCAGCACCGCCGCGCCGGCCGGTGCCCGCCTCTTCTCGGTGGTCATCGAGGGCTCTTATCGCAGGTCACGCCGCACAGCGTAGCGCAACGACGGTACGGTTGCGTCCCGACGTGTTTCGGACTACTGTCCTGGCAGCGACGAGGCGGCGCCCCGCGCAAATTTCCCACTAGGATGCGATCGTCGCGAGCAACCCCCGTCTGCACGAAAGATCGGAGCGCCATTTCCATGGCCACCACCGCGCTGGTCGACCCCGACACGGGCCTGACCCAGGCGCAGCTGGCCGCTCGGCACGGGCTACGGGTCGCCGGTGAGCGCCCCAGCCTCGTCGAGTACAGCCGCCGACTGTGGGCCTACCGGCATTTCATCGCCGCGTACGCCAATGCCAAGCTCGTCGCCTCGTACAGCAACGCCAAGCTGGGTCAGCTCTGGCAGGTGCTCACCCCGCTGACCAACGCGGCGGTCTACTACCTGATCTTCGGGGTGGTGCTCGACCAGAAGAGCATCCCGAACTTCATCGCCTATCTGACCACCGGGCTGTTCATCTTCAACTTCACCCAGAGCGCGGTCCTGGCCGGCACCCAGTCGATCAGCAGCAACCTGGGGCTGATCCGGGCCCTGCACTTCCCCCGGGCCAGTCTGCCGCTGTCCACCACGATCACACAGTTCCAGCAACTGCTGGCCTCGATGGTGGTGCTCATCGGCATCGTGCTGGTCACCGGCGAACCGCTCACCTGGGAGTGGCTGCTGCTGGTGCCGGCCCTGCTGCTGCAGGCGGTGTTCAACGCCGGCGTGGTGCTGCTGGTGGCCCGGCTGGGCTCCAAGTCGAGCGACCTGAAGCAGGTCATGCCGTTCATCATGCGGACCTGGATGTACGGCTCCGGCGTCCTCTACAGCGTCAGCCTCTTCGAGCGGCTGCCCGGCTGGGCGACGACCCTCGTGCAGTTCAACCCGCTGCTGGTCTACATCGAGCTGGCGCGCTACGCGCTGCTCGAGGAGGCACCGCTGCTCAACGAATCGCTGACCCAGCTCTGGCTGGTCGGCGCCGGTTGGGCGCTGGTGGCCGGCGTCGGCGGTTTCTTCTACTTCTGGCGCGGCGAACAGGAGTACGGCCGTGGTTGAGCACTTCAACGCCCACACCGAGGCGAACGCGACGATGACCCGGACGCAGGAGCGCATCCCGACAGTGGTCGTGGACGACGCGCACATCATCTACCGGGTGCACCAGGGCGCCGCCGGTGGCACCACGCCGGTGGCCGCGCTGCGCCGGCTGGTCAAGCGCACCCACGCGCCGAACGTCCGGGAGGTGCACGCGGTCAAGGGCATCTCCTTCACCGCGTACCGGGGCGAGGCGATCGGGCTGATCGGCAGCAACGGCTCCGGCAAGTCCACCATCCTGCGGGCCATCGCCGGCCTGCTGCCGGTCAACCGGGGCGCCATCCACACCCAGGGGCAGCCGTCGCTGCTGGGCGTCAACGCCGCCCTGCTCAACGACCTCTCCGGGGAGCGCAACGTCGTTCTCGGGTGCCTGGCCATGGGCATGCACCCCGATGACGTGGCCAAGCAGGCCGCGGGGATCATCGACTTCTCCGGGATCAACGAGCGGGGTGACTTCGCCAGCCTGCCGATGCGGACGTACTCGTCCGGCATGGCGGCCCGGCTGCGGTTCTCCATCGCCGCCGCCAAGAAGCACGACGTGCTGCTCATCGACGAGGCGCTCGCCACCGGCGACAAGGGCTTCCGCAAGCGCAGCGAGCAGCGGGTGCGGGAACTGCGCGAGGGCGCGGGAACGGTGTTCCTGGTCAGCCACCAGCTCTCCTCCGTACGGGACACCTGCGAACGGACGATCTGGCTGGAGTCGGGCGTCATCCGGATGGACGGCCCCACCAATGAGGTCATCCGGGCATACGAGGCGTACGCGAACAGCAAGTAGAGTTCCGCGAACGTCCGGCATCGACACGGCACCCCGAGGACCGCGTCGCCCGCGTTGGGGCGGCGCGGTCCGCGCGTTAAGGTTCATTCCGTCGCCGCTCGGGCGGAACCTTCCGTTAACGCATCCCTGAGAGTGAGGATCCGGCAATGACGCAGGACCAGACCACTGGCCCGGACGCCGAAGCGGAGAACCCGACGCCGTGGCGCCCCTCACGGACAGTGGCGGTGGTTCTCGCCGGAGGCACCGGGACCCGGCTGGGCCTCGGCATCCCGAAGCAGCTGCTGAAGATCGCCGGTAAGCCGATCATCGAGCACACCCTTGCGGTCTTCGAGGCGGCACCGGAGATCGACGAGATCATCGTGCTGATGGCCAGCGGCCACGTCGAGGACGCCCGGCAGATCGTCGAGAAGGCCGGCCTGCGCAAGGTCACCAAGGTGATCGAGGGTGGCGACACCCGCAACGCCACCACCCGGATCGCGCTGGACGCGGTCGGTCCGGCGGACTGCAACATCCTCTTCCACGACGCGGTGCGTCCGCTGCTCAGCGGTCGGATCGTGCGCGAGTGCGTCAACGCGCTCTGGAGCTACGCCGCCGTGGACGTGGCCATCCCCTCCGCGGACACGATCATCCAGGTCGACGACAACGACTGCATCACCGACATCCCGACGCGCTCCCGCCTGCGCCGTGGCCAGACCCCGCAGGCGTTCCGCTCCCCCACCATCCGCGAGGCGTACCGGATCGCCGAGGGTGACCCGGACTTCGCCGCCACCGACGACTGCGGCGTGGTGCTGCGCTACCTGCCCGGCACCCCGATCAAGGTGATCGACGGTTCCGACGAGAACATCAAGGTCACCCACCCGGTCGACGTGCACCTGGCGGACAAGCTCTTCCAGCTCGCCGCCGCGCAGGCGCCCCGGCTCACCGACCACCGCAGCTACGCCGAGGAGCTGACCGGCCGCACCATCGTGGTGTTCGGCGGCAGCTACGGCATCGGTCACGAGCTGGCCGAGCTGGCCCGCCGCTACGGCGCGCAGGTCTTCCCGTTCAGCCGCTCCACCACCGGCACCCACGTCGAGCGCGCCGAGGACGTCGAGGCCGCGCTGACGACCGCCTTCGAGGCCACCGGCCGGATCGACCACGTGGTGGTCACCGCCGGGATCCTGGAGCGGGGCGCCCTCGCCGAGATGGACGAGGAGACGATGGACCGGGTCCTCCAGGTCAACTTCGTCGGCCCGGTGACCATCGCCCGGCAGTCCCTGCCGTACCTCCAGCAGACCAAGGGTCAGCTGCTGCTCTACACCTCCAGCTCCTACACCCGGGGCCGGGCCCGCTACGCGCTCTACTCGGCCACCAAGGCCGCCCTGGTCAACCTCACCCAGGCGCTCGCCGACGAGTGGGCCGACGTGGGCGTCCGGGTCAACTGCATCAACCCGGAGCGCACCGCCACCCCGATGCGGACCCGGGCCTTCGGCGAGGAGCCGGAGCACACCCTGCTCGCCGCCGAGGCCGTCGCCCAGTCGTCGCTGGACGTGCTGATCTCCGACCTGACCGGTCAGGTGATCGACGTACGCCGGGCGCCCGGTGACGGGCCCACGCCGACCGTGCCGGCCCAGGCCGGGTCGGGTCCTCTCGAGGCACCGGCCGGCGCGGCGTCCGCGAACTGACGCCGGCGGCGGCGGAACCACGAACGGAGCGACATGCGCGGCGACCTGGTCCGAAAGCTGGCCGCCCGGTGCCTGACCATCGGGTTGGCCGTGCTGGCCTTTGTCGTGCTGGCACTCACCGGTGCCACCGGCTGGGGGCTGGCACTGGCCGTCGCCGCGCTGGCCGCCACGGCCGCCGAGCAGCGGATCCGGCCCGGCGCCGACCTGGTGGCGGAGACCACGTTGATCGCCGCGGCGATCCTGGTCGGCTACGCCCGGCGGCTGGACGAAGGGGTCAACCTCGCCCTGGTCGTCACCGGGCTGGTCCTGCTGGGGCTGGTGCTGCTGGTGGGTCCGCTGCGCACCGCCGGCAGTCTGGAGATCCGGGCGGCCAACCTGCCGGTCCGGGCCTGGACGCCGCTGGTCGCCGACCAGCTCGGCACGGCGCTGCTCGGGCTGCTCGCCGCCCTGGCGCTCGCCGCCGCGCTCGCCCTGCCGGCCGGCGTGGCGCTGGCCGCCAGCCTGCTGGTCGGGGCGGGCGCCTGTGCTGTCGCACTGGACCTGGCCCGGCGACGGTTCCGGCCGCGGGCCGGCGGTGGGCCGGTGGCCGCCGCGCTGCGCCGGCACCGCCCGGAGTTCCTGCTCTACTTCTCCGCACCCCCCGGGTCGGAATACCAGGTCACCATGTGGCTGCCGTACCTGGAGCGGATCGGCCGACCGTTCCTGGTCGTGGTGCGCGAACCGGAGTTCCTGGCCCCGATCGCGGCGGCAACCGACGCTCCGGTCGTCTACTGCCCCACCCTGGGGGCGATGGACGAGGCGTTGGTGCCGAGCCTGCGGGTGGCGTTCTACGTCAACCACGGGGCGAAGAACAGCCACTGTGTCCGCTTCACCCAGCTCACCCACGTCCAGCTGCACCACGGCGACAGCGACAAGGCGCCGAGCGCCAACCCGGTGTCGGGGATCTTCGACCGGATCTTCGTGGCCGGGCAGGCGGCGATCGACAGGTACGCCCGCGCCGGGGTGCAGATCCCGGCGGACAAGTTCGTGGTGGTGGGTCGCCCACAGGTCGAGTCGATCGAGGTACGCCCGGAGCCGGCGCGCGGGTTGGCGCACCCCACGGTGCTGTACACCCCGACCTGGACCGGGCACCACGCCGACGCCGACTACTGCTCGCTGCCGGTGGCGGAGAGGCTGCTGCAGCGGCTGCTGGAGCGCGGCGCGACGGTGATCCTGCGGGCCCACCCGTACACCGCGCAGAACCCGGCGTCGGCCCGTCAGCTGGGCCGCCTCACCGAACTGCTCGTCGTCGACCGGGCGCGCACCGGCCGCCAGCACGTGGTCGGCGCGGCGGCCCGGGAGCTGAGCCTCACCGAGTGCGTCAACTCCTCCGACGCGCTGGTCTCCGACGTGTCCGGCGTGATCTCCGACTTCCTCTACTCCGGGAAGCCGTACGCGGTCACCGACATGGGCGACGAGGGCGAGCGGTTCGTGGAGCGCTTCCCGTTGGCCGGCTCCGGTTACGTGCTGCGCCGGGACATGTCCAACGTGGACGACGTGCTGACCGCGCTGCTGGACACCGACCCGCTGGCCGAGGCCCGCTGGGCCACCCGCCGCCGCTACCTGGGTGACTTCCCGGCCGAGTCGTACGCCGAGGCGTTCCTGGCCGCCGCCCGCCGGGAGCTGGCACCGGCCGAGACGCTCACCGCGTCCACCCCGGCATAGCCGCTCAACGGTACGGGTCGAGCAGCGCCAGCACCGCCGCCGGGTCCTCCACGTGCGCGTTGTGGCCGAGGCCCGGCAGGGTGGCGACCGGCACGCCGTACTCCTTGAGCTGTTCGTCGGTGACCATCGGGTCGCGCTCCCCGCGCGCCAGCAGCACCGGCACGTCGGTGGCCGCCAGCAGCGCGGCCAGGTCGGGCTCGCCGACGGCGAACGCGGTCGGGTCCATGGCGAGGCGCCACCGGCCGTCGACCTGGCGCAGCCCGGCGTCCACCACCGGGGCGTCCGGCGGGACCAGGCCGGCCAGCCCGGAGACCCGCAGGTAGCGGCGCGCCGCCTCGGCGCGGGTGGCGAACCAACTGACCGGGCGGGCGGCGAGGTCGGCGGCGCGGGTCAGCTCGTCGGGTGACCAGACGGCCTTGATGCCCAGCCCGACCACGGCGTCCACGGGCGTCCCGGCGGCGCGGGCGGCGAGCGCGAGGCCGACCACCCCGCCCAGCGAGTGCCCGAGCACGACGAGCCGGTCGCCGGGCGCCAGGCCGCGCGCTATCCGGTCGGCGAACCCCGCGAAGGTGTACGACGGAAGCGGTGCCGCCCAGCCGTGGCCGGCGAGGTCCGGTGCCAGCCACCGCCCGGCCCAGCGCTGCTCCAGCAGCGGCGCCCACGGCAACCAGACGTCCCCGGTCGTGCCCATCCCGTGCAGGAGCAGCAGGACCCGCCCGCGACCGGCTTGACCACCCGATTCATCCACCACGGCCGCAGTCTCCCACGGTTCACGGCCTGGTACGAGAGCCGTCATCCACGCCGCCCCCACCAAAGCATGATCCATTGTAGAGTTCCGGGCCGGACGGACAGAGCCATCTGTCGATGATGTCCCGAGGGGAGCCACTGTGTACAGGATGTACGGGTCGGCGCTGGTCGCGGCACTGGCAGCCGTCACGCTCGGCGTACCGCACCGGGCGTCCGCGACGCCATCGGACGTGGCCGCACCGGACGGCGCAGCGGTCGCGGCGGCCGACCGGGTGCTGCGGGTCTACAACAACAACATCGAGAACCTGGTGGTGAACAACTCCGACGGGAGCTGCACGCGGATCTCCGGACCGGACCACCTGACCTCGATCCTGGTCGACGACGCCGGTCGCACGGGCACCAGCGGCGTGGTGGCGCCCGACATCCTGATCGTGCAGCAGGTGCGCGGCACCGGCCAGGCCGAGGCGTACGCCGACCAGTTGTCGGCGAAGTTCGGCTACGCGGCGGGCAGCTACGGGGCGATCGTGGCGTGGGACGACCCGGAGCCGTGGGGCAGCACGCACAAGTGCAGCTCGCAGTCGCTCGGCGACCTGAAGAAGAAGCAGACCAACGCCATCATCTGGAACAAGCGGACGCTCAACCTCGCCAGTGGCGACATCTCGAAGTACTGGAGCGCGGGTTGGCTCAAGCCGGGCACGGCGTACGCGAACGGCGCCGGGTGCACGCTGTACAAGCCGCCGAACAGCGACCCGGACAGCACCGACTACTACAAGTGGAAGCGGACCAGCGCGATCGCGGCGCGCTTCACCATCAAGGCGACCGGCACCAGCGTGTTCGCCGCGACGATGCACCTGCCGCAGGAGAACCGGCAGAACGCCTGCGCCGGCGACGGCGACCGGGGCATCGCCAACAGCGGTATCCACCTCGGCGCGGACGCGACCACGCTGCTGAACGCGTCGACGATCCGCGTGGTGGGCATCGACGCGAACCGCACCGGCATCGCCCCGGGCACGCTCAGCGGCTACGGCATGACCGGGTACGGGTCGGCGGCCACCAGCGGTTCCAGCAAGATCGACTACTTGTTCGTCAGGGGCAGTGTGCAGTCGTCCGCCGTCGACCACACCGTGGTCGGGACGAAGTCGAACCACAAGGCGTTGTACGGCTTCATCACCTACTGACCGCACCGCCGAAGACGCCGCGGGCGCCGGCCCCTTGTGGGGGACGACGCCCGCGGCGGTCAGCGTGCCCGGGTCAGGCGGAGTAGCCCCGGCTGGCGATCCAGTTGGCCAGGTCGATCGTGGTGATCCAGTACGACGGGTCGGCCGCGTTGGCCGAGTCGGCGATCCGCACGGTACGGCCGTTGTCCTTGTAGCCCACGACGGCGATGTAGTGCCCGCCGCCGTAGGAGTGCCAGCCACCGTCGGTGTCGGTGGCGTCCCCGACGACGTTGGCCACCACGCCCCGGCCGTCGGTGATGGCCTTCACCACGTCAGCCTGGAGGCGGTCCATCTGGGCCGGGCTGGGCGCGCCGGCGAACATCCGGGTCCGGTACGGGGATCCCTTCACCTCGGCGTTGAGCACCCGGGTGGTGTCCTCGGCCGAGTTGGTGCCCATCTCGGTGGTGCCCAGCTCGGCGCCGAGCTCCTCCTGGGTGCGGTCGATGCCGGCGGCGCTGAGCGCGTTGCGGGTGGCCGCCGGTCCGCAGTTGTAGTAGGTGTTCTGCGCCTCGTAGTCGTAGTCGAGCACCTTGGTCGCGGGCGGCTTCGGCGGCGTCGGCTTACGGGTGAGGTCGGGGTTGCTCTTGGCCTTCGCGGCGGGAGACGCGGCGCTGGTGGTCGGCGCGGCGGTGGTCGGCGCGGCGCTGGCCAAGGGGGACGCGTCGCCACCGGAGGTGGCGATGTCGCTGCGCATCTCGGCGACGGTGGTCGCGGTGCGCTGGGTGGCCGGGGCGTCGTCGGCGGTGGTGAGCAGGGCGCCGCCGGTGGTGGCGATGGCGAGAGCCGCGGCGGAGGCGGCAACGATCTGGTACGGGCGCTCGGTGGCGAGGCGGCGGAGCTGACGCTGCAGGGTGTGCTTCACGGGGTCCTCCACGGATCGGGGGGGAGAGCGGCACACCGGGGCCGGACCGGTATCCGGGCAGGCGCCAGCGCGCGGACCGTGGTCCGCGGATGGTGAACCGCTCAGGGGAACGCCTGGCGTGGCCGGGCGGGGAAGGCGATGACCCGGGGGGTCAGCTCACCGTCACGCGACGATTGAGCGGGTGCACCGCCGCGCCGTGGAGGCGAGGGAACAACCGAGGGGTGGAAAGGTGCTGCACGAGGATGGGACTCCTTCCGACACCGCCTACCGGGTTAGCTGACGGATTCGGGCGGGAAGATCGCCCTACCGCGGGCCGTGGCTCGCGGATTCACCCCGGACTTACTGATGGGTCCCCGGTTCGTTGATCACGATTAAGCGGGTCGATGCGGCGTCGCTTCTTGCGATCGGTTACCGCACCGGACGGGACGACACTACTGGCCCCCCACAGGCCCTGCCAAGCGATGCTCACCTGCGCAAACCTCAATCTGCGCGGCAATTTCTGCGCGTATTGCCGATGATGTGACTCGATGGGACAACCGGTTACGGGCGCGCCTGCGGGCGACAACCGGACAGGCGACGAAGAACGCCACCATAATCGCGGGAACAATGGCGCGGCGCGCGCCGGACGTCCGATTTCACAATTGCGTGACCGGCCTCACATCACAGATCGGGCTCAACCCGCCCGGGCCGGGCGCCACCGTGCCACGACGGCCGGACGCCACGCCCCCGCCACCGTCCGGCGGGCGGGCACCGGGTTCGGGCGCAGCCGGGCCGCCGCCGCGTACGCCTCCTCGGCGAGGGTACGAGCCGACTCGGCGGCCAACTCCGCGTCACGCCAGGCGGCCCGCTCACGGTCGGCGGCCACCTGGTAGTCGGCCAGCCGCGCATCCCGGACCACCCGGCTGATCAGCACCTCCTGCTCGACCGGGTGGCGTCGGGGATCCCAGCCGTGCCGGTGCCCGAACACGTCACCGAGCTGCGCCATGCTCAGGTCACCCCGCCAGTACGCGGCCATCGCCGCCCGGTGCAGATAGCGCTCGCGGGCCGCGTACTCGGCGGGGGTGTGCGGGGTCCGTGGGGTGGGCAGCGCCCCGGCGCCCGCGAAGCGACGCGCGGCGGTGTCCGCCGCGTCGTACCCGGTCCAGGCCCGTTCCATCTGCTCCTGGGCGCTCAGCCAGGCGGCGCGTCGCCGCCTGGCTGTCGTCGCCGCGCCGGCCGCCGCGACGGCCACCTCCTCGGCGTAGCGGCGCAGGTCGGCGGCCTCGGCGGCGGCCACCTCCCGGGCGCTGGGCGCGGCCGGGAGCGGGTCGTCGGCGGGCCGGTCCCGTTCGGGGCGGGCGGCCAGCACGGTGAGCAGGCCCAGGGTCAGCAGGACCAGGGTCGACCAGATGGCGGCGGCCCGCGGCACCTCGGTCACGAACTGGTAGAAGACGACGGTCTCCATGGTCGGCACCTCAGGGAGAGAGCAGTGCGATGGGGCCGCACCGGCCGACGGGCCACGGCGGGACACCGGTCGGCGGGTGGGAAGCGGGTGGGGCGACAGGCGCGGCGGCGGGACGATCGTCCCGGTGGCTCAGCGCCGGGGTGGGGCCCGGCAGGCCCGACCGCTCGCACCGTCGACGAGGGGCAGCCGGTCGGACTCCGCCGCGCGGACCGGAAGCACGCCGGTCGCGGTGGCGCGGTGCTCCTCGGGGAGCGCCCCGGGCGAGTCGACAGCCCAGGCGGGAACGGCCTCCTCGACGGCGTCCGGTGGGATCGCCGCTGCCGGGCGCGCCGCAGCGTGCGCCCCGACGTGCCGACCGGAGGCCGCCAGCGGCCCGGCGGCGACGGAGGCCGACACGACGCTCGACGTTGGCACCGGGCTGGGCGTCGACGCGGCGGCCGTGGCCGGGCCTGCGCCGAGCGCCAGGGCCGCGACGACGGCGAGGCTGGCCAGCACCCGCGTCGCCCAGCGCGCCACCCACCACAGCGGACAGGTGAACGCGACCGGAAGCACGTCCCCACGCTACCGTCACGCCGAGCCGGGCGCACCGACCACGGGCGTGTCGGATCGCGCCGCGCCGACCCGTTTGACCAGGGTGGACGCTGTCAGCGCAGGTCGGCGTACGGTGATCGACCGTTGGCCGGACCGACCTCGTCGGCGGCCCCGCTCTCGGAGGCTGGTGCGTCGCCGTCACCGGCGGCCTGGGCACCGGCCACGCGTTGCCGGGGGACGGGCGCCGGCCGGGCCGGACGGCGCGGTGCGAGCCGGCGCATCATCGGGGTCTCGACGAAGCGGTGCAGCAGCCCGGCGAGGATCAGGTTCGCCACCAGGAAGCCGAGCACCACGGCGGGCCCACGCCAGCCCGCGAAGCCGGTCCCCCAGTCCCCGCTCCAGCGCAGCACGCTCGTCATCACCAGCACGTGCACCAGGTAGAAGGCGAACGAGACCTCACCGAGCCAGATCAACGGCCGGGACCGCCACGGCGAGCGCCGACCCCGCACGTCCGCGTCAGCGGCAGCGGTGATCACCAACAGGTACGCGACGGCGAGCAACGTGGTCCACAACTCGGCGCGGATCCACTGCGCGGCCGCCACCCAGGTGACCACGAAGATCGCGCTGGCCACGGCCAGACCCGGGCCGCGCCAGAGCCCTCGGCGCATCAACTCGGCCGCCACCGCGCCCAACCAGAACTCCAGCGACCGGACCGGCGGGAAGATCTGGGTGAACCACCACCGACTCACCTCCGGCACCAACTCCTGCGCCGGCCAGAGCGCGAGGATCAGCAGCGGCAGCGCGACGATCAGCGCCCAGAGCAGCTTCGGCCGGGCCCGGCGCAGCAGCGGCAGGGCGAGCGGCAGGCAGAGGTAGAAGAAGAACTCGCAGGAGAGCGACCAGCTGACGGTGTTGATGCTGTAGAACCAGCCCGGCCGGGGATCCCAGGCCTGCAACAGCAGCAGGTTCTCCAGCGCGGCCGCCGGCAGGACCGGGTCGGCGAACCACCAGGCGACCACCAGCGTCGCCGCCCACAGCACCAGGTGGTTCGGGTAGATCTTGGCGACCCGCCGCCGCCAGAAGGTCCGCCGGGAGTCACCCGGGCGGGCCGACCAGACCAGCACGAAACCACTGAGGATGAAGAAGAACTGCACCCCGGAGAGGCCCAGGGTGAACAGCGCGTCGACCACGGCCTTGTAGTCCGGCTCGGCGATGATCCGCATGGTGCCGGCGTGGAACCCGAAGACCAGCAGTGCGGCGATCCAGCGCAGCCCGGTCAGCGACGGCAGCCGGGGCAGGGCGGGTGCGGGTGGGGTGGCCGACATCGCGGCGACGCTCGTCATGCCGGGATCCCGGCGCTCGGCAGGGTCACCAGCACTGTCGTAGCCTCCTCGGCGCGGCGTCGGACGGCGCGACGGCGACGCCCGCGACGGCCCGGCAGGGCCGCACCGAGGCACCCTACCGGGTCACTCCCGGGTGAACCGGACGCGTCCCACCTCCCCGTTCTCCGCGCCACGGCACCGCCCGCCGGTCGGCGTTAACCTTCCGCTGCCCGGGAGTTCAGAGACTCCACCATCGGCGGCAACGTCAGGTTCCGGGGCCGGCCACCCGGGTCGTCGAAGGTGGCGGGCGTGGTCAATGAGCCGACGCACGCACCGCTGCTGAGCATCGTCGTGCCCGTGTACGGCGTCGAGGCGTACCTGTACCAGTGCCTTGAGTCGATCCGGGCCGACATCCCGGCCGGCGAGGCGGACGCGGTCGAGCTGATCGCCGTCGACGACGCCTCCCCGGACGGCTGCGGCGACATGCTCCGCGCGTACGCGGCCGGCCGCGACGGCGTCCGCGTCGTGCACCTGAGCAGCAACGTGGGCCTGGGGCTGGCCCGCAACGCGGGGCTCGACGTGGCCACCGGCCGGTACGTCTGGTTCGTCGACAGCGACGACTGGTTGCCGCCGGGCACCATCGCGGCGGTGCTGGACCGGCTGCGCCAGCACCAGCCCGACGTGCTGATGCTCGACCACCTGCGGGTGCACGAGGACGGTCGGCGGGAGGTCGACGCGAGCAGCCCGCTGCTGCGCGGGATCACCGGCGTCACCCGGCTGGCCGACCAGCCGCGCCTGCTGCGGGTGCAGCACACCGCCTGGAACAAGGTGGTCCGCCGGGACTTCATGGACGAGTTGGAGCTGCGCTTCTTCCCCGGCTGGTACGAGGACATCCCGTTCAGCCACCCCCTGCTCATCGGGGCCGAGAAGATCTCCGTGCTGGACCGGGTCTGCTACCTGTACCGGCAGGGCCGCCAGGGCGCGATCACCTCCACCCGCAGCGGCCGGCACTTCGACGCCTTCGCCCAGTACGAGCGCCTCATGGACTGGGTTGCCCGCAAACACCCGGACGAGCGGTTGCAGGCCGAACTCTTCGAGCTGATGATCAGCCACTACCTGGTGGTGGTGGGCAACGACGGCCGGCTGCACCCGCACCTGCGGCGCGACTTCTTCCACCGGGCCGCCGCGCACTACCGCCGGTACCTGCCCAGCGGCGGCTACCCGCTGCCCCCCGGTGCGACAGGGCTCAAGCACCGCCTTGTCGGACGGGGTGACTGGTTGGCGTACTCGGCGCTGCGCCAGGCCCACCGGGTCGCCGGTCGGCTGCGTCGGCCGGGCCCGGCGGCTGCCGACGGCGGTTCGCCAGCCGTCGACGAGGAACCGGGCCGACGGGCGGACGCCGCCCCGACCCGCGACGGTGCGCTCACCCCGGAGCGCCGGGACGCGCTGGCCGGCGGCCGGCTGCCGTGACCGACCCCACCGCACCCCGGGACGGCACCCGGCACCGTGGTTTTCCAGGTCGTCCGCCCGCCGGGTGGACGACGACAGCACCACCGCACTCCGGTGCGGGCGTACCTGAGCAGAGGTCGGAATGACGGCGACAATCAAGATCGGACCGCACGCGGTCGGTGCCGGTGAGCGACCGTTCGTGGTCGCCGAGATGTCCGGCAACCACAACGGCGATCTGAACCGGGCGCTGGCCATCGTCGACGCGGTGGCCGACAGCGGGGCGCACGCGCTGAAGCTCCAGACGTACCGGCCGGACACCATCACCATCGACGTCGACACCCCGGCGTTCCGGATCTCCAGCGGGCACGAGCTGTGGGGCGGGGAGAACCTGTACCGCCTGTACGAGCGCGCGCACACCCCGTACGAGTGGCACGCCCCGATCTTCGAACGGGCGCGCGAGCGTGGTCTGACCGTCTTCTCGTCACCGTTCGACGCGACCGCTGTGGAGCTGCTGGAGTCGCTGGACGCGCCCGCGTACAAGATCGCCTCGTCGGAGCTGGTCGACCTGCCGCTGATCCGACTGGTGGCCAGCACCGGCAAGCCCATGGTGATCTCCACCGGAATGGCGACGGTCGCCGAGATCGACGCCGCGGTGCGCACCGCCCGCGCCGGTGGCGCGGCGGGCATCATCCTGCTGGCCTGCACCGCGTCCTACCCGGCGCCGGCGGCCGACAGCAACCTGCGCCGGCTGCCGGTGCTGGCCGGTGCGTTCGACGTGCCGGTGGGCCTCTCCGACCACACGCCCGGCATCGGGGTGGCGGTCGCCTCGGTGGCGCTCGGCGCCTGCTTCATCGAGAAGCACGTGACGCTGGACCGGGCCGACGGCGGCGTGGACTCGGACTTCTCGCTGAACCCGGCGGAGCTTTCGGCTCTGGTCGCCGAGTCAGGCCGGGCGTACGCGGCCCTGGGCGGCACCGCGATCGGCCCGACCCCCGCCGAGCGGGAGGGGCTGCGGTTCCGCCGGTCGCTCTTCGTCGTCGAGGACGTCCGGGCCGGCGACCCGGTGACCCCGCAGAACGTCCGCTCGATCCGCCCAGCCGGCGGTCTGTCCCCGGTGGAGATCGACCGGGTCCTCGGCCGCACCTTCACCAGCGACGTCCCCCGAGGAACCCCCCTCACCTGGGACCTGATCTAAAGCGCCGCCCCGCCCCAGCCCCGCCCCAGCCCCGCCCCGCCCCGCCCGGCCCAGCCCGGCGATCATGGAGTTTTGGTGGGCGTTTCACCCACGGGTGCCCGTTTCGTGAGGCACCACAAATCCATGATCGACTCTGCGGGGCGGGTGGGGGGGGGGGCGGGGGCAC
>NZ_JARVKT010000045.1:0-34966 GCF_029809455.1 Micromonospora sp. DH14 | reverse complement strand
GGGTTGGGTCAGGGGGTGGCGTGGTCCTTGACGGTGTGGGCGGCGGACTTCGTGTCGTCCTTGACCGCGTGCACGGCATCCTGGGCGGTGGACTTCACCGACTCGGCGGCCTGCTGGGCCGGCTCACGCAGCTCGCTGGCCACCTCGCCCAGCTTCTCCTTCACCGCCCCGCTGTGCTCGCTGACCTTGGCCTTCACCTGGGCGGCGGCCTCCTGCTCACGGCGGGAGGCGGGGATCAGCGAGGAAGCCAGCCAGCCCACCCCGAACGCGATCAGGCCGGCGGCAAGCGGGTTGCCCTGGGACTTCTGCCGGATCACCCGCGGCGCGCTGTGCGCGGCGTCGCTGACGGTGGCCGCCGCCGAGTGCGCGGCGTCGCTGACGCTGGAGGCCGCCGCCGAGGCGTGGCCACCCACCGAGTGGGCGGCCTGGCCGGTGCCGTGGCCGAGGTCAGACGCGGTTCCCATGACCTTGTCCCTCACATTCTGCAGAGCGGAGCGGGCCCGCTGCTTACGGTCGTCGACGATGCGGCTGGGGCTGACCTTGTACGCCAGCGCGTCCACATCGGAGCTGAGGCTGTTGCGGGTGGCTTCGATCTCCCGGCGGATCTGATCGGGATCGGTGCTCATCGGGTGACTCCCTCCGGGTGTGGCTTGAGCGCGTCGGGGATCCGCTGCACGCTGTCGTTGGTCTGCTTGAGCCCACGTACGTGCTGGGCGTTCTTCTTGGCCGCCGAGTAGAGGACGGCGGCGACCACGGCCCAGATCACGGCCACGATCAGCGCGGCCAGGCCGGAGTCCATGACGTTGTCCAGGAACTGCCACACGGCGATGGACACGAAGAGCGCCACCATGTAGCCGCCGAAGCCGGCGCCGCCGAAGAGCCCGGCGGCCTTGCCGGCCTTCTTGCCCTCCTGGCGGATCTCGGCCTTGGCCAGCTCGACCTCCTGACGCATCAGCGTCGACAGGTCGGTGGTGACCTGACGCATCAGGTCGCCGAGCGAGCTGTTCTTCACCTCCGCGTCGGTGTGCGGGGCACCCGCGGTGGGGTGGTAACCGGAGTCCAGGCCGGACCCCTGCGTCGGCATGCTCATGCCGTCGTCTCCCTTCGGATGACTCGGCGGCTCACGGGCGCGGGTTGCCGCTGGACGGCACGCCCGGCAGCGGGTCGGTCTGGGTCACCGGCGGCAGCGGCTGACCGGTGCCGGAGTGCTCCGGGTGCTCGCCCCGGCCGGGCTCGGCGTAACCACGGGACGCCGGGTCGGCGTAGCCACCGGACGCCGGGTCGGCGTAGCCGGCAGCCGTCTGGTCGGTGTAGCCACCGGACGTCGGCGGGGTGTGCGTGCCGGGGGTCGGGTCGAGGTAGCCACCGGCCGGAACGGCGTCCGGCACCGCGCGAGGCGCCGGCGGCGGCGTCGGGATGACCGCGGTCTGCTCCGGGTCGTACGCGCCCGCACCCCGGTAGCCGGCGGAACCGTTGCCGGAGTCGTCACCGGCTGCCGAGATGCCACGGGTCAACCGGCCCGCCAGCACGCCGAGGACCGCCGCGCCGACCAGGAAGGTGCCCGGGTTGCGTCGCGCGTAGTCGCGGACCTCGGTGATCAGGTCACCGGGCTGGCGCTCCTCGAGCCAGCCGGCCACACCGTGCACCCGGTCGGCGGCCTGGCGGGCCAGCTCGGTCACCGGACCGGCCTGACCACCCTGCTCGGCCATCGAGCGCATCTCGTCGGCCAGCGAACGCAGCCCACCGGCCGCCTTGCGCTGCTGCTCACCGGTCTGGCTGGCGAGCTGGCTGCGGGCCTCGCCGTACAGGTTGCGGGCCTGCCGGGCCGCCTCACGGCCGACCTCGGTGCCCTGCTCCCTGGCGGTCTGGGCGACCGCCCCGCCGGCCTGCGCGGCCTCCGACCCGACCTGGCGCGCCTGGTCGCGGACGCCGCCGCCGTTGGTCGAGGGCTGCCCGTACGTGGAGGAGGTCGGTGAAAGATCGTAAGTCATGATGTCCCTTCCGCTCAGCAAGTCGTCGCGGTATGTGCTGGGGGGATGCGGCGCGATGCTGCCGCCGCTGACCATTGACCTACCCTGCGTTTCGGCTTCCATACCTCTTCGTGCATTTCTCTGCGCGGCCCACCGGATGAACTTCAAAATGGAGGATCGTCGGGCTGCGTCATGTCGCCGCTGCGGACAGTGAGGTTCGCGAGGCCGACAGATCCACGGAGGGGGCAGCGATGGCACGAGGCGCACGAGGCGGTCGGGCGGCCGGTCCCCGACCCCGGGTCCAGCTGGCCGCGCTGGTCGTGGCCGGGGTGTTCCTGCTGATCGGTGTCCTCGGCTTCATCCCCGGCATCACCACCGACTACGGCGAGCTGAGGTTCGCCGGGCACCACTCGGGCGCCCACCTGCTCGGGCTGTTCCAGGTGTCGATCCTGCACAACGCGGTGCACCTGCTCTTCGGGCTGGCCGGCCTGGTGCTGGCCCGCAGCATCGCCGGTGCCCGCGTGTTCCTGGCCGCCGGCGGCGCGATCTACCTCGCCCTCTGGCTGTACGGCCTGGCCATCGAGGCGGTCAACCCGGAAGGCGGGGCGAACATCCTGCCGGTCAACGACGCCGACAACTGGCTGCACCTCGCGCTCGGCTTCGGGATGCTGGCGCTCGGGCTGCTGCTGTCGAACCAGGCGGGCACCGGTGGACGCCTGGACAGCCCCGCCGAACGGCGCTGACCTGGTGCTCTTTGTTTCGCCGTCGGGCCCACAGGGGTAATCGACCGGCGAAGGAGGTGCGACTATGCCTCGTTGGCTGCGTGACAACGCCCTGGCCGTCGCCATGCTGGGCGCGTTCCTGGTCTTCCTCGTGTTGCAGAGCGTGTTCGGCTGGCAGACCCACAACGAGGAGCTGACCGAGTTCGGGGCCGCACCGCTGAGCTGGCCGGCGTACCTGACCAGCGGGCACTTCGCCGAGGCCGTCTTCGAGAACTGGGAGTCGGAGTTCCTCCAGATGGGCGGCTACGTGCTGCTCACCGCGTACCTCCTCGGCACCAGCGACTTCTGGTTCCAGTCCATGCAGAACTGGCAGAGCGAGTTCCTCGCTGTCGGCGCGCTGATCCTGCTGAGCATCGTGCTGCGCCAGCACGCCTCGCCGGAGTCGAAGCCGGTGACCGTCGCCCACGCCAGCACCGGCGCCTGAGGGGCGACGCGGCAGTCAGGCCGCGACCGGCAACCGCTTGGCGAAACAGACGCTGTACGGGTTGCTCACGTACTCGCCGTAGACCGGGATCTGCTGGTAGCCACACGAGGTGTACAGCGCGATCGCCGCCGGCAGGTAGGTGCCCGTCTCCAGACAGACCACCGAGTGCCCCTGCCGGAACGCGCACTCCTCCAACGCGGCGAGCAACTGACGACCGATCCCCCGCCCCCGGTACGCGGGCCGGACGTACATCCGCTTGACCTCGCCGGTCTCGGCGTCGAGCGCCTGGAGCCCACCGCAGGCCACCGCCCGACCGTTCACCACCACCGCCAGGTAGCGGACGTCGTCGTGCGGCATGAAGACCTGCCCGTCCAACCCGCCATCGGCCTCGCGCAGCTCACGCTGCTGCGCGGTGACCATGGCGGCGATCTCGGGATCGATGGCAGGCCGGGACTCGATCAGCATCACCCCACGCTAGGACGCGCCGATTTCGCGAAGGTTTCCGGAAATCAACCCCATCACGGAGCGCAACGAACTACTCGGCGTCGTCGGAGTCGTCGAGGTCGTCGGACGCGTCCGCGCCCACCTCGTCCGCCGACCGCACCCGGCGGGCCTTGCGGGCCGCGAGCCGATCCGCGGCGGAGGCCCGGTTCGACTTCTCCTCCAGGCGGACGTCGGTGCCCCGGTTGCCGGGTACGAACTCCACGCCGGCGAAGAGCGTCGGCTGCCAGTCGAACTCGCGCACGCCGATCCGGACCAGATCACCGGGCTGCGCGCCGGCCTTGGCCAGCTTGTCCTCCACCCCGAGCCGGGCCAGCCGGTCAGCCAGGTAGCCGACCGCCTCGTCGTTGTCGAAGTTGGTCTGCTTGACCCAGCGTTCCGGGCGGACACCGCGCACGGTGTACGAGCCGTCCGCCTCGGCCGTGATGGTGAAACCGTCGTCGTCCACCGCGATCGGGCGGATCACGATCCGGGTCGGCTCGGCGGGCGGCGCGGCCTTGCGCTCCGCCTCGACCAGCTCGGCCATCGCGTAGGTCAGCTCCTTGAGCCCTTCCCGGGTGGCCGCGGAGACCTCGAACACCCGGTAACCGCGCTCCTCCAGGTCGGGGCGCACGATCTCGGCGAGGTCGCGGCCGTCCGGCACGTCGACCTTGTTGACGGCGACCAGCCGGGGGCGGTCGGCCAGGCCGCCGTACTGGCTCAGCTCGGCCTCGATGGCGTCGATGTCGGCCACCGGGTCACGGCCCGGCTCCAACGTCGCCGAGTCGATGACGTGCACCAGCACCGCGCAGCGCTCGATGTGCCGCAGGAACTCCAGGCCCAGGCCCTTGCCGGTGGCCGCGCCGGGGATCAGGCCCGGCACGTCCGCGACGGTGAAGGTGTGGTTGTCCATCCGGACCACACCGAGGTTGGGCACCAGGGTGGTGAACGGGTAGTCGGCGATCTTCGGCTTCGCGGCGGAGATCACCGAGATCAGCGACGACTTACCGGCGGACGGGAAGCCCACCAGGCCCACATCGGCGACGCTCTTCAGCTCCAGCACGATGTCGAGTTGGTCGCCGGGCTCCCCCAGCTCGGCGAAGCCGGGCGCCTTGCGCTTGGCGTTGGCAAGCGAGGCGTTGCCGCGCCCGCCGCGCCCGCCGCGCGCGACCTCGAAGGTGGTGCCGGCGCCGACCATGTCGGCCAGCACGGTGCCGTCGGTGGTCTGCACCACGGTGCCGTTGGGCACCTTGAGCACCAGGTTGTGGCCGTTGGCCCCGTCCCGGTTCGAGCCGGCACCGCCCTTGCCGTTGTCGGCCTTGACGTGCGGGTGGAAGTGGAAGTCGAGCAGCGTGGTCACCTGCGGGTCGACGACCAGGGACACACTGCCGCCGTGTCCGCCGTTGCCGCCGTCCGGCCCGCCGAAGGGCTTGAACTTCTCGCGGTGGATCGAGACACAACCGTGCCCGCCATCGCCGGCCTGCAGATGCAGAACGACCCGGTCAACGAACGTTGCCACGGCGTCAATCCTTCCAGCGAGGTCCACCCCCGCACTTCGCGAAAAAGGCTAAGCGGGCCGGGACCCGGAGGTCCGCGGCCCGCTTAAGCCCGAGAACTACTGCTGCGGAACGATGCTGACGGTCTTGCGACCGCGCTTGGTGCCGAACAGGACCGCACCGGCGGACAGCGCGAACAGCGTGTCGTCGCCGCCACGGCCGACCAGGTCACCGGGGTGGAACTTGGTGCCACGCTGCCGGATGATGATCTCACCGGCGCTGACAACCTGACCACCGAAGCGCTTCACGCCGAGTCGCTGGGCCGCGGAGTCACGACCGTTACGCGAGCTGGACGCACCCTTTTTGTGAGCCATTGGAGGACGACCTACTTCCCGCTGGAGATGCCGGTCACCTTGACCTGGGTCAACGGCTGGCGGTGACCCTGGCGCTTGTGGTAGCCGGTCTTGTTCTTGAACTTGTGGATCCGGATCTTCGGGCCCTTGGTGTGCGCGGCGATTTCGCCGGACACCGCGACCTCGGCAAGCTTCGCCGCGTCGGTCACCAGGTCGTCACCGTCGACGAGGAGCACCGCGGTGAGCTTCACCGCGTCACCGGGGGCACCGGTGAGCTTCTCGACCTCGATCACGTCGCCCTCGGCGACCTTGTACTGCTTGCCGCCGGTCTTGACGATCGCGTACATCGGAGGCGGACTCCCTGTCGTTGAGGCTGCTGGCGGTCGTCCCCGCAGCGGCTCGCCGGGTAGCAGTGCACGGCGGCGCGGGCACACGGGAACTCGGCACACCAAAGGTGGGCCGCAGGCAAGAGTACGCCATTGCCGGCCCGGACCCCAAACCGGCCCGCCCTGGTCAGCGCGCGCAGAGCCGGTCGAGGCGCTGCTGAAGCCGGCCGGGTTCGCCATCGTCGATCGACCCGACGTCGACCCCGCCCGTGCGAACCTCGGCCCACTGCGCTGAGCAGGGTCGTGAGCTGCGGATCGTCGGCCCGCCCCGCCTGCCCCCGCCGCACGCTCCGTCAGTCGACCAGCGCCACCCCGGCCCGCCGCCGGCCAGCCCTCGGTCGTACGGCCGTCCCCGCCGCCCACCGCCGCCAGCGGCGGGTCCCGCTCCGCCACGTACCCCCCGGACCGCAGCGGGACCGGCGGGCCGGTGCGGGCCGGGGTGGTGTGTCGCCAGGTGACCGGCAATGACGAGGTCCCTCCCCCGGCACTGGGCCGGGAGAGGGACCTCGTCAACGTACGTGGCCGGTCAGGTACTCAGGGGCGGGTCCGCCGACGGGCGCCGCCCCGACGCGACCGGCGACGGCCGCCACCGCCGTCGGTGCTCTCCTCGTCGCCCTCACCGTCAGCGAGCGCGTCCGGGTCGTCCGCCGCGGCCAGCCGAGCCGACTCACCCTGCTGAGCGTCGGAGATCGCCGGCGCGGCGGGGGTGTCCGACTCGTAGCGGGACAGGTCGTAGCCCATGGTGTCCTGATAGTCGGCGTCCGGTTCGGGGCTGGAATCGGTGTCGACGACCTCGACCACGGTCCGCTCGGCCGCCGCCGGGGCGTTCTTGCGGGCCCGCCGGCGCGACGACGTGGCACCCTGCTCGGCCGCCGGAGCGGGAGCCACCGACGCGGCGACCGCCTTGACCTTCTCCCCCGCACCGGCGGGGCGCGGCTTCTCCGGCACCGGCTCGGTATGGATGATGACGCCCCGGCCCTTGCAGCACTCGCAGGTCTCGCTGAACGCCTCCAGCAGGCCCGCGCCGATCCGCTTCCGGGTCATCTGCACCAGACCGAGCGAGGTGATCTCGGTGACCTGGTGCTTGGTGCGGTCCCGGCCCAGGCACTCGGTGAGCCGACGCAGCACCAGCTCACGGTTCGACTCCAGCACCATGTCGATGAAGTCGATCACCACGATGCCGCCGATGTCGCGCAGCCGGAGCTGACGGACGATCTCCTCCGCCGCCTCCAGGTTGTTCCGGGTGACGGTCTCCTCCAGGTTGCCCCCGGAGCCCGTGTACTTGCCGGTGTTGACGTCGACGACAGTCATCGCCTCGGTGCGGTCGATCACCAGCGAGCCACCGGAGGGCAGGAAGACCTTGCGGTCCAGGCCCTTGATGATCTGCTCGTCGATCCGGTACTCGGCGAAGACGTCACTCGTGCCGACGTGCCGGCGGACCCGGTCGACCAGGTCCGGGGAGACGTGCGACAGGTACGACTCGACCATGTCGTACGACTGCTCGCCCTCGATCACCAGCTCGCGGAAGTCCTCGTTGAACAGGTCCCGGACCACTCGGATGACCAGGTCGGGCTCCCCGTAGAGCAGCACCGGAGCACCACCCTCGGCGGCCTTGGCCTGAATGTCCTCCCACTGCGCCTGCAGCCGCTTGACGTCGCGGGCCAGCTCGTCCTCGGTGGCGCCCTCGGCAGCCGTCCGGACGATCACGCCCGCGCCGTCCGGGACGAGCTTCTTGAGCACGTCGCGCAGCCGCTTGCGCTCGTTGTCCGGCAGCTTGCGGCTGATCCCGGAGGCGTTGCCGTTGGGTACGTAGACCAGGTGCCGGCCCGAGAGCGCGATGTGGCTGGTCAGCCGTGCGCCCTTGTGCCCGATCGGGTCCTTGGTGACCTGGACCAGCACCGAGTCGCCGGAGCGCAGCGCCTGCTCGATCGAGCGGGCCCGCCCTTCCAGCCCGGAGGTGTCCCAGTTGACCTCGCCGGCGTACAGCACCGCGTTGCGGCCCCGGCCGACGTCGACGAACGCGGCCTCCATGCTCGGCAGCACGTTCTGCACCTTGCCGAGGTACACGTTGCCGGCCATCGTCGCGGAGGAGTTGCGGGTGACGTAGTGCTCGACCAGCACCCCATCCTCCAGGACGGCGATCTGGGTGCGGTCACCGCGCTGGCGGACCGCCATCACCCGGTCGACGGCCTCCCGGCGCGCCAGGAACTCCGACTCGCTGAGGATCGGCGGGCGGGTACGGCGCTGCTCCCGGCCGTCGCGGCGGCGCTGGCGCTTGGCCTCCAGCCGGGTCGAGCCGGACACACCCTGCACCTCGTCGACGGTGCGGCGCGGCTCGCGGATCTTCACCACGGTGGGCACGCCGTCGTCCGCGGCGCCCTCGGTGTCACCGGCGCCACGACGGCGGCGACGACGGCGACGACGGGTCAGGCCGTCCCCGCCCTCGGACTCCTCGTCCTCGTCACCCTCGGTCTCGGCCTCGGCGGTCTCTTCCTCGTCGGCCTGCGCCGCCTCCTCGGACTCCTCGTCCTCGGCGTCGTCGGCCCCGCCCTTGCCCCGGCCGCGACCCCGGCGACCACGCCGGCGGCGACGGCGCGCGGCGGCGCTGTCCTCGTCGTCCTCATCCGCCTCGGTGGCCTCGTCGGCCTCCTCGGTCGGCTCCTCTTCGGCCTCGATCGCCTCGACCGGCTCCACCGGCTCGACCTCGCGGCGGCCACGCCGACGGCGACGGGACGGCTCGGCGGCCTCCTCGACGGCCGGCTCCTCGGCCGCAGCGGCGGGCTCCACCGGTCGGGTCACCGGAACCGCGTCCGGCTGGGGTGCCATGAACAGCACTGTGGGCGCGGAGAGCGCAGCCCGCCGACGACGGGTACGCGGCTGCTCCGGCTCGATCTCGGCAGGCTCGTTCGGCTCGTCCGTCACACCGGACACGGCCACGCCCGGCGCCACGTCGCCGGAGCGCTCCTGCGGGCCACTGCTCCAGGCCAGCTCGGCGGCGGACGTGCTCGGGAGGGCCGGGGAGTCGGTCAACTCGGCCTCGGCCTCGCGCAGGTCGGACTCCGCCGGCTCCTCGGCGACGGCCGGCTCCTCGGCGACCGGCTCTTCGACGGCCGGCTCCTCGACGGCGGCGGCCGGCTGCTCGGTGGCGGGCGGCTCCTCGACGGCGGCGGGCGTGGCCTTCTTGCGCCGGGTACGGGTCACCTTGACCGGCGGAACCACCTCGGCCGAGGCGGCCTCCGCGGAGGCGGCGACCAGCGGCTCCTCAGCTGTCGTCTCGACGGGGGTGGCCTTGCGGCGACGCCGGGGGGTCTTCGGAGCGACGTCCTGGTCGCCGGAGACCGGCGCGAAGACCTCCGCCTGCGGTGCCTCGGCACTGCCGGCACCACCGGTGGACGCCTCGACCGGGGCGTCGGTCTGCTCCGGCTGGTTCAGCGGTGCGGCCCGGCGACGGGTCGCCCGGGTGCGCCGCGCCGGTGCGGCCGGCTCGGCGGCCTCGGGAGCGGTCTGGGCGCCGGCTGGTTCCACCGATGCCGAGCCGACCTCGGTCGTGGGGGGCGCGACAGCGGCGCCGTCGGCAGTGCTGCTCTGGTCGGCGGTCTCGCCGGCCGGCTGTGAACCGGTCCGTTCGCCGCCCTCGGGCTCGTTCTCGAGCATGGACGTTCTCCAGTTCTGGCTACCCCGGGCGCGGGTGAGCGCTGCCACGCAGGGTCGCCGCAAAAGTGTTTCCGCCGGGCGCGCGTGGTGCGCGACCGCCGAAGTCTGCCTGCCAGAGCACGGACCGTCGGTCAGTGCCCAACGATGGCTGCCCCGTCGCGGTCCGCATCCAACGGATCCACGATCGCACCCTGCGCGGTCAACGTGCCCTGAGCCAGCCGGGTCACCCTCGGCGAAACCGGCGGCTCCAGGTCGGCCACCACGCGGAGGCCGGAAAGGACGTCATCGGGCCGTACGGACGGGGTGACCTGCCGCACGACCAGTTCGAGTATCGCACACGGTACGGCCGGTGCCCCGGAAGGCGTCGGCGTAGGTAGTTGGACATCGATCGATATCACGGCGGCGCGGGCGTCGAAAGTACGTCGCCCCTGCTTGGTCATCCGCTCGACCAGCACCTCCTCGGCCGCGACGAAGGCGTCCACGGCGGCGCGCAGCACCGCCGGGTCGACCTCGGGCAACTCGATGTACCAGCGCGACGCCTCGATCCGCTCCGGCAGGTTGCCGCCCTCGGCGATCACAGCGTCCAGGACGTCCAGCCCCGGCGAGAGCGCGGCGTCCAACGCGGCGCGCAACGCCTCCGGGTCGACAGCGGCCTGCAGGGCGATCTCCAGGTACTCCGCCTCGCTGGCCACCCCGGTGGGCGCGGCGCTGGCGTAGGAGATCTTCGGGTGCGGGTGGAAACCCTGCGAGAAGGCGACCGGCACGGCGGCCCGGCGTAGCGCGCGCTCGAACGCCCGGGCGAAGTCCCGGTGCGAGGTGAATCGCAGCGGCCCGCGCTTGGCGTACCGGATGCGGACGCGCTGGACGACCGGTGCCTGGCCGCCCTCGGGTTGAGGCTTTCTGGCGATCGTGGGCTCCTCGGGTGTACCTGCGTGTCCGCCCATCCTGGCGCAGAGCCCGTCGCGGTACGCAGCCGGGGCAGCCGAATGGCGGCGCAGACGGGTGCGAACCGGTCGTCAGGGCCGCAACCCCGGCGGGAATGCCGATGGCCGGCCGGTGACCCGGAGGTCACCAGCCGGCCATCACGATCGGGAGCGGTTACCGCTCTTTCGGCGGGGCCGGCGGCGGCCCGCCCGGCGGGCCGTAACCGGACGGCGGGCCGTAACCGGGGGGAGGCGCGTAGCCGGAGGGCTGGCCGTAACCGGGTGGCGGCGGGTAGCCGGGAGGAGGTGCGTAGCCGGGCGGCGGGGCGTAGCCCGCGTCCGGCGACGGATGTGCGCCAGGGGTCACCCGGTCGAGCGCCTCGTCCGGGATGTCGGCGGCCCGGGCCGCCTCCCGCCGGTACCGCCGCCGGTTCCAGATGAGGAACACCGCCAGCCCCAGCAGCAACACCAGCACCACGGCGATGCCGATGCCCACCACCATCACCTGCTGGTCGGTCGGACCACCGCGATCACCGTGCTGGGTGACGTCGAACTCCTCGTCCGCACCCTCGGTGCGGGCCGGGCCCGGCTCGGCGGGTGCCGCAGCCCGCTCGAGCAGCGGGTTGGTGGTGACCGTTGGCACGTCGGCGGTCAGCGCCTTCATCGGGTCGATCACCCCGAAGCCGTACTGCGGGTCCCGTCCGGACGGGCCGGCGTCCCGCGCGGTCCGGATGATCCGATTGATCACGCTCGGAGCGTTGAGATCCGGGTACTTCGCCCGGATCAGCGCGGCCAGGCCGGAGACGATCGCGCTGGAATCGGAGGTCCCGTCGCCCCAGCCGTAGCCCGCCTCGTTGGTGATGTTGTAGACGTTGTCGCCCGGAGCGGCGACCACCGCCTCCGGCCCCTGGACCGAGCCGGACCAGAACTTGCCGCCCTTCGTCGTCCCGGTCACCGCGATCACACCCGGGGTGTTGGCGGGACTGCTCACTGTGGTTCTGCCGTTCTTGATGTTGCCGGCGGAGCCAACCACGACGACGTCGTTGTCCAGCGCGTACTTGATCGCGCTCACTTGCTCAGGGGTGGCCACGCCTGGGCCGCCAAAGGACATGTTGATCACCTTGGCGCCGCCGTCGACGGCCATCCGGATGCCGAGGGCCACCGCCGCCTCGCTGTTCTTCCCGGTGCCCTTGCGCAGCTTGATGGGCAGGACCTTCGCGCCGGGAGCGATGCCGTCCACACCGTCGGAGCCGCCCTTCGCCGCGATGATGCCGGCGATGTGCGTGCCGTGCCCGTCCTCGTCGGCCCGGCCGTCCCCGGCCGCGCCGTAGCTGCGACCACCCGCAAGCATCTGCCCACGCAGGTCGGGATGGCTGGCCTCGACGCCACTGTCGAGCACGGCCACGACCACGCCCCGCCCGGTCGAGACCTTGTGCACCTGGTCGATCCGCAGCTCGTCCAGATACCACTGCTCGGCCCGCCGGGGCGCGGCGGCCGCCGGTTGGGCGGCCCCCAGCACCAGGAACCCCGCCAGCAGACAGGCGACTACCGGCCGGAGGCTTCCGACGTTCACCCTCATCCGTCCATCCTCATCGAAGGACACCCGGGGACGCACCGTCACCGGGGCCCCACGGATCGTCGTCCTCAGTCAACCACGACGAGTGCTCGGAGCCGCCGCCACCGCCGTGTCCGGCGCCGCCCGCGCCGCCCATCATGCCGCCGCCCATCATTCCGGCGCCGCCGATGCCCGCACCACGCACGCCGCCCGCCATCCCGGCGCCGCCGGGGCCAGCGGCAGCGGCAGCGCGCAACGCGTTCGCGGCGCTCGTCATCGGCGGCAGCTTTCCGTTGCCACCGCCCACCATGCCGGGGATGCCGCCCACACCGATGCCGCCGCCCGCTCCCAGGCCGCCGCCGGCACCGATCCCGCCGGCCGAGCCGACGCCGGCACCGCCGCCACCGAACCCGCCGCCGGCGCCACCGAGGCCGGCGCTGCCGACCCCGCCGCCGCCGATGCCACCGCCCAGGCCGCTGACGCCGCTCGGGCTGGCGCCGGCCAGACCGCTGCTGTAGCCAGCGTCGCTGCCCGGGTAGCTGGAGCCGGTCGACGGGGAGGTGAGCTGGCCGGTGCCGCCGGAGGGCGAGCCCTCGCCGATCCCACCGGGGCCGGTCGGGGAGAACGGGTCGACTGTGGACGTCGGACCGCCCGTGTCACCGATGCCCGGCGGCCGGCTGCCGATCGTGGGATTGCCACCGATGTCCGGCTTCCCGCCGAAGTCCCCGCCCCCGATGTCGGGCCGTCCGGTCGGTGGGATCCGGGGGTCACGAGTGATGTCGTTCTCGTCGCCATCCCCCGGACCCTCACCATCGGTCGGCCCGAGCACTTTCAGCTTGGGACGCTCCGTGTAGACCGCCTGGGGCAGCGGCGCCATCGCGGTGTTCGCCGCCTGCTGGTTGTCCCGGTACCAGTTGTCCAGGTGGGACTTGGTGTCCCACCAGCCGCCCCGCTTCTGGTCGCCGGCCTGACCGTCGACCTTCATCGTCGCTTCCAGGTCGTCGGCCTTGTCCCGGAACGCGCCGTCGGCGTACGAGGCGGGATTGTTCTGGTAGTCCTGACGCAGGGCGGCGAGGAACCCCGACGAACTCTCGCCGTCGCGGGCGTCGTCGAGCTCGGTGCCGTTGGGCAGGCTCCACTCGTTGAACCCGAAGTCGTCCATCAGGGGGATCGGAATCGTGGAGACCGACTTGCGGATGTCACCCTCGATCCGCGTCAGCGCGCCACTGACGTTCGTCGCGTCGGTGATCAGATCCTCGATCCGCTTGCCGATCTTGCCCAGGTGCTCGCGGTACGCGTCGCCACCGCTGCCCTTCCAACCGGCGAGCATCCCGGGCAGGCCGCCGACGTTGGGGCGCTCCTGACCCGTCGCGACCGGGCCGACGAACGACCGGCCGACGAGCGCGTCGCGCAACTGTTGCAGGCCGCTGGAGAGGTTGCTCCAGCCCGCTCCGACCGAACCGACAGTTTCCGGGTCCGCGGAGAGCGTCACCTCGCGGACGCACCGCTCCCAGGTTCCTCCAGCCATGACGTCCCCCTCAGGCCGTGTACGGGTAGGTGGGTGCGCCGCCGGCAGTGGGCGGCGGCGACGCCGACTCCAGCAGCCGCTCGATCTCCTTGCCGTTGGCGGCGTTACGCGCCTCGGTGTCGCGGAACGCCTTGGCGATCTCCTCGGTGCCCTCCTTGAGCGCGGCGAGCTGCTGGGAGAGCGTGGTGAGATGGGCCTCCATGTTGGCGGTGGACGTGGTCAGGGCCGCCCACTGCATGCGGGCGTCCTCGTACGCGCCGAAGGGGGTGCCGTTCGGAACGGTCTGGGCGTTGTTGCTGCCGCCCTTCATCCGATCCTTGATGCGCTCCATCTCGTAGCTGATCGTGTCGTCGACGTACTGCTTCAGCCGCTCGACGTACGCTGCGGCGGCGTCCAGATCCTCGACGCTGACGTGCAGATCGCCGGTGTTCGGCGGCGGGATGCTACCCATGCGCTTCCTCCCCCGTTCCCGACCCGCGGGGTCGGTCCATGTCAGACGCAGCGTATCGAGTGTGACCTAGGCGGGGCAGCCCCAGCCACCACCACGTGGTACGGATGACGGCCGATCCCGGCGGGTCCGGTGCGGGCGACAGCGCGACGAGGCCCTGACAACGCCAACGGGCCCGCGAGACGCGGGCCCGTTGGAAACATGTCGGATGTGGAGGATGGTCGGGCGCCGCCAGCCGGCGGCAGCCCGGTCAGGGGTGCGAGTGACCCGACGGCACCTTCATGCCGTTGCCGCCCAGCGGGGTGAGCGGCAGCAGCTTCTTACCGGTGGGGCCGATCTGGATCTCGGTGTCCATCGACGGGCAGACGCCGCAGTCGAAGCAGGGCGTCCACCGGCAGTCGTCCTGCTCGAACCCGCTCACCGAGTCCTGCCAGTCCTGCCAGAGCCAGTCCTTGTCCAGGCCCGAGTCCAGGTGGTCCCAGGGCAGGACCTCCAGCTCGTCGCGCTGACGGGTGGTGAACCAGTCGAGGTCCACCCCGTACGCGGGCAGCGTCTCGGCCGCCGCGTCCACCCACCGCTGGTACGAGAAGTGCTCGCTCCACCCGTCGAACCGGCCGCCGTTCTCCCAGACCTTGCGGATGACCGAGCCGACCCGGCGGTCACCCCTGGAGAGCAGCCCTTCGATGAGCGACGGCTCGCCGTCGTGGTAGCGGTAGCCGACGGCCCGGCCCAGCGAGCGGTCCGCGTTGATGGCCTGCTTGAGGATCTTGAGCCGGTGGTCGATGACCTCCGGACGGTCCATCGCGGCCCACTGGAACGGGGTGTGCGGCTTCGGAACGAACCCGCCGATCGAGACCGTGCAGCGGATGTCCTTGGAGCCGGTCGCGGCGCGGCCGGCCCTGATCACCTCGTGGGCCATCTCCGCGATCTCGAGGACGTCCTCGTCGGTCTCGGTGGGCAGGCCGCACATGAAGTAGAGCTTCACCTGCCGCCAGCCGTTGGTGTACGCGGTGACGACCGTCCGGATCAGGTCTTCCTTCGACACCATCTTGTTGATGACCTTGCGGATCCGCTCCGACCCGCCCTCCGGGGCGAAGGTCAGGCCGGTACGCCGACCGTTGCGGGACAGCTCCTGCGCGAGGTCGATGTTGAAGGCGTCCACCCGGGTCGACGGCAGCGACAGCGACACGTTCGTGCCCTCGTACTGCTGGGCGAGGCCGGAGCACATGTCGCCGATCTCGGAGTGGTCCGCCGAGGAGAGCGACAGCAGGCCGACCTCGGAGAAGCCGGAGAACTCCAGACCCTCGCGGACCATCTGCCCGACCGTGGTGATCGACCGCTCCCGCACCGGCCGGGTGATCATCCCGGCCTGGCAGAACCGGCAACCCCGGGTGCAGCCGCGGAAGATCTCCACCGCGTACCGCTCGTGCACCGTCTCGGCCAGCGGCACGAGCGGCTTCTTCGGGTACGGCCAGGCGTCCAGGTCCATCGTCGTGCGCTTGTGCACCCGGAACGGCACGTCCGCCCGGTTCGGCACGACCCGCTGGATCCGGCCGTCGGGCAGGTAGTCGACGTCGTAGAAGCGCGGCACGTAGACGCTCTCGGTGCGGGCCAGCCGCAGCAGCAGCTCGTCGCGGCCACCCGGGGAGCCCTCGGCCTTCCACTCCCGGACGATCGCGGTGATCTCCAGGACCGCCTCCTCACCGTCGCCGAGCACGGCGGCGTCGATGAAGTCGGCGATCGGCTCCGGGTTGAACGCGGCGTGCCCACCGGCCACGATCACCGGGTCGGCGTCGGTGCGGTCGGCGGACAGCATCGGGATGCCGGCCAGGTCGATCGCGGTGAGCATGTTGGTGTAGCCCAGCTCGGTGGAGAAGGAGATGCCGAACACGTCGAACCCGCGCACCGAGCGGTGGGCGTCGACGGTGAACTGCGGCACGCCGTGCGTGCGCATCAGCGTCTCCAGGTCCGGCCAGACCGCGTACGTCCGCTCGGCGAGGGTGTCGGGCAGCTCGTTGAGCACCTCGTAGAGGATCTGCACGCCCTGGTTGGGCAGGCCCACCTCGTACGCGTCGGGGTACATCAGCGCCCAGCGCACGGTGGCCGCGTCCCAGTCCTTCGTGACCGCGCCCAACTCGCCACCGACGTACTGGATGGGCTTGGAGACCTGGGGCAGCAGCGGCTCGAGCTGGGACCACACGGAATTGGTCGCGGCCGCGCGCGGCGTCGTGGACGGGGCACTCATGATGCCCAAGGGTACGCGTTCGCCCGGCGCCGATCGCGCGCACGCCCGATCGGCGGTGGTGGCGGCGCGGTACTAACCTCGGATCGGCGCGAGAGGAGATTGCCGCGATGCCGGACCCCCAGCCGGGAGCACGGCCGGCCGACGGGAGCACCCCGGGCACCGAGCCGGAGCGGGACCCGGCGGTCGCCGACGAGCCGACCTCCCCACCCGTACCCCCGACCCAGCCGGAACCCCCGACCCGGCCGGAACCCTCGGACCAGCCCGAAACCCCGGACCAGCCGGAACCCTCGGACCGGTCGGATCAGCCGAAACCTCCGGGCGAGCCGGAGCCCGCGGCCACCGCGGAGGTTCCCGCGCCGAGGTGGAGCGGTTCGGCGCCGGTGCCGCCGCCGCTGCCCCGCCGGGCTGCCTGGGGCGAGTCGGCCGAGCCGACCCCTGTCCCGCCGGTCCCCGTCGGGCCACCGGAGGACCAGACGCCGGTCGACCCGTGGGCCGGCGTGGACACCGGCGGCTGGGACCTGCCCTCCGCCGAACTGCCCCCACTGCCGCCGACGATGACGCCCCCGCCCCCACTGCCGCCGCCGACGATGCCGTTCCCGAGGCCGTCGGACACCCGGCAGTGGTCCGGGCCGCCCGCTCCCCCGGCCGGCTCCCACCCGGTGTCACCGCCGGCTGCTCCGGGTCCACCGCGGGCCGTCGGCCCCACGGTGCCGGCCCGCCCGATGTCGCCACCCGCGCCGCCGAAGGTGCCGAAGCAGCGCCGGGGCCGCCGGCAGACCGCGCCACCGCCAGCGCCGCCCGGGTGGCAGGCCCCCAAGGGGTACGTGCCGGTCCGCCGACGACGCCGCTGGCCGTGGCTGCTGCTGCTCACGCTGGCCTGCTGCTGTGGCTGCCCTGCCTACTACGGGTTCCCGATCTCGGCCCAGTACCCGGCGCGGGCGGCACTGCCCGTGCAGGTGGACGACCTCAGCCTGCGGCAGGACGGCCGCAGCACCGAGGCCGCCAAGAAGTTGGAGAACGAGGTACGCAAGGAGCACTGGCTGGCCGAGGACACCTTCGCCGGGGTGTACGCCACGACGAGCGGCAAGCGGGTGACGGTCTTCGGCGGCACCGGCTTCCGGCTGAGTCCGGAGTCGGACGCGGAGGCCGAGATCAGCCGGCTCACCGATCGGTACGCGCTGAGCGCCCCGGAGAGCGTGGACACCGGTGTCCGGGGCCGGCACGAACGGTGTGCTGTGGGTAGCGCCGACGGCAGTGACGTGGTGGTCTGCACGTCGGTCGACCACGGCAGCATCGCCACCGGCGTGTTCACCCGGCTCTCGGTGGCCGACAGCGCCGACCTGCTGGCCAGCCTGCGCGCCCAGATCGTCCAGCCCGAGCGGGGCTGAGCCGCACCCTCAGGCGTCGCGGGTCGGGTCCGGGTGGGCCCGCGGCGGGGCGTAGCGCGGCACGTACTCCTGGCCGGTGAGCTTCTGGATCTCACTCATCAGCTCGTCGGTCATCTGCCGTAGCGAGGTGCGGTCGTCCGGCCGGCCGGTGAAGTCCAGCGGCTTGCCGAACCGAACCGTGATCTTGGCAGTGCCCGGCCGGGGCACCCGGGCGCCGATCGGCTGCGCCTTGTCCGTGCCGATCATGCCGACCGGGATGATCGGCACGCCGGCCGAGATGGCCAGCCGGGCCGCGCCGGTGCGCCCCCGGTAGAGCTTGCCGTCCGGCGAGCGGGTGCCCTCCGGGTAGACCACCACCAGGTCACCGCCCTTGAGGGCCGGGATCGCCGCGTCGAACGCGGACAGCGCGGCGCGCCCACCGGCCCGCTCGACCGGGATCGCGCCCAGCCCGGTGAGGACGAACTTGGAGATCGCACCCTTCACGCCGGCGCCCTTGAAGTACTCCGACTTCGCCCAGAACGCCAGGTGCCGGGGCACGACGGTGCCGAGGAACAGCTCGTCGGCCACCGAGAGATGGTTGCCGGCGAAGATCGCGCCGCCGGTCTCCGGCACGTGTTCCAGACCCTCCACGGTCGGGCGGAACGCCACCCGCAGCGTGGGCGCCACGGTCAGCTTGCCGATGGTGTAGAGCAGGGGCACTGGTCCTCCGGCAGATGAGGTGCGAGCGGGCGGTGTCACGGTAGCGGACGCCGCCACACCCCGCAGACGGAGGTGCGGCGGCGTCCGCCCCGCGTGCTACGACCGGCGGACGGTGACCGTGACCCGCTCGCCCTCGCCGACCTCGCCGGCGAAGCCGTCGAGGCCCTCGGCGAAGTCCACCGAGTCGGCCAGGACCTCGCCGGCCACGAAGTCGAGGTACCCCGCCACCGCCGCGCGTACCTCGTCGGACGCCGACACCGACACCACGATCCGGTCCGAGACGTCCAGGTCGGCGTCCCGGCGGGCCTGCTGCACCACCCGCACCACGTCGCGGGCCAGCCCCTCGGCGGCCAACTCCGGGGTGACGTCGGTGTCCAGCACCACCACGCCCTCACCGCCGGGCAGCGGGGCGGAGTGCTCGGCGTCGGCCGCGATCAGGCGCAACTCGTACTCGCCCTCGGCGAGGGTGACGCCGGCGGCCACCGGGGCGCCGTCGACCAGCTCCCAGTCGCCCGCCTTGACCGCCTTGATCACCTGCTGCACCTGCTTGCCGACGCGCGGGCCGAGCGCCCGGGGCACCACCGTCAACACCTGCTCGCAGTACGCGGACAGCTCCGCGCTGAACTCCACCGTCTTCACGTTGACCTCGTCGGCGACCAGGTCGGCGAACGGGCGCAACTGCTCCGCCGCCGGCGAGGCCACCGTCAGCGTCGACAGCGGCAGGCGCACCCGCAGCCCCTTGGCCTTGCGCAGCGACAGCGCCGCCGAGGCGACCGCCCGCACGTTGTCCATCGCGGCGACGAGGTCGTGGTCGGCCGGGAACTCCTCCGCCGAGGGCCAGTCGGTCAGGTGCACCGACCGCTCACCGGTGAGCCCACGCCAGATCTCCTCCGCGGTCAGCGGCGCGAGCGGCGCCACCACCCGGCAGAGCGTCTCCAGCACCGTCGACAGGGTGTCGAACGCGTCGGCGTCGCCGGACCAGAACCGGTCCCGGGACCGGCGCACGTACCAGTTGGTCAGCGCGTCCAGGTAGGACCGGACGGTCGCGCAGGCACCGGAGATGTCGTACGCGTCCATCTGCGCGCCGACCGTCGACACCAGCTCGTTCGTCTTCGCCAGGATGTACCTGTCGAGCAGATGGGTGGAGTCGGTGCGCCGCCGCGCCTGATACCCGTCGGCGTTGGCGTAGAGCGTGAAGAAGTACCAGACGTTCCACAGCGGCAGCAGCACCTGGCGTACCGCGTCACGGATCAGCGTCTCGGTCACCGCCATGTCCCCGCCGCGCAGCACCGGCGACGACATCAGCATCCAGCGCATCGCGTCCGAGCCGTACGAGTCGAAGACGTGGTAGACGTCCGGGTAGTTGCGCAGGCTCTTGGACATCTTGCGCCCGTCCGAGCCGAGCAGGATGCCGTGGCTCAGGCAGTTGCGGAACGCCGGCCGGTCGAACAGCGCCGTGGCCAGCACGTGCATCGTGTAGAACCAGCCGCGGGTCTGCCCGATGTACTCGACGATGAAGTCACCCGGGTAGTGGTGCTCGAACCAGTCCGCGTTCTCGAACGGGTAGTGCACCTGGGCGAACGGCATCGAACCGGACTCGAACCAGCAGTCCAGCACCTCCGGGACCCGGCGCATCATCGACTGACCGCTCGGGTCGTCCGGGTTGGGGCGGACCAGGTCGTCCACTTCGGGCCGGTGCAGGTCGGTCAGGCGTACGCCGAAGTCCCGCTCGATGTCGGCGAGGGAGCCGTAGACGTCCAGGCGCGGGTAGTTCGGGTCGTCGGACTTCCACACCGGGATCGGCGAGCCCCAGAACCGGTTGCGGCTGATCGACCAGTCCCGGGCGTTGGCCAGCCACTTGCCGAACGAGCCGTCCTTGATGTGCGCCGGCGTCCAGTTGATCTCCTGGTTCAGCTCGACCATCCGGTCCCGGAACTTCGTCACGGCGACGAACCACGACGAGACCGCCTTGTAGACCAGCGGGGTGTCGCAGCGCCAGCAGTGCGGGTACGAGTGGGTGTAGGTGTCCTGCTTGAGCACCACCCCCCGGTCCTTCAGCTCCCGGATCACCGGCTTGTTGACGTCGAAGACCTGCTCACCCTGGTACGGCGGGACCAGCGCGGTGAACCGGGTGTGGTCGTCCACGGTGACGATGGTGGGGATTCCGGCGGCGTTGCAGACGTTCTGGTCGTCCTCACCGAAGGCCGGGGCCAGGTGCACGATCCCGGTGCCGTCCTCGGTGGTGACGAACTCCGCGCCGAGCACCTGGTAGGCGTTGTCCCCGGCCTGCTCGACGAGGAAGTCGAACAGCGGCGTGTAGCGGCGTCCGACCAGGTCCCGGCCGTACACGGTGCCGACCTGCTCGAACCCGTCCAGCTCCTTGGCGTACGCGGCCAGCCGCGCCGCACCGACCACGAACCGCTCGCCCTCGCGCTCCAGGACCGCGTACTCGATGTCCGGGCCGACGGCGAGCGCCAGGTTCGACGGCAGGGTCCACGGCGTGGTGGTCCAGACGCCCAGCTTGACCGGCCCGCGCACCAGCTCCGGGGCGGACTCGTCGGCGGTCAGCCCGAACCACACCGACAGGGTGGGGTCGTGCCGGTCCCGGTAGACGTCGTCCATCCGGGTCTCGGTGTTCGACAGCGGCGTCTCGCAGCGCCAGCAGTACGCCAGCACCCGGAAACCCTCGTAGATCAGACCCTTGTCGTGCAGGGTCTTGAAGGCCCACATGACGCTTTCCATGTAGTCCAGGTCGAGGGTCTTGTAGTCGTTGGTGAAGTCGACCCAGCGGGCCTGCCGGTTGATGTACCGCTCCCAGTCCTGGGTGAACTCCAGCACCGAGGTCCGGCAGGCCTCGTTGAACCGGGCCACGCCCAGGTCGATGATCTCCGCCTTGCTGGTGATGCCGAGCTGCTTCTCGGCCACCACCTCGGCGGGCAGGCCGTGGCAGTCCCACCCGAAGCGCCGCTCGACGTGGCGGCCGCGCATGGTCTGGTAGCGCGGCACCACGTCCTTGACGTAGCCGGTGAAGAGGTGACCGTAGTGCGGTAGACCGTTGGCGAAGGGCGGGCCGTCGTAGAAGACGTACTCGTTCTTGCCGTCGGTGCCGGCGGGACGGGCCTCGACGCTGGCCTCGAAGGTCTTGTCGGCCGTCCAGTGCTCCAGCACCCGGCGCTCGACCGAGGGCAGGTCCGGGCTCGCCGGCACACCGGCGGCGGTCGGGTCGTGCAACGGATAGGCCATCGGGGGTCGCTCTCCTCGCAGCTCACTCAACGTGGGTCTGCGAGGACGAACCGTCCGGGTACGCCGACGACGGCGCTCCCGGGTGGCCCGCGGTACCACCCCGCTTGGCGGTCAGGATCGACCGCCCGCTCATTGCCGGCTGTGACGGGCCGCACCCGTCCGGTTCTACTGGGCCGGTCACCCGGCTGTTCTTCCGGAGGCTCACCGGTGATGGCCGGGTCATCGCCTTACGGTGCTCAACGATACAAGACCCGCACGCCACCCCACCGCCGAGTGACGCGCGCTCCGGCACCCTAGGCTGACCGGGTGATCCGGATCGAGTTGGACGAGCCGACCCTGTCCCGCACCCGGATCGCCACCAGCCCGCTCTGGGAGGTGCTGACCAGCCTTTTCGTGCTGCACCGCCACCCGGGAGAGGCTCCCTGGCCGTACACCGCCTGGGCGCGGCACGCACGACGGGTACTCGACGAGGTGCCGGCGACCGCGCCGGCCCGGCTGCTGACCGCCGGCCTACCCGCACCGGACTTCCTCAGCCCGATCCCCACGTCGGCCGCGCCGACCCTGGCCGACCAGCTCGCCGAGCTGCGCGCGACGCCCGCTGAGGTGATCGCCGAGCAGATCCCCCACTACTACCACCCGGACGACCTGCCGGAGTGGCTCCGCCCGTTCGTCACGGACCGACGGGCCGCCCTGGAGCGGCTCGCCGACGGCATCGAGGCGTACTGGGACGCGGCCATCGCACCGTGGTGGCCGGCGATGCAGGCGGCGCTGGACGAGGAGGTGCTGCACCGGGCCCGGGCGCTCGCCGCGTACGGTCCGGACGCGCTGCTGGCCGACCTGCACGAGCGGGTGCGCTGGGAAAAGCCGGTGCTGACGCTGGTGAAGCCGTCGGAGCAGGAGTTCACGGCGGTGAACCAGCGGTTGCTGCTGATTCCCCTGGTCTTCTCGCAGGGAGCACTCATCTGCGCCACCGACCATCCGGAGATCATCGCCGTCTCCTACCAGGCGCGCGGGGCGGTGGTGCTCGCCGAGGGTGGGCCGACCTCGGCGGCCCGGACGACACCGGCCACGGACCGGCTGGCGATGCTGGTCGGCCGAGGTCGTGCCCAGGTGCTGCGGGCGCTGACACGGCCAGCCACCACCGCTGGCCTCGCGGCCGCTCTGGGGCTCGCCCCGAGCACGGTGTCGGAGCAGCTCTCCGCGCTGCTGGCCGCCGGTGTGGTGCACCGCCGCCGGGTGGGCCGGCGGGTGCTGTACGGCCTGGAACCGGCCGGTCTGGCACTGGTACAGCTCGTCGGCGACGAGCCGGCGGGCGTCTCGGCCTGAGCATTCGGCTCGATCCGAATCCGTTTCCCACCCGTCCCCTTCGCTCCTAGCCTGCGGATCACAGCGTCGTAAGGTCCAGGCGGTCCGCGGCGTCGACCTGACGGTCGGCAACGGGGAGCCGTTCGGCCCGCCCGGGCCGAACGGCGCTGGCAGGACCCCGGCGCCCGACCCTTGTTGGTCATGGAGTTGTCGCCTCGCCCGACGGCTCGTGGTCACGGGGACGGTGACGTTCCGGAGCGAGGCGGCGTCAGAGAGCCGCCTTGACGCGTTGTGTGCCGCTCCCCAGAATTCAGCGGGTGGCCACGATAAGTTACGCCGAATACCGAGCGATGCGCCGGTTTCCCGCCCTCGACGGGCTCCGTGCGATCGCCGCGGTGATCGTCGTCGCCTTCCACTTCGGGGGGCCGCGATGGACCTGGCTGTCCGGCTGGGTCGGCGTCCAACTGTTCTTCGTGCTCTCCGGCTTCCTGATCACCACGCTGATGCTGCGCGAGGAGGAGTCGCGGGGGCGGGTGTCGCTGCGGTCCTTCTACGTCCGGCGCATCTTCCGGATCCTGCCGGTCTACCTGGTGGTGCTCGCCGCGACGTACGCCCTCGCGCACCTCAACGGCGCCAGCGCGAGGCTGCGCGAGTCGATGCCGTTCTACCTGCTCATGGTCAACGAGTTCGCGCCGAACCAGGCGTTCCCGCACTCCTGGACGATCGCCATCGAGTGGAAGTTCTACCTGGTCTGGCCACTGCTGGCCTTCATGTTCGTCCGCACCGCGTTTCTGCGCCGGATGGCGGTGACGCTGCTGGCCATCGCCGCTCTGGTCGCGCTGATCCCGTTCGAGAAGGACTGGCCCTACTGGCCGATCCACTACGTGTCGATCCTGGTGGGCTGCCTGCTGGCGGTCGTCATGCACCACCCCCGGGGGTACGCGCTGTTCCGGCCGTTGACCCATCCGGTGGCGTCCCTCGCCGTACTCGTCGGGTTCGTCGCCGTGCACCTGTCGCTGCCGTCCTGGCCGCCCGCCGAGGACGGTCACTCAGAGTTGATGATCGGCGTTTACGCGGTGGCGGTGGCGGTGCTGCTCCCGGCCATGCTGGCCTCGGGTCTGCCGACGAAGCTGCTTTCCTGGCGACCGCTGGTGTTCGTGGGCGAACGCTCCTACTCGCTGTACCTGGTGCAGTACCTCGCCATGACGACGGTGATCGCGTTGGTCCCGTCGTACGCCGGGCACAGCACCCGGTTGTTCGTCGCCACCACGGTGGTCGGCCTGCTCGCCGCCGATCTGCTCTACCGCTGGGTGGAGCAGCCGATGATCGGGGTGGGACGCCGGTTCTCCGGCCGGGGGAAGGTCGTCCCCGCCACACCGACCGGCACACCGACCGGCACGTCCACCGGCACTCCGAGCGTCGCGCCGACGTCCGCCGCGCCCGCCGATCTCTCCGAGCGGACGGTGCCCGCCACGCCGGTCCTCATCCCCGGCGACCGTCGCTGATCACGAGGTGGCGGGCGGTGGGCCGCCGATCCGCCCGCCAACCTCATGATCAACGAGCTGTGGTCAGGGGGCCGGGAGGGTGGTGCTCCACAGCGAGGCGCCGTCCCGGTCGCGCAGGTGGACCGTCAGGGCCTCGGACTCACCATCGATGGTGACCTCACCGAAGTGCTGGAAGCCCTCCGCCGGTGACGTGTTGGCCGCCGGCGGCGCGTGCACGAAGGCCGCCCGGGGCCCGAACGTGCCGTCCAACGCGTTCGGGCCGAACGCGCCGGCGTGCGCCGGGCCGGAGACGAACTCCCAGAACGGGGTGAAGTCGCCGACCGCCGCGCGGGACGGGTCGTAGTGGTGCGCGGCGGAGTAGTGCACATCGGCGGTGAGGAAGACCATGCCGGTCACCCCGGCCCGGTGGGTGGCCCGCAGCACCTCGGCGAACTCCAGCTCCCGACCCGCCGGCGCACCCGGGTCGCCCTGCGCGACACCCTCCTGCGCGCCCGGACCGTCCGGCACCACCACTCCGATCGGCAGGTCGTTGGCGATCACCTTCCAGGTCGCCGTGGAGCGCTTCAGCTCCCGGATCAGCCACTCCCGCTGCTGCCGGCCGAGCAGGCCACGCTTCGGGTCGGCGTACGTGTTGCCGTCGTTCGGGTCCTTGTGGGTGCGCATGTCGAGCACGAACACGTCAAGCGACGGCCCGTACGACAGCCGCCGGTACATCGGCCCGTCGACCGGCACCGGTAGCCACTCGTTGAACGCCTGGCGGGCCCGCGCGGCGAGCACGTCCACCCGCCGCTCGGTGTAGCGCGGGTCGTCCAGGATCTCGCCCGGGTACCAGTTGTTCAGGACCTCGTGGTCGTCCCACTGGTTGATCTGCGGCACCGCCGCGGCGAACTCCCGCAGGTGCTCGTCGAGCAGGTTGTAGGCGAACTGCCCGCGGTACTCGGCCAGCGTCTCGGCGACCTTGCTCTTCTCCGGGGTGACCAGGTTGCGCCAGATCCGCCCGTCGGGCAGCGTCACCGACTCGACCAGCGGGCCGTCGGCGTACACCGTGTCCCCGCTGCACAGGAAGAAGTCCGGTCGGACCTGCCGCATCGCCCGGAAGATCGACATGCCGCCGAAGTCGGGGGCGATGCCCCAGCCCTGTCCGACCACGTCGCCGGTCCAGACGAACTTCACGTCGCGTCGGCGGTGCCGTCCCGGCGCGGTGGTCAGGGTGCCGGTCAGCGGCTCACTGACCACCCCGTGCCGATCCAGGCTCTCCACCCGCACCCGGTAGTGCAGCCGCTCGGCGTCCGGCAGGCCCCGCAGCCGGACCTTCCCGGTGAAGTCGCCGTTCGGGGTGAGCACCGGACCCCGCAGCTGGCGCGCCCCCCGGAAGTCCGGTCGTCGGCTCACCTCGACCAGCATCCGGCCCGGCCGGTCGGCCCGCGTCCAGACCAGCGCCGAGTCCGCGGTCACGTCGCCGCTCTGCACCCCGTGGGTGAGCACCGGGCGCGCCGCCGGGCGCCAGGCCGGGGCGGCGTTCGCGCCGGCACCGCCCAGCAGCGCGCCGCCGGCGGCTCCGGCGCCGACCATCAGGCCGGTGCGCAGCAGGGTACGTCGATCAAGCTCGGTCATGCTTCCTCCCGATCATGGGTTGACCCCGTGGGTCTATCGGGTCGAGGTGACGGTGAGCGGCGGCCCGGGTGACGCGGACGCGAACGCCGGTCGTCGGTCGGCCTGTCGCCCACCGATCGCCGCCGGCATGAGCGGGGTCACAGTCCCGGTTGTCACGACCCGCCCGGCGCAACCGTCGTATGGGTGTCGGAATCGATCAGGAGGTAGTCGTGCAACGGATGAACCCGACCGAGGTCGTGCCGCAGGCGTACAAGGCCGTCCTCGGGTTGGAGAAGTACGTCCAGACGAACGTCGACCACACGGTGCTGGAGCTGGTGAAGCTCCGGGCGTCGATGATCAACGGGTGCGCGTACTGCGTGGACATGCACAGCCGGGACGCGCTCGCCGGCGGCGAGTCGAGCCGGCGGCTGTTCGCGGTCGCCACCTGGCGGGAGTCGCCCTTCTTCGACGAGCGGGAACGGACCGCGTTGGCCCTCACCGACGCGGTCACCCGGCTCGGCGAGCACGGGGTGCCGGACGAGGTGTGGGATGACGCCGCGAAGGTCTGGTCCGAGAAGGAACTGGCCGACCTGGTCATCGCGATTGCCACAATCAACGTGTGGAATCGGATCGGGGTCACCATGCGGCTGGAGCCTCCGGCCCAGGCGTGACCACCCAGGCGGCAGCAGAGGCGGCCGGTGCGCTCGAGGCGCACCGGCCGATGCTGCTTGGGCTCGCGTACCGGATGCTCGGCAGCCTGCACGACGCGGAGGACGTGCTGCAGGAGGCGTACCTGCGCTGGCTGGGTGTGGACCGGGCACGGGTCGACGAGCCGCGCCGGTACCTGTCCCGGGTGGTCACCCGGTTGGCAGTGGACCGCCTACGCGCCCGGCAGGCGGCCCGCGAGACGTACGTGGGGACGTGGCTGCCCGAGCCGGTGCCGACCGCGCCCTCGCCGTTCGGACCGTTGGACCGGGTGGAGCTGCGCGACTCGCTCTCCACCGCGTTGCTGCACGTCCTGGAGCGGCTCACCCCGCCGGAGCGGGCGGTGTACGTCCTGCACACGGCCTTCGACCTGCCGTACGCGGAGATCGCCGAGATCCTGGACCGGTCCGTCGCCGACTGCCGGCAGCTGTACCACCGGGCGACCGCCCGGGTACGCCAGGAGCAGCGCCGGTTCACCGCCAGCCGCCCGGAGCGGGAGCGTCTGCTGAACGCGTTCCTCGCCGCCGCCCGCGACGGCGACCTGGCCACCCTCACCGACCTGGTGGCCGCCGACGCCACCGCCTGGAACGACGGCGGCGGACGGGCCCGGGCCGCCCTCAACCCGGTCACCGGCGCGGACCGGATCGCCCGGTTCTACGCCGGGGTCTACGGCCCACGTCATCAGGTGACCATGGAGCCGATCGAACTCAACGCGGAACCCGCGGTGCTGGTCACCCGCGCGGACGGCAGTCGGTACACGCTGACCATCGCCGCGGCCGACGGACGGATCACCGGGATCTACGTGATCGGCAACCCGGCGAAGGTGCCGGCGACCGGCTGAATTCGGGCGTCAGTGGTGTCGGGGCCCGTCAGCGGTGTCGGGGCCCCGGGCCGGCGGGGCGTCAGCCCAGCTCGGGGAACCAGAGCGCGATCTCGCGCTTGGCGCTGTCCGTCGAGTCGGAGGCGTGCACGAGGTTCTCCCGGTTGGACAGCGACAGGTCACCGCGGATGGTGCCGGCGGCGGCCTTGCGCCCGTCGGTGGCCCCGACCAGCCCACGGACCACGTCGATGACCTGGTCGCCGGAGAGCACCAGGGCGACCAACGGGCCGCTGGTCATGAAGTCCTTCAGCGGCGGGTAGAACGCCTTGTCGACGTGCTCGGCGTAGTGCTCGTCGGCGAGCGCGGCGTCCATCGTCCGGTGCACCATCGCGTCGATCCGCAGCCCCTTGCGCTCGAAGCGGGAGAGGACCTCGCCAACCAGGCCGCGGCGAACCGCGTCGGGCTTGATCAGAACGAGGCTGCGCTCTTCCGGGCTGTTGCTGGACACGCTGGGTTCCTCCTGTACGCGCTTCACGCTCGGGGTCGGTACGGTCAGCCTAGCGACCCGGCCCCGGCGTCGGCGCGGCGGCCGGTCTTTCCCCCGGTGGCCGATCCGGCCTAGCCTGGTCCTGACCCCCGGGAGGTCCACTGTGGCGAATGGCGGGAACCGACCCATCGCGCCGGTACGCAAGCTGATCGGCGCGGTGCTGGGCACCGTTGCCACGTTCGTCGTCCTCTTCGGCCTGGGCATGACCAGTTGGGCCATCGTGGCTCTCGGGGTCGCCCTGCTGGTGCTGGCGATCGCGCTCGCGACCGTACGCGGCGGCGGGCGTACCTGGGTGGTCGGCGTCGGGCACGTGCACAGCGCCTCGGAACCACCCACCCAGTACGCGTTCGGCCGCTGCGAACTCCAACTGGTGATAGACGCCCCGGGTCTGCCGCCCCGGTCCAAGAAGATCATCGAGCCGAGGGTGCCGGTCTCCAAGTGGCCGTCGCTGGGCCAGACCCTGCCGATCCGGGTCGCGTTGGACGACCAGCGGCACGTCAAGGTCCTCTGGGACGAGGTGCCGACCCACGCCGAGACCGCCGCCGCCGTCGCCGACCTCCCGCCGGAGTTCGCCGACGCGGAGGCGATGGACGAGGTCCTGATCCAGCAGGACGCGCCGCCGTGGACCGACCGCGCACCGGACGACGACTTCCGCGAGGACTTCCGTGACCCGGTCGGTGACCCGTTCCGGGACCCGCTCGGTGACCCTGTGCGCGCCGATCCGCTGCGCACCGACCCCCGGCGTGACGATCTCCGGCGTGACGACGCGGGCGTCGTGGCCGAGGAGCGCGAGCCCGTGGTGATGCACCAGAGCCCGGGCGGCCCGGTGGTGTTGGAGGGCGTCGTCGTCGAACCGCAGGCCGGCGGGCTGCCGCGGCGGGCCACCCCGGCCCCCCGCTCACCCGCCGAGGAGCGCTTCGACGAGCCCACCGCCGACCGGTTCGACGCCACGGAGGACGGCACTGTCATCCCGCCCTCCGACGACACCGTCGACCCGCCCGCGCAGCGCTTCGACCCGCCTCCCGCGCAGCGGTCCGGCCCCGGTGCGGCCGACCCGTTGGACCCGCTCGACCTTCCGCTGGACGATCCCTCCCCGGCCGGTGCCGCACCCGAGACGGTGACCGACGAGGAGTTCGACCGGGCGATCCTCGGGTTCGCCGCCGACCCGGCAGCGGATCCGGCCGCACCGATCAGCGGGGTGGGCCTCACCCTGCTGGTCACCGACCTGTCCCGGTCGCTCGGCTTCTACCGTGACGTGCTCGGCTTCAGCGAGGTCGACCAGGGTGCCCACAACGCCGTCCTCGCCTCCGGGGCGACCCGGATCGTCCTGCGCGAGGTGACCGGGGCGGCGCCCATCAGCCGTCGCCTCGTGCACGTCAACCTTGAGGTCACCGACATCGAGGCCGCGTACGAACGGTTGCGCGAGTCGGGTGTCCGCTTCACGTACGCGCCCCGGGTGGTCAACCGGGGCGCCAAGCTGGAGGGCTGGGCGGCGGCCTTCCGTGACCCGGACGGCCACGGTGTCGCCCTCACCCAGTGGCGCGAACGCGCCGACGCCTGACCCGGCCCGCTCCCGCCTCCGGGCGTCGCCGACGGGTCGGCGTCAGCCGAGGATGACCCGGCGTACGTGCAGCGCGTACGCCCAGACCAGGGCGAAGATGATGCCCAGCCCGAGCAGCGACCAGTGCAGCAGACCGCCCAGCAACAGCAGGCCCTGCAGCACGGTGCCGGCGTTCCAGGCCCACGGGCGGCGCATCATGCCGGCGAGCACCACGGCGGCCACCGCCAACGCCACCACCGCGCCGATCGCGGCGCCGCCGAGGTCACCGCCGACCACCCGGATCGGCTGGATCGCCAGCAGGAGCACCAGCGCCTCCAGGCTGAGCGTGCCCGCACCGAGACCGCGTACCGCCCGCTCCGGGTTGCGCAACCCGGAACGCCGCGGCTGCCCGGCCGTGGGCTCCTCCCCCACCGGCGGCTCGACCGGCGCGCCGGCCGGCTCCTCGGCGGTGTGCGGCTCCCGCTCCGGGCCGGTCATCGCTTCAGCAGCCGGCGCGCGTCGGCGACCGTCACCACGGAACCCGTGACCAGCACCCCGACCCCGCTCAGCTCGCCCGGGACGTCCTCCTCGGCCAACGCCACCGCCAACTCGATGGCGTCCGGCATCTCCTCGGCCGAGTCCACCCGCTCCTCGCCGAAGACCTCGACGGCCAGCGCGGCGAGTTCCTCCGTCGGCATCGCCCGTGGCGAGCTGTTACGGGTGACCACCACGTGGTCGACCACCGGCTCCAGCAGCTCCAGCAACGCCTCCGCGTCCTTGTCGGCGAGGACGCCGAGCACGGCGACCAGCTTGCTGAACGCGAACTCCTCCTGGAGCGCGGTGACGGTGGCCTTCATGCCGTGCGGGTTGTGCGCCCCGTCCAGCAGGACGGTCGGGGCGTTACGGACCCGCTCCAGCCGGCCCGGGGAACTGGTCGAGGCGAAACCCTCCCGGACCGCCTCGATGTCGAGCTGACGTCGAGCCCCCGCACCCAGGAACGCCTCCACCGCGGCGAGCGCCACCGCCGCGTTCTGCGCCTGGTGGGCACCGTGCAGCGGGATGAACACGTCGTCGTACACGCCGCCCAGGCCCTGGAGGCGCAGCACCTGACCGCCGACCGCGACCGCCCGACCGAGCACGCCGAACTCGCCGCCCTCCCGGGCGATGGTGGCCCCGACCTCGGCGCAGCGTTCGAGCAGGGGGCCCGCCGCCTCCTCCTCCTGCGCCGCCGCGATCACGGTGGCGCCCGGGTGGATGATGCCGGCCTTGGCCAACGCGATGTCCTGGAGCGTGTCGCCAAGCCACTCGGTGTGGTCCAACCCGATCGGGGTGATCACGCAGACCCCGGCCTGGAGGACGTTCGTGGCGTCCTCGGCACCGCCGAGACCGACCTCGACCACCGCGATGTCGACCGGCGCGTCGGCGAACGTGGCGAACGCCAGCGCGGTGGTCATGTCGAAGTACGTCAGCGGCTCGTCGGACCGCGCGTCGACCAGCTCGGCCAGCGGCTTGATCTCCTGGTACACCGCCGCGAACCGTTCCTCGCTGACCGGTTCCCCGTCCAGGGCGATCCGCTCCCGGACGGTCTCCAGGTGCGGGCTGGTGTAGCGGCCGGTGTGCAGCCCGAACGCCCGCAACAGCGAGTCGATCATCCGCGCGGTGGACGTCTTGCCGTTGGTGCCGGTCAGATGGATCGCGGGGTACGCCCGCTGTGGGCTACCGAGCAGGTCGAGCAACGACTCGATCCGGTCCAGCTCGAAGACCATGCGGGTGAAACCGCGGGCGTTCAGCTCGGCTTCGGCGGCGGCGAAATCGGTACGGTCGGTCACGAGGGCAGTGTCTCCAGAGCAGCGTCGATCCGGACCAGGTCGGCCTCGGCGGTGGCGAGCCGGTCGCGGATCTTCGCGACCACCGGCTCGGGAGCCTTCCCGATGAAGGCCGGGTTGCCGAGCTTCGCCCGGGCCTGCGCGGCCTCCTTCTCGGCCGCCGCGCGGTCCTTGGTCAGCCGGGCCCGTTCGGCGGCCACGTCGATCGACCCCCGGGTGTCCAACGCGACACCGACCGCGCCGGGCATGGCCAGCGTGGCGCTGGCCTGGAAGTCGTCACCGGCCGGGTCCAGCCGGACCAGCGAACGGATCAGCGGCTCGTGGGCCGCGATACCCGCACCGGACAACCCGTCCAGCCGGGCGGCCACCCGCTGCGTGGGACGCAGCCCCTGGTCGGAACGGAACCGGCGGATCTCGGTGACCACCCGCTGCACGCCGAGCAGCTCGGCCTCGGCGGCGTCGTCGACCAGCGACCGGTCGGCCACCGGCCAGGCGGCGGCCTGCACCGTCTCGCCGCCGGTCAGCGCGAGCCACAACTCCTCGGTGACGAACGGAATCACCGGGTGCAGCAGCCGCAGCAGCTGGTCGAGCACGTGCCCGAGCACCCGACGGCTGGCCTCCGCGCGCTCGCCGCCCTCGGCGAGCACCGGCTTGCTCAGCTCGACGTACCAGTCGCAGACGTCGTCCCACGCGAAGTGGTACAGCAGGTCGCACACCTTGGCGAACTCGTACGCCTCGAACTGCTCGTCGACCTCGGCGGTGACGTGCGCCAACCGGGACAGGATCCACCGGTCGACGGTGGAGAGCTGCTCGGTGGGGGGCAGGTCACCCGTGGTGTGGGCGCCGTTCATCAGCGCGAACCGGGTGGCGTTCCAGAGCTTGTTGCAGAAGTTGCGCGAGCCCTGGCACCACTCCTCGCTGACCGGGACGTCCTGGCCGGGGTTCGCGCCCCGGGCCAGGGTGAACCGGGTGGCGTCGGCGCCGTACCGGTCGATCCAGTCCAGCGGGTCGACCACGTTGCCGAACGACTTCGACATCTTCTTGCCGAACTGGTCGCGCACCATGCCGTGCAGCGCGACCACGTCGAAGGGCGGCCGGCCGTCCATCGCGTAGAGGCCGAACATCATCATCCGGGCGACCCAGAAGAAGAGGATGTCGTACCCGGTGACCAGCACGCTGGTCGGGTAGAACTTCGCCAGGTCCGGGGTCTGCTCGGGCCAGCCCAGCGTGGAGAACGGCCACAGGCCGCTGGAGAACCAGGTGTCCAGGACGTCCTCGTCCTGGTGCCAGCCCTCGCCGGTCGGCGGCGCCTCGTCCGGGCCGACGCAGACGATCTCACCGGCCGGGCCGTACCAGACCGGGATGCGGTGCCCCCACCACAGCTGGCGGGAGATGCACCAGTCGTGCATGTTGTCGACCCAGGCGAAGTAACGCTTGGCCAACTCGGCCGGCTCGATGCGGACCTGGCCGTCGCGCACCGCGTCACCCGCGGCCTGGGCCAGCGGGGCGGTGTTGACGAACCACTGCAGCGACAGCCGCGGCTCGACGGTGGTCTTGCAGCGCGAGCAGTGCCCGACGGCGTGCACGTACGGGCGCTTCTCGGCGACGATCCGGCCCTGCTCCCGCAGCGCTGCCACGATCGCCGGCCGCGCCTCGAACCGGTCCAGCCCCTCGAACGGGCCGGGGACGGTGATCACACCCCGCTCGTCCATCACGGTCAGCGCGGGCAGGTCGTGCCGCTGGCCGATCTCGAAGTCGTTCGGGTCGTGGGCCGGGGTCACCTTGACCATGCCGGTGCCGAAGGACGGGTCGACGTGCGCGTCCGCGACGATCGGGATCCGGCGGCCGGTCAGCGGCAGCTCGACCTCGGTGCCGATCAGGTGCTGGTAGCGCTCGTCGTCGGGGTGCACCGCCACGGCGGTGTCGCCGAGCATCGTCTCGGCCCGGGTGGTGGCCACCACGACCTCGTCGCTGTAGCGGATCGAGATCAGCTCACCGTCGTCGTCGGTGTGCTCGACCTCGATGTCGGAGAGCGCCGTGAGGCACCGCGGACACCAGTTGATGATCCGGTTGGCCCGGTAGATGAGGCCGTCGTCGAAGAGCTTCTTGAAGATCGTCTGGACGGCGCGGCTCAGCCCCTCGTCCATGGTGAAGCGCTCGCGGTCCCAGTCGACGGAGTCGCCGAGGCGGCGCATCTGACCGAGGATGGCCCCACCGGACTCGGCCTTCCACTGCCAGACCCGCTCGACGAACTTCTCCCGACCGAGGTCGTGTCGGGACAGCCCCTCGGCGGCGAGCTGCCGCTCGACCAGGTTCTGGGTGGCGATGCCGGCGTGGTCCATGCCGGGCAGCCACAGCGCCTCGAAGCCCTGCATCCGCTTGCGACGGGTCAACGCGTCCATCAGCGTGTGTTCGAACGCGTGGCCCATGTGCAGCGAGCCGGTGACGTTCGGCGGCGGGATGACGATGGTGAAGGGGGGCTTGTCGCTGTCGGCGGAGGCCCGGAAGTGCCCGCCGGCTACCCACTGCTCGTACCGTCGCTGCTCTACCTCACCGGGCTGGTACTGGCCGGCAAGGGTCGGGGCGTCGGGGCGTCGGGCATCCAGTCTCTCGGTCACCGGACAAGTCTACGGAGCGCTTCCGCAGACCTGACGTGCGCCACCTGCCGTTCGCGTACGGTGTCGGCTATGTCCGACGCACATCTCACCCAGCGGTCGCTCGACGGCGGCCGCGAGCCGGTCGAGCTCACCGAAGAGCCGATCCAGCTGAGCACCCGCGACACCGGAGGCGATCCCGACGAGCGATCCGGTGGCTGGTCCCGCCGCCGCAAGATCGCTTGGGGGGCCGCACTGGTGGTCGGTCTCGCCGGCGCCGGGGTGCTCGGTGTCGCCGGGTGGCGGGTGGCGCAGCAGAAGGACACCCAACTGACCTCACCCGATCAGGTGGTGGGTCTGACCCGCGACGACAGCGAGCGGGCGAAGAGCACCGCCGACTATCTGCGCAGCGGCCTGGCGGCGAACATCGAGCTGGACCGCAGTTTCGGCACCGTCTACCGCGACCCGGCCGACGAGAAGCGCTCGGTGCTCATCTTCGGCGGCACCACCCTGCTCTGGCAGCCGGAACGGGACCTGGACAGCCTCTTCCGCCTGATGTCGGACGAGACCGGTGCGGTGAACGGGCTGCGCGAGCTGCCCGCGGGCGACCTCGGCGGCGTGCTGAAGTGTGGCAGCACCAGCGGCGAGGGCGGGGACTTCGCGGTGTGCGGTTGGGCCGACCACGGCAGCGTGGTCATGGCGATGTTCCCGGGCCGGTCGGTCAACGACGCCGGCGACCTGCTGCGCGACCTCCGCGACGGCATGCAGACCCGAAACTGACCCCACGCCCGTCGGCGATCAGCTGACCGGGAAACGAGCAGACGCAGAAAAGGCCACCCCGTGAGGGGTGGCCTCTTCTGAAAGATTGTCCGGCGGCGTCCTACTCTCCCACACCCTCACGAGTGCAGTACCATCGGCGCTGGAGGGCTTAGCTTCCGGGTTCGGAATGTAACCGGG
>NZ_JARVKT010000044.1:0-37140 GCF_029809455.1 Micromonospora sp. DH14 | reverse complement strand
CCCCCGCCCCCGGCCCCGGCCCCGGCCGGTTGATCATGAAGTTGTTGCCCTCGCCCGCGGCGTGTCGTGACAACAACTTCATGATCACCGGGAGCTGGAGGTGATCACCGGGGGCTGGGCGGGGTGAGGAGAGGGCGGAGGGCTGCCACGATGGGGGCGTCGGCGGGGAGCCAGGTGACCGAGTCCAGTTCGTCGGCGGTGAGCCACCGCAGCGCCTCGTGCTCCAGCGCCTGCGGTTGGTCGCCGCCAAGCAGGCGGGCCGCGTACACCTTGAGCACCGAGCGGCCGTGCGCCATCCGTACGTTGCGGCCGACCCGGTCGCCGATCTCGACGCGTACGGCCAACTCCTCGGCGCACTCCCGGATCAACGCGTCGGTCTCGGCCTCCCCCGGCTCGACCTTTCCGCCCGGAAACTCCCACATGCCTGCTACCTCGGGTGGCGCGGAGCGTGCACAGGCGAGCACCCGCCCATCCCGGATGATCGCCGCGCCGACGATCACCTTCAGGTCCCGTCGCTCGGCCTGCCCGCCACCATTCGCCCGTTCGGTCCGCACGGGCGTCCAGGGTGCCAGATCAATCGGCGGTTTGGGTACCGTAGCCGTCCGCTAGGCCAATAAGACACGGAAGTGTGGGCGTGGACACCCCCTCCGAGCAGCGAGAGACTAGGGGACACCGACAAGACACGGGATGGCGACGATTTGGCCACGAGCCGGCAACGGCGCTTGGGGGGTGCGGTGATGCGCGTGCTGTTCAACAGCAGGGCCAAGCACGACTACCTTTCCGACGCGTTGACCTTGCTATCTGGTTGGACACGCGAGGGCGAGCAGATCCGACGGACGCTCATGATCGACGATACCCAACACGCCGCACTAACTGAACGGGTCAAGGTTGTCGCGGACGCGCTGCATCTGCGACCCGAGATCAGCCGACGGGCCGACAGCACCCAGATCCGGGTCGGGCACGGCAGCGGCGAGCCCCTGACCGAGGGCGAGGTCCTGCTGGCCGCCCGCATCGAGGACGCATACCGGGCGGTCACCGAGGGCTGACGACCGTCTCCGACTCCGACTCCGCGTCCTGCGGGTACCAGCGCAGCTCCACCGAGTTGCCGTCCGGGTCACGCACGTAGATCGAGGTCGCCGAACCGCGGGCACCGAACCGGCTGACCGGCCCGGTCAGCACCGTGAAGCCTCCCGACCCGATCACCTGCGCCCAGTCCAACGGCGCCACCACCAGGCAGAAGTGATCCACGTTCGCGCCCTGCGGTTCACCTCGGACGAGGTCGATGATGCTGTCGGGGCTGATCCGCACTGACGGGAACGGGACTGTGCCCGCTCTCCACTCGTCGACCCGCACCGACGCCAGCCCGAGCCGGCCGCAGTAGAAGTCCAGGGACCGTTCCACGTCGGCCACGGTCAGCACCAGGTGGTCGAAACCGGTGACCCGCACCGCGCTCATGCCTGCTCCAGGTCGGCCGCCGCGCGCAACCAGCCGCTGAACAGCGCCGGGTCGACGTCGGCGAGGTCGCGCAGCTTCACCGCCGCCATCGAGCGCGCACCGGGCACCAACCGTCCTGACGGGTCGGCGATCTCCTGTCCCCGCCACAACCCGAAGGTGACAAAGGACCCGTACGCCTTGATCAGGCAGACCGGGCGCTGGCCGGGCCGGTTATCCAGGCCCCAGACCGGGTGCCCGTGCCACATCGCCCCCGTCGCCGCCGGCAGGGCCGCCGCGATGATCGGCGTCAGCTTCTCGCCGATCTCGCGCAGTGGGCCGTCCAGGCCGGCCAGGTAGTCGTCGACGCTCACGTCATCGCCTTTCGTTCGGTGTTCCCTGCCGCGTTCACGATCCCCCGACGGGGGACACCGACCAAGACCTGATGTCGCTACGATCGTTGCCCACAGGTCAACGATGGGGGCGGGTGTGCTGGAGCGGTACGAGGTCGAGACGTTCCTGACGCTCGCGGAGGAACTGCACTTCGGCCGCACCGCCGAGCGGTTGACAGTCAGCACCGGTCGGGTCAGCCACATCGTGAAGAAGCTGGAACGCCGGATCGGGGCACCGCTGTTCGCCCGTACCAGTCGGGTCGTCCGGCTCACCCCGATCGGCCGGCAGCTCGCCGAGGAGCTGGCCCCGCTGGTTGCCGGGATGGACGAGGCCGTCCGCCGCGCGACCGACGCCGCCCGGGGCGTGACCGGGACGCTGCGGGTGGCGTTCCTCGGCGAGTGGACCGCGCCGGTGCTGCTCCGGGCGGTGGCCCTGTTCGGCGAGCGGCACCCCGACTGTCGGGTGGAGGTGCACGAGGCACAGTTGTCCACCACCCGCTCCGGGCTGCTCGACGGCTCGACGGACGTGTTGATCGCCTCGTACCCGTTCGACGGGATGGCCACCGGCCCGGCGCTGCTTCGCGAGGATCGGGTGCTGGCGGTGGCGGCGGGTCACCCGCTCACCCGGGAGCGGTCGGTGTCGTTGGAGGTGCTCGCCGACCACCCGGTGGTGCAGTACCCGAGCGTGACCTCGGCGGAGTTCAAGCGGGACCGCACACCGGAGCGCACCCCGGGCGGCCGTCCGGTGCCGAAGGGACCCGCCGGGAACACCTTCTCCGAGATGCTGTCCCTGGTCGCGCTGGGCCGGGGTGTGCTGCCGGTGGGCGAGCACACGCGGCGCTACTACCCGCGTCCCGACGTGGCGTACGTGCCCATCCACGACGCGCCACCGATCGAACGGGGGCCGGTCTGGCTGCCCGGCAACACCACCACCCGGGTGCGCGAGTTCGTCCGCGCCACGACCGACGCGAACCCCCGGTGAGACACGCCGAGTTTCGCCACCACCGGTTGGTGCAGGTGTACGACGCCGAGTGCCGGTGGGGCCCGGACGACGACTTCTTCCAGGCGGTGGTCGACGAGACCCCGGCCGCCCGGGTGCTCGACCTCGGCTGCGGCACCGGCCGGCTGACCGTCGCCCTCGCCGCCGCCGGCCACACCGTCACCGGTGTCGACCCGGCCGGCGCGTCGCTGGCTGCCGCCCGCGTCAAGCCCTGCGGCGAGCGGGTGACCTGGATCGAGGGCACGTCGGCGCTGCTGCCGCAGCGGGCGTTCGACGTGGCGGTGCTGACCAGCCACGTCGCGCAGTTCTTCGTCGACGACGCGGAGTGGGCGCGTACCCTCGCCGATTTGGCCCGGGCGCTCGGGCCCGGCGGCCGGCTGGTGTTCGACGCCCGCGACCCGGCGGACCGTCGCTGGGAGCGGTGGAACCCGGTGGATTCGCACCGGGTGGTCAGGCTGCCGGCCGGCGGCGAGGTCCGCGCGTGGACCACAGTCACCGGGGTACGCGACTCAGTGGTCGACTTCACCCACCACTACCACTTCGACGACGGGGCCGAGATCCTCAGCTCGGCGTCGCTGCGCTTTCGCACCGAGGCCGAGCTGCGCGAGTCACTGACCACTGCGGGGTTCCTTGTGGACCGCATTTACGGGGGCTGGCACGGTGAGCCGGTCGGCCACGGTGACGGCGAGTTCGTGGTCCTCGCCCGGGTGGGCCCGTTGGCACCGGTTTTCTAGCCTGAACGGCATGGCGAACATCGCGTACGACCGCAAGGAGCAGGTCCAGCAGATCGAGAGTGGCCTCCTCGAAGGCGAGCAGATCATCGCCGTCTACGACGCCGTCGGCACCGGCACCGGGTTCATCGGGCTGACCGACCGCCGGGTGATCATCCAGGACCGCTCGTTCGTCGGGAAACGGTTCGCGATCACCAGCATCCCGTACTCGAAGATCACCAGCGTGAGCGTGGTCAGCAACAAGTCGTGGGGTGGTTCGTTCTTCTCCACCGGCGCCATCGCCATCCACGTCGGCACGCACACCTACGAGGTGGAGTTCCGTGGCGCGCAGAAGAGCCACCACGTACACAACGTGATCCTGCACCACATCTCCTGATCGCACGTCCCGGCGTGGGCCCGGCTGGCGTAATTGCCTTGCCGGGCCCGCGGCGTCTCTGGTGTCCTCGGTCGACAGCCGCGCGAAGGGAGCAGCCACCATGCCGAACACAACGAAGTCCCCCGAACCCACCGTCATCCGACCCGAGGAATCGAGACTTCGTGAGCAGGACTGTTCCCCTGGCGCTGCTGGGCGCCACTGATTCCAACCCCGGAGGCCGCTGATGTCGGTCTTCGACGATCCCGGCCTCTTCGGCCGGCTGTGGGCCGCCGACTACGACGACGGCGACACCAACCCTGACCCGGCCCCCGCCGTGGACTTCCTGGCCGACCTGGCCGACGGCGGCCCGGTTCTCGAACTGGCGATCGGCACCGGCCGGGTCGCGCTTCCGCTGGCCGAACGCGGCCTCGACGTGCACGGCGTCGAGGCGTCCGAGGAGATGCTCGCGCAACTGCGGGCGAAACCCGGCGGCGAGCGGATACCGGTGGTCGTCGCCGACATGGCGGACGTACCGGTGACCGGTGAGTTCCGGCTCGCGTACCTGGTCTTCAACACCCTGTTCAACCTGGTGGACGCCGAGCGGCAGGCGGACTGCTTCCGCAACGTCGCCCGGGTGCTGTCGCCCGGCGGCGCGTTCGTCATCGAGACGTTCGTGCCCGACCCGCGCGGCTTCGACAGGGACGAGCAGGTGCAGGTGCGTGAGGTGACCGAGGATTCCGCGACCATCCGGCTGCACAAGTACGACCGGCCGGCGCAGCGGTTCATCCGGCAGACCATCACGTTCGACGGCGACGGTGTGCACCTGAAGCCGTTCGCCATGCGGTACGCCTGGCCGCACCAGATCGACGAGATGGCGCAGCAGGCAGGGCTCCGGCTCACCGAGCGGCACGCCGACTGGCACCGCCGACCGTTCCAGGCCGACAGCCCGTCGCACATCTCCGTCTACCGGGCGGAGTAACGGTTTGATCGGCTCGGGTTCCGGAAAGCCGAGGTGTCAACGCCCCGACTTCAAGGAACCCGAGTCGATCTCCCGCCACCCGAAAGTGAGATGCCGCCATGAGCAGACGAGCCATCCATGTGGTCCTGGCGCTGTCGGTCGTCCTGATGGTCACCGGCATCATCCTCAAGGTGACCGGGGACGGCGGGGCCGACACGGCCGGCACTGTGGCGGTGTCGCTCGCCTCGGTGGGTTCGATCGTGGCGAGCATCGGCTCGTCCTCCCGCGCTGGCCGCGGAAACAAGGGCCCGGACCGGTGAGCCAGCCTTTCACCCTCGGCTGATTCTGCTGGTGGCAGTAGTTGTTGGTCCGTAGGGCCGGCGCCGGGTGAGCTGACACCATGCCGTCAGACGCCTCCCGGTTCCCGCGCTCCTCTCCGTACTGGCCGGTGGTCAGTCACCCTCAGCTCCGACGGGTCCTACCTGGGCTGGCCGTCTCCGCGTTGGGCGACGGCCTGGCGTTGGTCGCGGTGACCTGGCTCGCCATCCAACTCACCCCGCACCGCACCTGGATCGCGCTGGCCGTGGCGGCGTACACACTGCCCAGCGCGGCCGGGACTGTCGTCTTCGGTCGGCTGCTGCGCGGGCGCAGCGGCGCGCAACTCGCCGGGTGGGACGCGATTCTGCGAGCCAGCGCGCTCGGGGCCATCCCCCTCGCGCACCTCACCGGTGTGCTCACCGTCTGGCTGTACGTCTTCCTGCTCGCCGCCTCGGCGTTACTGCACTCGTGGGGTTCCGCCGGCCGGTTCACCCTGATCGCCGAACTGCTGCCGCAGCGACACCATCTGCCGGCGAACGCCGTACTCACCACCATCGGCGGGTTCGCCACCATCGTCGGCCCACCGCTGGCGGGCATCCTGATCGGCTGGGCGGGGCCGGTGTGGGTCATCGCCATCGACGCCGCCACCTTCGCCGTGTTGGCCCTCACGTACCGTCTCGCCCTTCCCGCCAACGGTGGACCCACGCGGTCCGAGCGCGGCGCTTCGCGAACGGCCGGGTTCGCGGTCATCCGCCAGAACCCGGCCCTAATGGGCCTGCTGGTGCTGAGCCTCGGGTTCTTCTTCCTCTTCGGACCGGTGTACGTGGCGATGCCGATCCACATCACCGACGACCTGCACGCCTCCGCGACGCTGTTCGGCGCGTACTACGCCGCGTTCGGCATCGGCGGCCTCGCCGGAGGTCTGGTCGCCGGTTACCTTCGCGGCTGGCCACTGCGAACCACCACCATCGCCATCGTCGTGGCGTTCGGCGTCGCCATGCTGCCACTCGGCCTGGGCGCACCCGTCGGTGTGTCGTTGCCGGCGTTCGCCCTGGCGGGCCTCATCTGGGCGCCGTACATGTCCACGTCGATGGCGCTGTTCCAGCGCAGCACGTCGACCGAGCAACTCCCGGCGGTGCTCGCCGCGAACGGTGCCATCCTCGTGCTGGCGGTGCCCCTGGGCACCATGCTGGGCGGGCCGTTGGTGAGCGCCATCGGCGCACGCCCGACGCTGCTGCTCTGTGCGGTGGCGATAGCTGCTCTCGGCCTGGCCGCCGGGGGGATCGCGATGTCGCGGCGGAGCGTGCGATCCCCCGGCGGCCAGGCCGGCACCGAGGTCAGTGACCGTCGCTGATCTGCACGTCGTCCGGCGCCGGCCGGCCGCGCCCCGTCTCGACCAGCTCCTTGAGGCTCATCAGGAAGACCGCCCACTTGGTGCTGCACTGGTGCATGAGTTCGGTCGGCTCGCGCCAGGCCGAATGCGTGAAGTCGACGATCGTGTACCGGCCTCGCTGGCCGAGACGCCAGCCGATCTCGGTGCCGATCCACTCCTCGGGGCCACCGACGATCCGCCACCGCACCCGGCCAGCCGGGTCCAGCTCAAGGATCTCCAGGTCGAACCCGCCCTCGTCACCGAAGTGGACGGTCAACTGCCCGCCGACCTCGCTCTTGCCTGTCGTGTCGACCGACCACCAGCCGGCGACGCCCTCGGGGGTTGCCACCGCACGGTAGACGTCGGCAAGCGGAGCGACGACGCCGACCTGGTGCAGAATGTCGACCATTCTCAGCCTCCCTGGTTGTTGGTGCGGTGGCGTTCGATCGTCTCGGCGATGCGCTTGATCCGGCGGAGCCGGGCGTCCCAGGTGGCACCGACAGTCGACAACTGGGCGACCGCGCGGGCGAGTTGCGCCTCGTCCACCTGGTAGTGACGCTCGCGACCGACTGGCTCGGCGTGAATCAGCCCAACCCGGTCGAGGACCGCCAGGTGCTTCGAGACGGCCTGACGGGTGACGGGTAGCCGTCTGCTCAACGAGGTGGCCGTGCCGGGCCCGTCAGCGAGAAGCAGATCGATCATCGTACGCCGAATCGGGTCGCCGATCGCCGACCACAGCTCGTCGTCGACCACCATGCTCACGGGGTCGCGACCAACCGAGCGACGTACTCGCCCAGCCGGGGCATGTAGTGGTCCCAACCGTTCTCGTGGTCGCGGTACTGCTCTTCCAGGACAGCGACCTCCCAACCCAGCTCGCGGAACCCGGTCTCGGTCATCCGGACCAGCGTTCCCGCGCCGCTGGGCACCAGGTCGAAGGTGACGAGCAGCGCCTGCCCGCCCCGGTCCGGCTCGGTGAAGCACCACCGGAAGGAGAACCGCTTCGGCGGGTCGACCTCGACGACGGCGAGCGCTACGGTCTTCGTCTCGCCGGTGTCGGCGTCGCGCCAGACCAGCTCGCCGGGCGCGCCAGCGACGGACTCGAACCGCGCGTCATCGGGCCACCACTCCCGCATGTGCCGGGGCTGGCTGACCACCTCGAAAACGACCTCGGGGGACGCGTTGACGTGGATGTCACGCTCGATAGTTCCCTGTTCCATGCCCACAACCTTTCGCAACCTTTGGTTGCACTGAACCTACGACAGCCCGCACCCGTCGCGCAACCTTTCGTTGCATGTCGTGGTTTGGTCGTACCCCTGGTGCACGATCGGCGCGCCGCCGGGCAGCCGAAGCGACCACCGACCAGCAACGTAAGGCCCTCAGCCGGCTCGTCGCTCGGCGCATCGTCAGTACGGGGTTCACACTGATCATGCCGCGGCGGGGAGGCTGGACGAGCGACCTCAGCGAGTCCGCCGAGGCGTTCGGGCTCCACTATCCGGAACGCGCGGAGCAGATGCGTAGAGCTGCCGCCATCGGCCACGCGCCCTCGCCAGTTCCGGCTGTGCTCCGCGAACTCATCGACGACCTCGGGCCCTGGCTCGCCGCGGAGTACGCAGTCGCCCACGGCGCGAAGGCCGTCCGCCCCTGACCTGCCGGAGGTCCTCGCCAGTCAGGACGGGACAGCCGAACATGTCCGTGAGGACGGCCCGCTGATGGTCGGTCAAGGGGTTCGCGAAGACCGCGACGCCGACCCCGCGCTGCCGGCAGGCATCGGCGACTTCGCGTGCCCTACCGGGGCTGAGCAACGTCCGCCGCGAGAACGGGTCGCCCATCTTGTCCGCTCCGCCGGAAGAGACTCCCCGCCGCTGCACGTGCCGGCTCACGACCTGGCCACCGTGGGCAGCCACCACGCTGGCCAGCAGATTGAGCTTGCTGTCGAACTCCTTGTCCTTCGCCGAGAACAGGCCCACCAGCGCCACCTCGACGCCTGCCAGCGCAGCCTTCAACGCCCCCGGGCGATGCCGGTTCACCGGGTCGCCGACCGTCATCTCCGACGGGCGCACAGCACGCCGGTCAGCATCGGCAGCGTGAACTCGCCGTGGGCGGTTTCGGATCGACTGCCGAGGAAGGAGCGAATCCGGCCGAGGGTGACCTCTCGCTCCTCGTCCGGCATGACCAGCATCCCGGCCCGCGTCGCGAGCGTCGCGACGAGCGAGTCGGCGGTACGGCGCTGCCCGTGCGGGAACTCGACCTGCTCCGCGGACCCGAACCGGGCGGTCAGGCCGGTGCTCGGAACGAGCATGCCCGCCGTCGCGGCGCGCCAACTGCTCAACGTGTCACGCGGGCCGATGGCCGCACTCCCGCTGACCCGTTCGAGCCCGGCAACCCAGTCGATCCGGTCGTCCATGATGTTCCACAGACCGGCCAGGATGCCGCCGGGGGCGAGGACCCGGGCGATTTCCGCCCCGGCCACGGCCATGTCGAACCAGTGCAGGGCGTTGCCGGCGAGCACGGCATCGACGGAGGCGTCCGGCAACGGGATGGCCTCGGCGCTACCCGGCAGGGCATTGACGCCCGGCTGCGTACGGCGCAGCTCGGCAAGCATGGCCGGGTCGGGTTCTACGGCCACGACGTCCGCGCCCACCGCCACCAGCGTCGCCGACAGCTTGCCGGTGCCGGCACCCAGGTCGAGCACGCGCAGGCCAGGGGCGTGCTCCAGCGCCCACCGCACCGCGGCTTGCGCGTAGTCCGGGCGGTGCTCGGCGTACGCGGTCGCCGCCGCGCCAAACGACGATCGGAGCATCTGTTCCGTCATCCGGTCAACGTACCGCCGCTTGTCGACATCGACTGCGACCATGGCCACCGTGCAGATCCTGCGGAGCTGGTGGCGTGCCCGCTACCCCCTCTACGCACTCGGCCTCGTGGTCGGGCTGGTCATGATGCGGCTGCCGTTCAAGACCTCTCAGGACAACGACGCCTGGGCAAATCGACTGCGGGTCGACGGCGTGTCAGCCCAGGCAGTCGTCGATGAACTGGTGCACAAGCGGCGGAACACGATGCACCTGCGCTACGAATTCGGCGGCGCTCAGCGTCAGGCCGAGGTTGGCTGTTGGGAGGTCTGCCGGCCGGCCGGCAGTGCGGTGCGAATCTGGGTCAACCCCAACGATCCAGGGGATTTCGTCACCGAGTTCGGCATCCTCAGCGGGCATCGGGGGCGGCCGCAAGGGGTGGTCGGAGCGGCAGGCCTGGTTCTGTCCGGGTGGATGGCGCTAGCGGTGATCGCCCACGTCCACCAGCGACGACGCGACCGCCGGCGGCAGGACTGGCAGCGGCAGCAGCGGGACCAACGCCGACGACAGCTCACGAACCGGTTCGCCACGCAAAGGCGATAATCACTGCGTCCATTTACCTGGATCTACGAGTCGCACCCCTGGTCAAGCCACGTTTATCTATCCGTTACCAGGACCGGACTTCACGGCATTGGCGGTAGCTATACGGTCCAAACCAAAGCACCTGCAGCTATGGAGGAATTTATGAGGAAAGCAACGTCGAGGAAACTCGCAGCGGCGGGTGGCGCACTCACGCTCGCGTTTGCCGGCATTCTTCCGATCGCCGCACCGGCATCTGCGGCGGCCCAGCCCGTCCCGGCCGCCGTGATGGACGAGCTGGGCGCCGTGCCGGCGGAAGTCGGAACACTGGCCTCATGCTCGGACTGGACGCCGCACATCAGGCGGGTCATCGTCGGCAGCGCCGCGGTGCACACCAGCTATTCGGGGTCGTCTACGGTGATAGCCCACTGGAAGTCGAAGACGCTTTTCCGTATCGACAAGCGTTGCGTGAACGATGCCGGAAACCTGTGGTGGCACTCGGACTGCTGCACTGGCGTAAAGGGCTGGATCTGGAACGACTATACGGAGTTCGCTCACTACAACTGAAAGCCTGCTCCGCGCTATCGCGGACCTCACCCAGGCACCAAGGAACACCCACCCAGCGACTAGCCACACACCTCGTTGGTGAAGGGGCCAGGGCGACAGGGTGTGGCGTCCTACCGGACACCCGACCTCGTCGCCCTGACCCCTTGGGTGTCGGCCCGACACGTGAGGACGATGGCCACGTGCAGCGGTACGGGATCGTGCTGGAGGTCCCGTACCCTCCACCCGACCCGACGGGGACCAGGTTGGATCAGACGTTGAAGCGGAACTCCACCACGTCGCCGTCCTGCATGACGTACTCCTTGCCCTCGATGCGGACCTTGCCCGCCGCCTTGGCCGCCGCCATCGAACCGTGCTCGACCAGGTCCTGGTACGAGACCACCTCGGCCTTGATGAAGCCGCGCTGGAAGTCGCTGTGGATGACGCCCGCGGCCTCCGGCGCGGTGGCGCCGATCGGGACGGTCCAGGCGCGCGCCTCCTTCGGGCCGGCCGTGAGGTACGTCTGGAGGCCGAGGGTGCGGAAGCCCACCCGGACCAGCTGGTTGAGGCCGGGCTCGTTCTGCCCGATCGACTCCAGCAGTTCGCGGGCCTCCTCCTCGGGCAGGTCCACCAGCTCGGACTCGATCTTGGCGTCCATGAAGATGGCCTCGGCGGGGGCGACCAGGGCGCGCAGCTCGTCGAGGAACGTCTCGTTGGCCAGCTCGGCCTCGTCGACGTTGAAGACGTACAGGAAGGGCTTGGTGGTGAGCAGGTGCAGCTCGCGCAGGTGCTCCAGCTCGATCTTGGCGGCGGCGGCCCCGGAGTAGAGGGTGGTGCCACCGTCGAGCACCTCGATCGCGGCCTTCGCGGCGGCGACGGCGGCGGCCCGGTCCTTGCGGAGCTTGGCCTCCTTCTCCAACCGGGGCAGCGCCTTGTCCAGGGTCTGCAGGTCGGCGAGGATCAGCTCGGTGTTGATCGTCTCGATGTCGTCGGCCGGGGAGACCTTGCCGTCGACGTGCACCACGTTCGGGTCGGAGAAGGCCCGGACGACCTGGCAGATCGCCGAGGCGTCCCGGATGTTGGCCAGGAAGGCGTTGCCCCGGCCCTGCCCCTTCGACGCGCCACGGACCAGGCCGGCGATGTCGACGAACGACACCGGCGCCGGCAGCACCTTCTGCGAGGAGAAGATCTCGGCCAGCTTGCTCAGCCGCTCGTCGGGGAGCCCGACCACGCCGACGTTGGGCTCGATGGTGGCGAACGGGTAGTTCGCCGCCAGCACGTCGTTCTTGGTCAACGCGTTGAAAAGCGTGCTCTTGCCGACGTTGGGCAGGCCGACGATGCCGATGGTGAGACTCACGACGGGCCAGCTTACGCCGGTCCCGGCCGGGCCGGTCCAGGCGGCTCCGATTCGGCGGTGGGCAGGTGGTCAGCCCGTTCGGCGCGACCGGCTCCGGCGTCGATCTGCGCAGCTACTGGATGGGGTTGACCGGCAGCGAGTGGGTCCAGACCCGCAAAGGCACGATCAAGCACGAGCTGGGCCTGCACGACGTGCCGCACACGCACCACGCCGGTGCGGACGCCGCCGAGCTGGCCCAGGTCTTCGACGCGGTGCTCCGCCGCCGACAGCCCGCCGAAGAGGCGTCACCCCCGGCCGAGCAGGCGTGACGGTCAGCGAGGCGTGACGCTCAGCCGAGCAGGCGAGGGGCGATGACCGCCTCCCGGACGCTGCCGTCCGCACCCCGGCTGACCTCGTACGCCGAGACGCCCTCGCGGTCCGCGACTGCCTCGACCAGCCGGGTGCCCCGGTAGACCAGGCCGACGCCGTCGTCCGTGCAGTGACTGGTCGGGAGCGTGCCGTCGCCGACCAGTTCGTGCATGAGCGGGCGGCGCTGGCCCTCACTGTCGTAGTGCACCCCGTTGCCGTACGGCAACCAGGCCAGGCCGTCGGTGAAGCCGCGCAGCCGCGGGCCGAAACTGTCGGTGGCACCGCCGACGTGCCAGCAGATCGAGCCGGCGGAGACACCGGCCAGCACCACGCCGGCCTGCCAGCACTCGTGCAGGATCTCGTCGAGCCCGTGCACCCTCCACACCGCGACCAGGTTGGCGACGCTGCCGCCACCGACCCAGATCACGTCCTGGGCGAGCAGGTGGGCGCGGACGTCCTCGACGTTCGGCATCGGGAACAGCGCGAGGTGGGACGGCTGGAACCGGGTGCCGGCGAACGCGCCGTAGACGCCGGTCAGCGAGGTGGGCTGGTCACCGACGGCCTGCCCGAGGTAGCAGATCCGCGGCCGCGAACCGGCCTCGGCCAGCTCGGCCGCCAGCTCGAAGACCGGGCCGGGACGCAGGTCGTAGGGCCCCCGGTCGCCCCGGAGGAAGCCCATGCTGGTGGCGATGATGGTCGGTTCGCTGGCGGGCATCGGGGCGTCCTTCCGTTGCGGGCGGTGCGGCGTCCATCCTGCCGCAGCCGGCCCTCCCGCCCGTTGCGTTCCGGTGCGGGGCCCGACCTCCACCCGTGGCGATCATGGTGGTGGCGGGGTGTCCGACAGTCGCAGCCCCCGCCAACCTCCATGATCAACCAGACTGGTCGGGGCGCCGTTGCCGGGGCACCTCGACGTCCGGCCACAGCCCCAGAGCGGGACGGTCGGCCGGCGGCAGTTGCCCGGCGGCGGCCCGGGGCAGGGTGAACCGGTCGGCGGCGGCCGGTCCGGCCGAAGCCGACTCGCGCAGCATCCACCGCACCTCGTCGGCCGTCCAGCCCAGCCCCGGCCGCGCGGCGAGCTCCCGGATCAACCGCCGGCCAACCCTCGTGTCGTCGTCGTAGAAACGCATGCACCAGTGGTGCGTCCACATCCCGAGCGCCCGTAGGCCGGCGTCGTCCAGCGAGCCCACCAACCGGCCGCAGGCGGTGTCAGGGAAGCGCTGCTCGGGATCGCCCGTCCGGTCCCGTTCGATGGCGCCGACGGCGGCCGGCGCGACGGCCCGCATCCGGCGGTAGAAGGACTGCGCCACCGCGCGGGGCAGCGGCGGGAACGCACCCGGTGTCGACGCCGTCGTCCAACCCGCCACGCTCGTCATTCGCCGCACCCCTTCTTCAGTTGGTGGCCGGACGTTACCCGGCACGCCCGACACTTCCGGGCCGAAAAACCCCACCGATCGTGGATAGCGACGATGACCTGGGGCGTCTGTATCTGTGACAACGAAACGGGGTGGTGGGTGGACGAGGACGAGCGCGCGCGGCTGGCCGAGTTCGTCGGCAGCCGGACTCCGGCGCTGATGCGGGTCGCGTACCTGTTGACGGGGGACCGCAACGCCGCCGAGGACCTGTTCCAGTCGGCGTTGGCGCGGGCCATCCCCAAGTGGGACAGCATTCGACACGCCGATCCGGAGGGCTATCTGCGGGTGGTGATGTACCGCGAGCAGATCAGCTGGTGGCGACGGTTTCGACGGCGGCGGGAGACCCCGCTCAACCCGGCGGACGAACCGGTCGGCGGTGACCCCAGCGGCGGCTCCGACGTGCGGTTGGCGATGCGTGCCGCGCTGCGTCACCTGCCACCGACGCAGCGGGCGGTGGTGGTCCTGCGCTACTACGAGGACCTGCCCGAAGCCCGGGTGGCCGAGTTGCTCGGCTGCTCGGTGGGCACCGTGCGCAGCCGTACCCATCGAGCGGTGCAGCGACTGCGGGAACTGCTGCCGGACGTCGACATGCTGGAGGTACGGCGATGACGGACCCCTTCGAGCACCTCATCCGCTCCACCCTCACCGACCTGGCCGAGGAGGCACCGATCGTGCATGACCAGTTGAGCCGAGCGGAACGGCGGGTGCGCAACCGACGCCGCGCCACGGTGACGGCGGGGGCGGTGAGCACCCTGGCGGCGATCCTGATCGCCACTCCGCTCGCGGTGGCCGCGACCGGCTCGGACGAACCACCCCCGGCCGTGCCCAGCCCGGCCGGCCCGGCGGCCGTACCCAGCCCGTCGGCACCCGCCCCGTCCGCGCCCACCGCGGTGCCGACGGTCGAGCCCAGCCCCGGTGGCGGGCTGGCCAGCCCGGTGGGCCCGCCCGGCGTCCCCGGCCGGCCGACTGTGTCGCCGCCCCCGTTGACTCCGCCGGGCGGGCCGGGCAAGCCGGGCGGACCGACCGCTTCCCCGAGCCCGTCGAGTTCGCTCGGCCCGCCCGGAGTGCCGCACCGGCCGACGGTTTCGCCGACCCCGTCGTCCTGAGCACCACCGGTCCGGCCGGCGGTCATCGCACGCCGGCCGGACCGGCCGTCCCACCGTCACCGCCGGCCACGCTGGTGCCGGGCCGCCCCGACGCGGAGGCGAGGAGCCGGGCGGCCCGCCCTTGGCCGCCCGAGCCCGAGGCGGGGACCCGGCCGGAGATTCCGGTCACCTTCGCGCGCCACTCCCCCGCACCGGCGAGCGTGGTGCGGCGCGGCGACCAGCGGGCACCGGCGCACCAGATTTGTCGACGCCCACGTGCCCGCTCATCCTTGGGCCATGACCGATCCCGGACACCCGAGGCGCGCGCCACGGGGGCACCGATGAGCACCGCCATGGCCCGGGTGCCCGACTCCCTCCGAGGGCAGATCGTCACGCCCGGCGACCGCCGGTACGCCAACCTGCGCTCGACGTACACCAGGTCGGCGTCGCCGGCCGCCGTCCTGCTGCCGAAGACCACCACCCAGGTGGTCGACGCGCTCCGCTACGCCCGCGAGCAGCGGCTGCCCATCGCGGTCCGCAGCGGCGGGCACGGCCTCTCCGGAGCCTCGTCGAACAACGGTGGGATGGTCATCGACCTGTCCATGCTCAACCGGGTCCAGGTGATCGACGAGCGGGCCGGGTTGGTCCGGGTCGAGGCCGGTGCCCGCTGGGCGAACGTCGCGAAGGCGCTGGCCCCGTACGGCCTGGTGATCAGTTCGGGTGACTACGGCGGCGTCGGGGTCGGCGGTCTGGCCACCGGCGGTGGTGTCGGCTGGCTGGTACGCGCGCACGGCCTGACCGTCGACCGGGTCCGCGCCGTCGAGGTGGTGCTGGCGGACGGGACGCTGGTACGCGCGGACGCCGACCACGAGCCGGAGCTCTTCTGGCTGGTCCGAGGGGCCGGAGCCGGGGCGGGGATCGTGGTGGCCTTCGAGATCGAGGCGGCCGAGCAGCGCAACGTCGGTGTCGCGCAGCTGGTCGTCGAGGCGCATCCGGACGGTCGCACGGTCCGGGAGTGGACGAGCTATCTCGCGCAGGCGCCCCGGGAGCTGTCCGCCGCCGCTGTGGTGTTCGCGGAGGGCCGATCGGTTCTCATGTCCATCACCGCCGTGGTCGCCGCCGAGAGCCTGCGCCGGGCCCGACCGGCGGTGGAGCCGCTGCTCGCCATCGGCAAGGTGCTCGAGCATCGGACCGACCTGCTGCCCTATCCGACGCTGGTGCCGACCGCGCACCTCAACCCCAACGTCGGGCAGCAGCGGGGCACCACCACCAACGGGCTGTTCAGCGCGCTGGACGACGCCGGGGCGCGGGCCGTGACGCGAGCGGTGACCGGGCCGGGGCGGGCCGTGGTCCAACTCCGCTCGTTGGGAGGGGCGGTCAACGACGTCGCCCCCGACGCGACCGCGTACCCGCATCGCCACCAGGACACCCTGATCGTGGCGTCGGTCTTTCCGCCGCAGGCCGACGCCGCGTTGAACGCCGCCTGGCGGGCGGTCGGAGCGCGGGCCGACGGCGCGTACGTCAATTTCGAGAGCCGGCCGGACCCGGCCGCGTTCGCCCGGATCTACCCGGGCGAGACCGGGGCCCGGGTCCGGCGGCTGTGGAAGCGGTACGACCCGGACGGCGTGTTCCGACCGGCCCTGCTGACCGGCCAGCCCAACCGGGCCGCCCAGCCCGGCCGTACCGCCCAGTCCAGCCGATCCGGCCAGGCGGACCGCACCGCCCAGCCCGGCCGCGCCGGTCAGCCCAGCGGGTCTGGTCAACCACACCGGCGTCGTCGACGCCCCCGTTGACCGGGCCGCTTCACACCGGCACGCCCAGGTCCGATTCCCGCCAGCCGATGACCGGTCGAGCGGGGCATCATCGGTGACATGGAGCTGGACTTCGAGCGGTGTTACCGGGCCGTGGACAGCCGTGACCAGCGGTTCGACGGCTGGTTCTACACCGGCGTGACGTCCACCGGCATCTACTGCCGGCCGTCCTGCCCGGCGATCACCCCCAAGCGGCAGAACGTCCGGTTCTTCCCGTCCGCCGCGGCGGCGCAGGGTGCCGGGCTACGCGCCTGCCGCCGCTGCCGGCCGGACGCCGCGCCCGGCTCGCCGCAGTGGGACGTCCGCGCCGACGTGGTCGGCCGGGCGATGCGGTTGATCGCGGACGGGGTGATCGACCGGGACGGCGTGCCGGGGCTGGCCTCGCGGCTGGGCTACACCGAACGACACCTGCACCGGATGCTCAGCGCCGAGATGGGCGCCGGGCCGCTCGCGCTGGCCCGGGCGCAGCGGGCCCAGACCGCCCGGATCCTGATCGAGACGACCGACCTCGGGATGGCCGAGATCGCGTTCGCCGCGGGCTTCGGCAGCGTGCGGCAGTTCAACGACACGCTCCGCGAGGTGTACGCGAGCGCCCCGTCCGACCTGCGCACGGCCCGTGGTCGCCAGCGGGCGGCGGTCGGGGCGGGGACGATCACGCTCCGGCTGGCGTACCGCCCGCCGCTGCACGCCCGGGCGCTGCTGGACTTCCTCGCGGTGCGGGCGTTGCCCGGTGTGGAGGAGGTCCGCGACGGGACGTACCACCGGGGTCTGCGGTTGCCACACGGCAACGGCCAGGTGGCGCTGACCCCGGCGGACGGGCACGTGGCGGCGACGTTGCGGCTGACCGACCTGCGCGACCTGGCGCCCGCTGTGGCCCGCTGCCGCCGGCTGCTCGACCTGGACGCGGACCCGGTGGCCATCGACGCCACGCTGGCCGCCGACCCGGCGCTGGCCCCGGCGGTCACCGCCGAACCCGGCATCCGCGTTCCCCGGTCGGTCGACGGCTTCGAGGTGGCCGTCCGCGCCATCATCAACCAACAGGTCTCGATCACCTCGGCAAGAACCACCCTCACCCGCCTCCTCTCCCACCGCGTTGATCATGAGGTTGACGAGGTCGATGACGATCAAATCCCAGGTCAACCTCATGATCAACGGGGTGGGCTGCGGGGATTCCTGGGGGCGGAGGAGTTCCTGTCGCTGCCGGATTCGGCGTTCGGGATGCCGGTGGGGCGGCGGGAGTCCTTGCGGGGGTTGGCCCGGGCGGTGGTGGACGGGTCTGTCGATCTTGCCCCTGGGGTGGATCGGGGGGAGGCCGTCCGAGGGCTGCTCGCGCTCCCGGGCATCGGCCCGTGGACCGCCAACTACCTGGCCATGCGGGCCTTCGGCGACCCGGACATCCTGCTCAGCTCCGACCTCGCGGTCCGGCGCGGCGCCGCCGCGCTCGGCCTGCCCGACACCCCGACAACCCTCGACCGGTACGCCCAGCGATGGCGTCCCTGGCGGTCCTACGCCACGATCAGACTCTGGAGAGCGGCATGACCATCGACAGCACCGTGATGAGCACACCGGCCGGCCCACTGAGCATCCTCGCCGGCCCCGACGGTGACGTACGGGCGGCCGGCTTCACCCCGGACCCGGCGGCACTGCTGCCCCTGGTCCACCCGACCCTGCGGGCACCGCTGCGGGAGCGTGCCGACCTCGGGCCGGTCAGCAAGGCGGTCACCTCCTACCTGGACGGTGACCTCGCCGCCATCGACACGGTGCCGGTCCAGCAACGCACCGGCGGCGAGTTCATGGCGCACGCCTGGCAGGTGCTGCGCGAGGTGCCGCCGGGCACCCCCGTCACCTACACCGGCTACGCCGCGCTGGCCGGTCGGCCACCGGCGGTGCGGGCCGCCGCGGCCGCCTGCGCCCGGAACGCGGCAGCCCTCTTCGTGCCCTGTCACCGGGTTCTTCGCACCGACGGCACGCTCGGCGGTTACCGCTGGGGGCTGGAGGTGAAGAAGTGGCTTCTCGGTCATGAGCGCCGCTTGACGGCAAGCTGACAGAACCATCGACACCTGTTAGACGCTACCGTCTGGTAGTGCCTGTGGAGAGCGACGGCGACCCGGCCACCCGGGCCGCCGCGGGAACCCGCCCCGCGCACAACCTCTGGCGGCTACGCCGCTACCTGCGCCCGTACGCCGCCGAGTTCGCCTGGCTGCTCGTCGCGGGGCTCGCCGGCACCGCCGCCGGGATCGCCGTACCGCTGGTCGTGCAGCGGGTCGTGGACGGGCCGGTGGCCCGACACGAACCGGCCGGGCTGCTCCAGCTCGGCGGCCTGGCGCTGCTGCTGGGTGTCGTCGAGGCGGTGCTCATCTTCATCCGCCGGTGGGTGCAGTCGTCCTCGGCGGTGGGCATGGAGGCGGCGCTGCGCGCCGACATCTACGCCCACCTGCAACGGCTGCCGACGAGCTTCCACGACCGCTGGCAGTCCGGCCAACTGCTCTCCCGGATCACCAGCGACCTGTCGGTGATCCGCCGGTTCCTCTCCTTCGGCGTGTTCTTCCTGGTGCTCAACCTGACCACGTACGTGGTCGTGGTGCTGCTGCTGATCAACCTGCATCCGGTGCTCGGGGTGCTGGTCGCGGCCAGCGCGGTGCCGCTGCTGCTGATCAGTCGCCGGTTCGGGCGGCACTACCACGCCGCGTCCCGCCGGATGCAGGACCTGCAGGGCGACGTGGCGACCCTGGTCGAGGAGACCGCACAGGGTCTGCGCACCATGAAGGCGTACGGGCGGGGACCCGAACTGGCCGCCCGCTTCGCCGGCGCGGCCCGGCGGCTGCACGACACCGGGGTCGGCAAGGGACGGCTGCTGGCCAACACCTCGGCACTGCTCGACCTGGTACCCAACGTGACCCTGGGCGTGGTGCTGGCGGCGGGGGCGGCCGCCGCCGCGCACGGCGCGCTCACCATCGGCGAGCTGGTCGCGTTCGTCAGCCTGCAACTGATGCTCATCTGGCCGGTGCAGTCACTGGGTTGGATCATCGCCAACGGTCAGGAGGCGGCCACCGTCGCCGACCGGATCCAGGAGGTGCTGGACACCCCACCGGAGATCGTGGACTCCCCCGGCGCTGTCGTTCTGCCCCGCGACGCGGTGCGCGGCCGGCTGCGCTTCGAGCGCGTCGCGTTCAGCTATCCGGGTGCCAGCACGCCGGTGCTGCGTGAGATCGACCTGAGCATCGAACCGGGCGAGACACTGGCCCTGGTCGGCGCCACCGGCAGCGGCAAGAGCACACTGCTCTCCCTGGTGCCCCGGCTGCACGAGGTGACCGCCGGGCGGATCACAGTGGACGGCCACGACCTGCGCGACCTGCGGCTGGCCTCGCTGCGCCGGCTGGTCGGGGTGGCGTTCGAGGAACCCACGCTCTTCTCCATGTCGGTGCGCGAGAACCTCACCCTGGGCCGCCCGGACGCCGGCGACGACGAGGTCCGCGCGGCCCTCGCGCTGGCCCAGGCCGACTTCGCGTACGACCTGCCCTGGGGGTTGGCCACCCGGGTGGGCGAGCAGGGGTTGTCCCTCTCCGGCGGGCAACGGCAACGGCTCGCGTTGGCGCGGGCCGTGCTCGGCCGACCGGCGGTGCTGGTGCTGGACGACCCGCTCTCCGCCCTCGACGTGCACACGGAGGCCCTGGTCGAGGCGGCGCTTCGCCGGGTCCTGCACGACAGCACCGCGCTGCTGGTGGTGCACCGGCCGTCGACGATCGCGCTGGCCGACCGGGTCGCCCTGCTGGAGGACGGGCGGATCACCGCGACCGGCACACACTCCGACCTGCTGGCCACCGTCCCGGCGTACCGGGCGCTGCTCGCCGCCGAGCCGCCCGCCGGGCATCCCCCACCGGCCGGGGCGGGCGGGCCCAGCCCGTCCCCTTCGGACGGGTGGGGGCTGGTGCGTTCGTGAGCGTGCCCCGGCAGGCCGACCCACCTCCGGAGGAGGATCCCGAGCTCACCCGCTGGCGCGGAACCGCCACCGACCCGGAGGCCGACCGCAGTCGAGCGGAGGACACCAGCCCCGAGGCGGTGGCCCGGCTGCGCCGGCTCAGCCGCAGCCTGCTGGGCGACCTGCTGCGCGGGCACCGGAAGCGACTCGCCGTGGCAGTCGCCCTGCTGCTGGCCCAGAACGCCGCCGCGATGGCCGGCCCGTACCTGGTCATGATCGGCATCGACCGGGCCATCCCGCCGTTGCGCGCCGGCGACGCGGGGCCGCTGATCGCCGTCGCCGGGGCGTTCGCGGTGGCCTCGGTCACCGAGTACGCGGCCCGCCGCGGCTTCCTCACCCTGTCCGCCCGGATCGGCCAGGCCGTCCTGCTCGACCTGCGGCAGCGGGTGTTCGGGCACTTCCTGCAACTGTCGGTGGGCTTCCACGAGCGGTACACGTCCGGCCGGATGGTCTCCCGGCTCACCAGCGACCTGGACTCGATCGCCGAACTGGTCGACGGTGGGATCGACAGCCTGGTGCTGGCCGGGCTGTCGATCCTGTCGGTGGCCGCCATCCTGCTCTGGCTGGACCTGCCGCTGGCGGCCGTGACCCTGTTCGCCTTTCCGTTCCTGTTCTCGCTCTCCCGCTGGTTCGCCCGGTCGTCGGCCAGCGCGTACCGGCGGACCCGGGACGCTGTCGCGCTGGTCATCGTGCACTTCGTCGAGTCGATGCGGGGCATCCGGGCGGTGCAGGCGTTCCGCCGGGAACCCCGCAACCAACGGATCTTCGTGGCGCTCGGCGACGACTACCGACGGACCAGCCTGCACGCGTTCCGGCTGATCGCCACGTACTCGCCGGCGATCAAGCTGATCGGCAACGTCACGGTGGCCGTGGTGCTCTGCTACGGCGGGTGGCGGGTGCTCGGCGGGCAGACCGAGATCGGTGTGCTCGCCGCGTTCCTGCTCTACCTGCGCCGCTTCTTCGAGCCGATGCAGGAGCTGAGCCAGTTCTACAACTCGTTGCAGTCGGCCACCGCCGCACTGGAGAAGCTGGCCGGGGTGCTCGACGAACGACCGGCCGTCGCCGAACCGGCCCGGCCCACACCACTGCCGACCGGGCCAGGCCGTGGCGAGCTGACCTTCCGGGCGGTCAGCTTCGGCTACCGGACCGACACCCCGATCCTTCGTCGGCTGGACTTGACGGTGCCGGCCGGGCAGACCGTCGCGCTGATCGGGCCCACCGGGGCCGGCAAGTCGACGATCGCCAAGCTGGTCGCCCGGTTCCACGACCCCGACACCGGCACCGTCACGTTGGACGGGGTCGACCTGCGCGACGTACGCGACGCCGACCTGCGCCGGGCGGTGGTGCTGGTGACGCAGGAGAACCACCTGTTCAGCGGCACCGTCGCGGAGAACATCCGGTTCGGTCGCCCGGGTGCCGACGACGCCGCCGTGCAGGCCGCCGCGCGGGCGATCGGCGCGCACGACTTCATCGCCGCGCTACCCGACGGGTACGCCACCCAGGTGCACCGACGAGGCGGGCGGCTCTCCGCCGGGCAGCGGCAGCTCGTCGCGTTCGCCCGCGCGTTCCTGGCCGACCCGAGCGTGCTCATCCTGGACGAGGCGACGTCGTCGCTGGACGTGCCGACGGAACGTCTGGTGCAGCGGGCACTCGGCACCATCCTGCGCGACCGGACCGCACTGGTGATCGCCCACCGACTCTCCACGGTGGAAACCGCTGACCGGGTGCTCGTCATCGACGGCGGGACTGTCGTCGAGGACGGCCCACCCGCCGTGCTGGCCGAGGCCGACGGCCGGTACGCCGCCCTGCACCGCCAGTGGCGCGAGTCGCTGATCTAAAACCGGCGTCGACGGCCCGCCGGCCGGTGTGTTCGGCCGCAACTACGTCGCCCCGCACCCGACGGGTGCCTACGATCGCAGGATGACCGACACGGCGAGGACGGCCCGCGCCGGCGTTCCCGAGCGTCCGACCCTGGACGGGCTCGAGGAGAGCTGGGCGCGCCGCTGGCAGGAGGAAGGCACGTACGCGTTCGACCGCTCGAAGGAGCGCAAGGACGTGTACGCGATCGACACCCCGCCGCCGACCGTATCGGGCGAGCTGCACATGGGGCACGTGTTCTCGTACACGCACACCGACACCTCGGCGCGCTACCAGCGGATGCGCGGCAAGGCCGTCTTCTACCCGATGGGCTGGGACGACAACGGCCTGCCCACCGAGCGTCGGGCGCAGAACGTGTACGGGGTGCGACCCGACCCGGCGCTGCCGTACGACCCGGTGTGGCGGCCACCGGCGGCCCCGGTCGACGACGCCGCCCGTCGCGACCCCACCCCGATCTCCCGGCGTAACTTCATCGAGTTGTGCGAACGGCTGACGGTCACCGACGAGCAGGCCTTCGAGGCGCTGTGGCGGCGGCTGGGGCTCTCGGTGGACTGGTCCCTGACCTACACGACGATCGGCCGGATCGCCCGGACCACCAGCCAACGGGCGTTCCTGCGCAACCTGCGCCGCGGCGAGGCGTACCAGTCGGAGGCGCCGACGCTCTGGGACGTCGGCTTCGCCACCGCTGTCGCCCAGGCGGAGCTGGAGGACCGGGAGCGCCCCGGCGCCTACCACCGGCTGCGGTTCGCCACTGCCGACGGGCGCGCGGTGGACATCGACACCACCCGGCCCGAGCTGTTGCCGGCCTGCGTGGCGCTGGTCTGCCACCCCGACGACGAGCGCTACGCCGACCTGGTGGGCGGCACGGTGCGCAGCCCACTGTTCGACGTCGAGGTGCCGGTGTACGCCCATCCACTCGCCGAACCCGGCAAGGGCACCGGCATCGCGATGGTCTGCACCTTCGGTGACCTGACCGACGTGACCTGGTGGCGTGAGCTGGGGCTGGCCACCCGGGTGGTGATCGGCCGGGACGGCCGGCTGCTCCCCGAGCCGCCGGACGGGGTGCCCCCGCAGCCGTACGCGGCGCTGGCCGGGCAGACCGTCAACGGTGCCCGCCGGGAGATCGTCGGGATGCTGACCGACGCCGGTGACCTGGTCGGCGAGCCGCGCCCGGTCACGCACCCGGTCAAGTTCTACGAACGCGGTGACCGGCCACTGGAGATCGTCTCGACCCGACAGTGGTATCTGCGCAACGGCGGCCGGGACGAGGCGCTACGCGCCACCCTGCTGGCCCGGGGCGAGGAGCTGCACTGGGTGCCGGCGCACATGAAACACCGCTACGACAACTGGGTGGGCGGCCTCAACGGGGACTGGCTGGTCAGCCGCCAACGCTTCTTCGGGGTGCCGGTGCCGGTGTGGTACCGGCTCGACGACGCTGGCGAGCCGGACTGGACCCACCCTCTCACGCCGGACGAGTCCGCGCTGCCGGTCGATCCATCCAGCGACCCGGCGCCGGGGTACGACGAGGCGCAGCGCGGCCAGCCGGGCGGTTTCATCGGCGACCCGGACGTGCTGGACACCTGGGCCACGTCGTCGCTGACCCCGCAGATCGTCGGTGGCTGGGAGACCGACCCGGACCTGTTCGCCCGGGTCTTCCCGATGGACCTCCGCCCGCAGGGGCAGGAGATCATCCGGACCTGGCTCTTCGACAGCGTGGTCCGTTCCCACTTCGAACACGGGGTGCTGCCCTGGCGGGACACCGTGCTCTCGGGCTGGATCCTCGACCCCGACCGCAAGAAGATGGCGAAGTCCAAGGGGAACGTGGTGACCCCGCTGGCCCTGTTGGAGCAGCACGGCTCGGACGCGGTGCGCTACTGGGCGGCCAGCGGCAAGCCCGGCATGGACCTGGCGTTCGACCCGGCGCAGATCAAGGTGGGCCGGCGGCTGGCCACCAAGCTGCTCAACGCGTCCAAGTTCGTGCTCGGGCTGGGCGCGGCGGACGCCCTGCGCGCCCCGTACGACAACTCCAGCTCGGCGCGTCTGACGCCACGCCGCGACCTGGAGTCGTCGGCCACCACACCACTGGACCGGGCGATGCTCGCCGAGCTGGCCACCGTGGTCACCGCCGCGGGCGCCGCCTTCGACTCGTACGACCACACGGCGGCGTTGCAGGTGACCGAGGCGTTCTTCTGGCGGTTCTGCGACGACTACATCGAGCTGGTCAAGGAGCGCGCCTACGGCACCGGCGCGGCGGCCGACTCGGCACGGGCCGCGTTGGCCTCGGCGCTGTCGGTGCAGCTGCGGTTGTTCGCCCCGGTGCTGCCGTACGTGACCGAGGAGGTCTGGTCGTGGTGGCGTTACGGCTCGGTGCACCGGGCGCCCTGGCCCACCACCCACGAGGTGGCCCGGACGATCGAGGGGTCGGGGGATCCGGCGCTGCTGCGGCTCGCCGGTGACGCGTTGAGCCAGGTGCGCCGGGCCAAGTCGGAGCGGAAGCTGTCGATGAAGGCGGAGGTGCCGTTGGCCGAGGCGCTCGGCCCGGCGGCGCTGCTGGAGCAGCTCACCCTGGTCGCCGACGACCTACGGGCGGCGGGCCGGATCGCCAAGCTCGACCTGCTCCCGGACCGCGCCCCGGAGCTGGTCATCGCCTGCGCCTTCTGACCCCGGTCCGTCGCCGCCCGCACGGGCGGCGGCGGACCGGCGGGTCACCAGCCGCGCAGGAACCGCAGCCCGAGCAGGAACGCGACCACGGAGGGCCCCACCAGCAGGGTGATCGCCTGGAGTCGGTACGGCATCCGGTGCCGGGTCAGCTCCCCCGCGTTGCCCAGCACGATCGCCCCGGCCAGCATCAGGAAGGCGCCCCACCAGCCGGTCTTGAGGTGGATCAGATTCACCCGGATCAGTTGCAGGGTCAGGCCGAGCAGCGCGCCGGTCAGCGCGAGCAGGGCCACCGCCCGGTGCAGGCCGCGGGCCAGCGGGTGAGCCGCCCGCCAGCCGTAGGTGCCGGCGACGGCCAGGCAGGGCAGCACCACCAGCAGCGGCCAGCCGCGCCCCATCACGCCGAACATCAGCAGCGCGCCGACCGCGAAGACGATCGTGCCGACACAGGCCAGCACGTACCCGGCGAAGGCCCGGCCACCCCCGCGGGCCAGCAACGGCCCGCCACTGGCCGCGATCAACGCGGCCGGAATCAGGATGAACACGGCCCACCAGTGGAACTGGCCGCTGCCCTGGGCCGCCGTGGCGACCGTGGCACAGGCCAGCCCGGCGACGGCCAGGCTGGTCAGCCACGGCCGGCTACTCCGGGAGTACGGCTCAGCCAACGACGTCCGCTCCGCTTCGACGCTCACGCCCGTCAGCCTGCCGCGAGCGGGCCCGACCGGTCCATCCGGCCAGCCCTACCGCCGCGCGGGGGCTGGCCGGAACAGCGGCTGGGGCGTGTGTCAAAGCCTCGGTCGAGCCGAGGCGGAGTCCAGGCGGCGGTCCGGCCAGGGGCTTCGACACACGGCCTAACACCGCTGTCAGCTCGTCTCGCCGGCCACGCTGAACGAGCGCAGGCGGTCGATGGCGAGCACAGTGAAGCCGACGCTGACCAGCGCGGTCATCACCGACGCCACCGACACCGACACGCTCGCCTCCAGCAGTCCGGTGGGGGCGATCCGGTCGGCGAGGGCGATCACGTACTGCTGGATGGAGAGCACCTTGGTGCCGCTGACGAAGTTGCCCAGCAGACCCTCCCAGATCAGCACGTAGACCAGGCCGAGGAGCACCGGCCGCCTGGTGACCAGGCTGAGCGCGAGGAAGAACGCCGAGTACGCCAGCGCGCCGAGCGCCGCCGCGGCGGCCAGCGCCAGACCGAGGCGTACCGAACTGGCGAGCACGCCCGCGACGTAGAGCGGCACCGCCACGGTCACCGCGGTGACCCCGGCGGCCACCGCGAGCTTCGGCAGCACGATCTGCCAGCGCGGCAGCGGCTTGGTCAGGATGTGCACCACGGTGCCGTCGTCGATCTCGGCGCCCAGCACGCCCGTGCCGATGATCAGCGCGACCACCGGTAGCACCACGGCGAGCCCGAGACCGACGAGCACCGGCGGCCCCCACTCGCGCGGGTCCACCCCCAGCGACCGACAGAGCACGGCCAGGCCGAGCAGCACCAACGGCAGCGGCAACAGCAGCAGGAACCGACGTCGGCCGAACAACCCGCGCGCGGTGATCCAGGTAACCGTGGACATCTATGCCTCCACCAGGTAGGAGAAGACGCTCTCCAGGGATTCGTCGGACGGCACCAGTTGGCGCACCCGGATGCCCTTGCTCAGGGCGATCCGGGGTAGCGCCCGGGTGAACGCGCCGTAGTCACCGGCCCGCACGGTCAGGCCGGTCGGTTCCAACTCGACCCCGCTCACCGACGCCTCGGCGATCAGCGCGACGGCCAACGCCCGGTCGTCGGTGGAGCGCACCGCGAAGACGTGCGGGCGGTTGGTCATCAACCGGCGGATGGTCCGGAAGTCGCCGGAGGCGGCCAACCGGCCGGCCACCATCACCTGCACCGTCCCGGAGACCTGCTCGACCTCCTCCAGGATGTGCGAGCTGAACAGGATCGTCCGGCCGGCGTCGCCCAGGGTGTGCAGCAGCTGCATCATGTGCAGCCGCTGGCGCGGGTCCATGCCGTTGAACGGCTCGTCGAGCAGCAGCACCTGCGGGTCGTGCACCAGCGCGGCGGCCACCCGGGCGCGCTGGCGCATGCCCTTGGAGTACGTGCCGATCCGGCGGTCCTGCGCCGATTCCAGCTCCACCAGATCGATCGCCCGTCGGGCCGCGGCCGCGGGGTCGGGCAGCCGGTGCAGCTTCGCGCTGGCCAGCACGAACTCGTACGCGGTCAGGAAGCCCTGCACCGCCTCCCGTTCGCTGACCAGCCCCAACCGCCGGTAGACGTCGGGGTTGCGCCAGGTCGGCTCGTCGTCGAGGGTGACAGTGCCGCGCGACGGGGCGAGGAACCCGGCCATCATGTGCAGCAGCGTGGTCTTGCCGGCGCCGTTCGGGCCGAGCAGCCCGGTCACGCCCGGCCCCAGGGCCATGCTGATGTCGTTGACGGCGACCACGTTGCCGTACCACCGGGACACCCCGGTCAGGCTCAGCGTGCTCATCAGGAGGCGACCTTCCGGTAGCGGGCCAGCAGCAGAGCGGTCGCGCCGGCGACCAGCAGCACCGCGGCCAGGGCGTAGACCGGGCCGAACCCGCCGATGGACGGGCCGCCCTGGTCACCTTCGACGAGCAGGTCACCGAGCGACCAGATGCCCACCCCCTGCACCAGCGTGGAGGGGGAGGCGAGCCCGGCCAGTTCGTTGGCGGCGCGCGACGGCAGGATGCTCAGCACGCCCACGATCGGGGTGGTCATCAGGAAGACCGCGACCACACCGCCGGCGGCGAAGGCACGCTTGCCGGTCAGCGACGCGACCAGCAGGCCGACCGAGGCGAAGACCACCGCCCACAGGCCGGCGTAGAGCAGCCCGGGCAGCAGGTCGAGCAGTTCGTTCCACACCCCGCGCATGCCCTGCTTGGTGGTGAACGCGGCACCCAGGAACATCAGCAGCTGCGGCCCGCCGAGCAGCAGCCAGAGCGCGGTGGCCAGCGCCAGCAGCTTGGCCAACGCGTAGTCGCTGCGCGGCAGCGGCCGGGAGAAGTACAGCGGCAGCACACCACTGCGCAGATCTCGGGAGACCAGCTCCGGGGCGACGACCGCGACGAAGAAGATGACCAGCCAGCTCATCGAGTCGGCGAACTGGGCGTACGTGGCGACCGGCTCGCCGATCTGGCTGCGGATGGCGGCCAGGGCCACCGCGACCAGGGTGACGATGCCGACCACCAGCCACGGGAAGATCTTGGCCTTGGCGCTGCGCCCGAACCCGAACGCGGTGCGCAGACCGTGCAGGTAGAGCGCGCCGAAGACCTGCCGACGGCCCAGCCTCGGGCCCTCGTAGCGCTGGTAGCCGATGTCGTGGATGACGCCGGTCGGCGTCTGCCGGGCGGTGGTGGTGGACGGCTCAGGCATGAGTGAGCTCCCTCGTGGCGAAGAGTTCGGCCACCCGGTGCCGGCGCTGGTCGAGTCGGTGCAGTGGCAGGTCGAGGTCGGCGACCGCGCCGAGGATCAGGTCGTAGGTGCCGTCGTCGGCGAGTTCGACGAGTAGCAGTCGCCCGTCCCGCGCGACCGGCAGCTTCAACTCGGCCAGCCGGGCGGCGAGTTCCTCGGTGCCCTCGCTCACCTCGACGGCGAGCACGTCGGTCGCCGAGGTCATCGCGGAGATGTTGTCGGCGCGCAGCAACCGGCCACCGTCGATGGCGATCAGCGTGTCGCAGATCCGCTCGACCTCGCCGAGGAGGTGCGAGCAGACCAGGACGGAGATGCCGAACTCGGTGCCGATCCGGTGCACCAGGGCCAGCATGGCGTCGCGGCCGGCCGGGTCCAGACCGTTCGTCGGCTCGTCGAGCAACAGCAGGTCGGGGTCGTGCACGAGCGCCTGGGCCAGCTTGACGCGCTGCTTCATGCCGGTCGAGTAGCCGCCGACCGGCCGGTAGCGCTCCTCGTAGAGCCCCACGTGCCGCAGCGCCTCCGAGGCCCGCTCGCGGGCCGCGGTGCGGGGCAGGCCGCTCATCCGGCCGAGGTGGGTGACCAGCTCGGCGGCGGACAGGTCCGGTGGGAGGCAGTCGTGCTCCGGCATGTAACCGACCCGGTTGCGGACGGCCGCCGGGTCCGCGGTCGGGTCGATGCCCAGCACCGAGACCTGGCCGCTGGTTGGTGCGATCAGGCCGAGCAGGATCTTGATCAAGGTGGATTTGCCGGCGCCGTTCGCGCCCACCAGGCCGATGATCCCGGGCTCGACGGCGACGGTGAGGTCGGCCAACGCGGTGACCCGACCTCCGTACGTCTTGGTGAGCGACTGGGTCGCGATCAGTGTCACGCGCCCAGCGTAGGGAGTCGATGCCCAGCATGGACACCGGCACGCCCCCGGCGCTCCCCTGATCCTTTCCCGGCCGGCCCCCTAAGGTCCGCGGCGGGCTCTCGCGGCGTTTTCGCCGGTCCCGCGTTCGGTCGGACCCCGCTTCCGGAAAGACCCATCCGAGGTGACACCATTCACCTCTCGTTCACCGGGCATCGATCCGCCTGGCGATCGACCGACGACGCGGGAGGGATCCTGATGGCCGAGGTGGGCGTCCCGAAGGTGAGCGTCGTGGTGCCGGCGTACAACTGCGGCCCGCACATCGAGAAGCTCGTCGCCTCACTGCTGCGCCAGTCACTGCCCGCCGACGAGTTCGAGGTGATCTTCGTCGACGACGGCTCGACCGACGAGACCGCCGAGCGGCTGGACCGGCTGGCGGCTGAGCACGGACACATCAGTGTGCTGCACATCGAGAACTCCGGCTGGCCGTCGCGTCCGCGCAACCTCGGCATCGAGCAGGCCCGCGGCGAGTACGTCTTCTTCGCCGACGACGACGACTGGTTCGCCGACGAGGCGTTGGAGCGGCTGTACGCCTGCGCGAAGGCGAACGACGCCGACATCGTGATCGGGAAGATGGCCGGGTACGGCCGGCCCGTGCCGCGGGAGCTGTTCCGGAAGAACCGCTTCGACGCGACGCTCAGCAACTCACCCCTGATCGACAGCCTGACCTGTCACAAGCTGTTCCGGCGGTCGTTCCTCAACGAGCACGGTCTGCGGTTCCCGGAGGGCGGCAAGCGTCGGCTGGAGGATCATTCGCTGGTGGTCCGGGCCTACTTCCTGTCCCGGCGGACCTCCGTGTTGTCCGACTACATCTGCTACCACCACGTTCAACGGGGCGACGCACGCAACGTCACCGCGGCTCCGCTGGACCCGTCGAGCTACTACGCCAGGGTGCGGGAGGCGCTGGACGTGGTCGACGCCCACACCGAGCCGGGTGCGCTGCGGGACCGGCTGCACCGGCGCTGGCTGCGCAACGAGATGCTCAGCCGGCTGCGCGGCAAGCGGATGCTGAACGCCCCTGAGACATGGGTGGAGCAGGTCGCGCTGGAGGTCCAGAAGATCATGCAGGACCGCTTCGCCCCTGGCGTCGCCGGTGGGCTGCCGCCGATGCTCCGGGCGATGGCGTACCTGGCGGAGCGGGGCCGGGTCGCGGACCTGCGCAGGCTTGCCCAGTGGGAGGCGGGCATCCGCGCCCACGGCACCGTCGGTGAGCTTCGGCGCGCCGACCACGCCGTCACGGTGACCGTCGCCGCCGAGCTGCGCTCCGCGGACCAGCCGGTCAGTTTTCGCGCCGACGCTGACCGCGACGTGCTGATGCTGCCGATGGAGGAGATCGAGCCCGAGGTGCTCGACGCGACCGCGCAGGTGCGCAAGGCCCGCCTGGACCTGGTGGCCCGCCACCGGGAGACCGGCGCCGAGATCTTCCTGCCGAACACCTTCGAGACCGAACGGATCACCGGTACGACAGCAGCGGACACGGTCCACCTGGTGCACCGGGCCACCGCCACCATCGACTTCGCCGCCCTCAACGGCGGCCGGACGCGGGGTAGCTGGCTGCTGAAGGCCCGGATCACCAACGTGGGCTGGACCGAGGACGCGCGACTGCCGCTGGTGTTCATCTGCCGGGCCGACGGCTCGCGACCGCGCATCCGCGACGAGCGGAAGGTGTGGAACCGGCTGCGGTCGGCGGTGGGCCGGCGGATCAAACGCTGACCCGGCGGCGGGGGGTCTTGGAGTGGCACCCTCGACCGATCGGCGGTCGGCTGCGAAACTGTGTGCCGGTCAGCGAGTGGGGAGCGTGAATGAGCAACGGCTGGGTGCTGCCCGACGAGGTGCTACGGGACGCGCCGGCGTACACGCCACGTCCCGGTGAGCTCGCGGATCTGGAGCTGCTGCTGACCGGCGCGTACGCCCCGCTGACCGGCTTCATGACCCGCGCCGACCTGGTCTCGGTGAGCCGACGTGGCCGGCTGGCCGACGGCACCCCGTGGCAGGTGGCGGTGGTTCTCCAGGTGCCGACCGCACTGGCGCAGAGCTTCGATCCGCGCGACCCGGCCCGCCGGGCGCTCGTGCTGACCGACGGGGAGGGCGCCCCGGTCGCCGCCCTGGACGTGGCCGACGTCTGGCCGATCCGCGAGGGTGTGGCGGGGGTGGGCGGCCAGGTCCGGCGACTGGGCGACGGTGGGCACGGCCCGTTCCAGCGGCTGCGTCGTGACCCGGAGGAGGTCCGCGCGCTGCTGCCCCCGGGCCGGGTGCTCGGGGTGATCGCCGATCGGCCGTTGCACCGTCCGCAGCTCGCCCAGATCGCCCATGCCGCCCGCACCCTGGCCGCTCACCTGCTCGTGATGATCCCGGTCGGTGAGGGCGGTGTCGGTGGGCTCCCGCCGGAGGCGCTGGTCCGTACGATCTTCGCCGCCCGGGACCGGATGCCGCCCGCCACGCTGGTCGCGGTGCCGCTGTCGCACCGCCACGAGGAGATCAGCGACGCGTTGCTGCGCGCCCGGGTCTCCGCCGCGTACGGGGTCACCCACCTGCTCTCCACCGGGGAGATGCTCTCCGGCGCCGGGCTGCGGGTGCTGGTGCCCCGCGAACTCGCCTACGACAACCGGGACGGGCAGTGGCGGTGGCGGGAGGACATCCCACCGCGCAACCGCCGGCTCGCGCTGACCCAGGCGGAGATCGACGACCTGCTCGACAGGGGTTTCCCGCTGCCGGAGTGGCACACGCCGCCCGCTGTGGCGCGGGAGTTGGCCCGGGCCCGGCCGCCGCGTCGGCAGCGAGGGCTGGTGGTCTTCCTGACCGGCCTCTCCGGCTCCGGCAAGTCGACTGTCGCCCGGGGGTTGGCGGACGCGTTGCGGGAGAGCGGCGACCGGACGGTGACCCTGCTCGACGGGGACGTGGTGCGCCGGGAACTCTCCGCCGGGTTGAGCTTCAGCAAGGCCGACCGGGATCTCAACGTCCGGCGGATCGGCTGGGTGGCCGCCGAGATCGCCCGGCACCGTGGGGTGAGCATCTGCTGCCCGATCGCCCCGTACGCGGCGGCCCGCGCCACCGCCCGGGAGATGGCTCTCGCCGCCGGGGCGGGTTTCGTGCTGGTGCACGTGGCCACTCCGCTGGAGGTGTGCGAGCGCCGGGACCGCAAGGGCCTGTACGCGCGGGCACGGGCCGGCCTGCTCACCGGGATGACCGGTATCGACGACCCGTACGAGGAGCCGACCGACGCGGATCTGGTTCTCGACACCAGTGACGTGAGCGTGGCGGACGCGGTGCAGGCGGTGCTGCACCATCTGACCGAGACCGGTTGGGTGGAGTTGACCATCCCGTCCACCTGAGGCCTCGCCGTACCCCCGTTTCTTCCGCCGCTGAGCGGCACGCGCTAGTGTTCATCTTTGTTGGAACACGTTTGACCGCGTGAGGGTACGTGGACCCCGGGGAGGCACGGCGGATGCTGGCTCAGCAGCGGCAGGCGGCCATCCTGGAGCGGGTCCGCTCGACCGGCGGCGTCCGGGTCAGCGAGCTGGCCGGCGAGTTCGGCGTGTCCGACATGACCATCCGGCGTGACCTGGACGCGCTGCACGAACGCGGCCTGCTGGCCAAGGTGCACGGCGGTGCCACCACGACCGGGCCGAGCGCGACCGACGAGCCGGGCTTCCGCGCCAAGTCGGTCCGCCAACTGCCGGAGAAGGCGGCCATCGCCGATCGGGCCGCCCAGCTGGTCCGGCCCGGCGCGGCGGTCGCGCTCTCCGCCGGCACGACCACCGCCGAGCTGGCCCGCCGGCTGGTGGACGTCCCCGAGCTGACCGTCGTGACGAACTCGCTGCCGGTGGCCGAGATCATGCACGCGGGCGGCCGTCCGGACCAGACGGTGGTGCTCACCGGCGGAGTACGCACACCGTCGGACGCGCTGGTCGGCCCACTCGCGGTGGGGGCCGTCCGGTCACTGCACCTGGATCTGCTCTTCCTGGGCGTGCACGGCATCACCGAGCGGGCCGGCTTCACCACCCCGAACCTGATGGAGGCGGAGACCGACCGGGCGCTGGTGGCCGCGGCGGACCAACTGGTGGTGCTCGCCGACCACACCAAGTGGGGCACCGTGGGCATCTCCTCGATCGTCGAGTTGGCGGCGGCCCACGTACTGGTCAGCGACGACCGGTTGCCCCCATCCGCACGGCGGGTACTCGACGAACGGGTGGGCGAACTGATCATGGTGAAGGCGACAGGGGGCGGGCCGCGTGACGCGCACGCCGACAACTGAGGGGACGGCGCCGTGAAGCGCACCGCGATCGACCTGGCCGACGGCCGGGAGCTGATCTACTTCGACGAGCGTGACGACGCGGTCCGCGACCAGCCGGACCGCCGGGACCTGCCACCGCCTCCCCCCGCGTCGCAGCTGCGCTACGACCCGCTGACCGACGAGTGGGTGGCGGTCGCCGTGCACCGGCAGACCCGCACCTTCCTCCCACCGGCGAACGAGTGCCCGCTCGACCCGTCGGTGGGCGACCGGCTGACCGAGATCCCGGCACCCGACTACGACGTGGTGGTCTTCGAGAACCGGTTTCCGTCGCTGAGCGGTCGGGTGGCCGAGGAGCCCGGGGAGATCACCCCGTTCACCCCGGTCCGGCCGGGCGTCGGCCGGTGCGAGGTGGTCTGCTTCACCTCCGACCACAACGCGTCCTTCGCCAGCCTGCCGCCACGCCGGGTCCGCACCGTGCTGGACGCGCTCGCCGACCGCACCGAGGCGCTCGGCGCGCTGCCCGGCGTCGAGCAGGTCTTCTGCTTCGAGAACCGGGGCGTCGAGATCGGTGTCACGCTGCACCATCCGCACGGGCAGATCTACGCGTACCCCTTCGTGACGCCGCGCACCCGGGCGATGCTGGCCGCGGCGCGCCGGCACGCCGAGCGGACCGGCGGGGGCAACCTGTACGCGGACGTGCTGGCCGCCGAGCGGGCCACCGGTGACCGGGTGGTCGCCGAGAACGAACACTGGACGGCGTACGTCCCGGCAGCCGCCCGCTGGCCGTTCGAGGTGCACGTCGCGCCGCACCGGGTGCTGCCGGACATCCCGGCGCTCAGCGACAGCGAGCGGGAGTCGTTCGGTCCGCTCTACCTGGATCTGCTGCGCCGCTTCGACGGCCTGTTCGACATGCCGATGCCGTACATCTCGGCCTGGCACCAGGCCCCGGTACGGATCGATCGCGAGCTGGGTTACCTGCACCTGCAGCTGTTCAGCATCCGGCGGGCCACCGACAAGCTGAAGTTCCTGGCGGGCTCCGAGTCCGGGATGGGCGTCTTCATCAACGACATCGCCCCGGAACGCGCCGCCGACCTGCTGCGTGCCGCCTGAGCGGGCCCGCTGCGTCGGGTGCCTGAGCTTGGCCGGTGGCTGAGCGCGGCCAAGCGCGGCGGGAAACAGGGCGCGGGGGGCCCGGGACAGGGCCCCCCGCAGGGAAGGGACGGCTGGCTGTGCACGGCACAGCCGGGAAGGCTGGCTGATCGGCGCACGGGTGCCGCGGGTCGACCGTGGTCAACCTTCCTGGACGCGACTGGCATCTCGTCCATCCTGGTCAACGAGGCGCGCCGAGCGGGGTGACGCCGATCGGCGCGGCACCGCCGGACACGCCGAAGCCCGCCGGCGGGTGGCCGGCGGGCTCCGATGACGCGGTACGCCTGGATCAGGCGGCGAGCTTGCGGGCCAGGTTCTCGTCGAGCGCGTTCATGAACTCGTCGGTGGTCAGCCACGGGGCGTCGCGCGAGATGAGCAGCGCGAGGTCCTTGGTCATCTGGCCACCCTCGACGGTGTCGACGATGACCTGCTCCAGGGTGTTGGCGAACTCGGTGACCGCCGGCGTGCCGTCCAGCTTGCCCCGGTGGGCCAGGCCCCGGGTCCAGGCGTAGATCGACGCGATCGGGTTGGTCGAGGTCTTCTCGCCCTTCTGGTACTGCCGGTAGTGCCGGGTGACAGTGCCGTGCGCGGCCTCGGCCTCGACGGTACGGCCGTCCGGGGAGAGCAGGACGGAGGTCATCAGACCCAGCGAGCCGAAGCCCTGCGCCACGGTGTCGGACTGCACGTCACCGTCGTAGTTCTTGCAGGCCCAGACGTAGCCGCCCTCCCACTTGAGCGCGGCGGCGACCATGTCGTCGATGAGCCGGTGCTCGTAGGTGAGGCCGGCAGCGTCGAACTCGGCCTTGAACTCCGCCTCGAACACCTCGGCGAAGATGTCCTTGAAGCGGCCGTCGTACGCCTTGAGGATGGTGTTCTTGGTCGACATGTAGACCGGGTAGTTGCGGTCCAGGCCGTACCGGAACGAGGCGCGGGCGAAGTCCCGGATCGACTCGTCGTAGTTGTACATGCCCATGGCGATGCCGCCGCCGGGGAAGTTGGCGACCTCCATCTCCATCGGCGTGCCGCCGTCGGCCGGGGTGTAGGTGATGGTCACCGTGCCCGGGCCGGGGACGACGAAGTCGGTGGCCTTGTACTGGTCACCGTGGGCGTGCCGGCCGATGATGATCGGCTTGGTCCAGCCGGGGACCAGCCGCGGCACGTTGGACATGATGATCGGCTCACGGAAGACGACGCCGCCGAGGATGTTGCGGATGGTGCCGTTGGGCGACCGCCACATCTTCTTCAGGCCGAACTCCTCGACCCGGGCCTCGTCCGGGGTGATGGTCGCGCACTTGACGCCGACGCCGTGCTCCTTGATGGCGTTGGCGGCGTCGATCGTGACCTGGTCGTCGGTCTCGTCGCGGTACTGGATCGACAGGTCGTAGTAGTGCAGGTCGACGTCGAGGTAGGGCAGGATCAGCTGCTCCCGGATCTGCTTCCAGATGATCCGGGTCATCTCGTCGCCGTCGAGTTCTACGACCGGGTTGTTTACCTTGATCTTCGCCATCGGCCGGCGCTCCTCTCGGGGGACACGTGCTCAAGCAGTACGAGCGTACTGCAATTGGACCGGCAGCCCCCAGCCGGCCTCGACCGGCCGGCGGAACCGGACTGCGCGGAACAGGAATGCCCTGGAATCATCGTCCGATGCCACTGAACCGCACCCTCGGGTCTATCACGGTCACCGCGCTCACCGACGGTGAGGGTCAGTTCTTCCAACCTCGCGCGGACGCGTTTCCGCAGGCCACGACAGCGCACTGGGCGGAGGCCGACCGACGCGACCCCGGCTCGGTGACCGCCGACGGGCAGTGGTGGCTGCCGTTCCGCAGTTTCGCGATCCGGGTCGACGACGGGCCGGTGACGCTCGTCGACGCCGGCATCGGGCCGTCGGACTCCCTCGCCGCGAGCTGGGCACCGGCGCCCGGCCGGATGCCCGCCGAGCTGGCCGCCGCCGGCATCGACCCGGCCGACGTCGACACGGTCGTGCTGACCCACCTGCACAGTGACCACATCGGCTGGGCGGTCACCGGCACGCCGGGGCGGCCGTACTTCCCGAACGCGAGCTACCTGGTGCAGCGCGCCGAGATCGACGCGGCCCAGACGCTCAACCCGGGGCTGCCGGCCGGCGTGATCGGGCCGTTGCGCGCCGCCGGCCAGCTCCGGGTGGTCGACGGCGAGACCACCCTCACCCCGGCGGTACGTCTGCTGCCCACCCCCGGCCACACCCCTGGCCACCAGTCGGTGCTGCTGACCTCAGCCGAGGAGCGGATGCTGTTCACCGGCGACCTGCTGGTGCACATGGTGCAGCTGGTCGATCCCGACCTGGCGTACGCCCACGAGGTGGACCCGGACGAGGCCCGCGCCTCCCGCCTGACCGCCCTCCGAACCCACTCCCCCACCATCCTGGCCCCCCCCCCCCGGGGGCGGCCC
>NZ_JARVKT010000043.1:0-48865 GCF_029809455.1 Micromonospora sp. DH14 | reverse complement strand
GACCGTGCCCACTCCGGGCGGTCAGGCTTGATCCCTGCGTGGGCACGGTCGGCCGCAGCCCTGACGTGGGGACCTGGGTGAGCCCGCGCCGGGTTTGGGTCAGCTCAGGGGTGACCGCCTCCGCATAGGCGCTGGTCAGAGCGGCGGCTGTTTCGGCGGGATCCTCTGCTCGCATGAGCGCGCCCAGGATTGCTACTCCGGTGGCTCCTGCCCGGATGCAGGCAGTCACCTGTTCTGGTCTTTCGATGCCCCCGAGGGCCAGCACGGGCACCGGGCTGCTTCGGACCAACGCCCGCAGCCCCGCAACGCCCACAGGTGGGCCGTAGCCCGGCTTGGTCTTCGTTAGCCAGATCGGGGAGACCGTCGCGTAGTGCTCGGTGGTCAGGCGGGCCAGCTCGGCCTGGTTGTGGCAGGAGCGGCCGACCAGCTGGTGGGTCGGCGGCGGGTACGGGCCGGCGGCGGGCAGGTGCACGGCGTCGCCGCCGAGCGGGTCGGGGCCGGCCACGACGAGGGTCCCGCCGACGTCGGTGAGGATCGCGCGCAGGTCAGCGGCGAGGGCGGCACGCTCGGCGCGCGGCAGGTCCTTCTCCCTCAGCACCACCCAGCGCACGCCCCCGGCCACGGCCCCCGCCACCACCCGCTCAAGCCCGCCAAGCGCGACGCGCCGGTCGGTGAGAACGACAACCCCCAACGGGATCTTGGAAGGAACGGGCCCCTCCAGGGGCAGATTCCTTCCAAGATCTGCTGACGGCTGAGGTGTGGGGTGGGGGGCCAGGTGGGGTGTTGAGGGGGCTCGTCTGGGCGGCGCTGTCACAGCTCGGGTCTTCCCTCGTCGGGGGTGGAGGCGAGCGCGTGGAAACGGCGCTCGATCCGGCCGGCACCGGCCGCCAGCCGGCCCGCCTCGACCGCGTACCGCATCGCGGTGGCCATCGCCACCGGGTCGGCCGCCCGGGTGACGGCACTCGCCAGCAGCACCCCGTCACAGCCCAGCTCCATCGCCAGGGCGGCGTCGGACGCGGTGCCGATGCCGGCGTCGAGGATCACCGGCACGTCCACACCCTGCCGGATGAGCCGAATGTGGTGCGGGTTGCCGACGCCGAGCCCCGAACCGATCGGCGAGCCGGCCGGCATCACCGCGGCGCAGCCCACGTCGACGAGGCGGCGGGCGAGCACCGGGTCGTCACTGGTGTACGGCAGCACGGTGAAACCGTCGGCGACCAACTCCTCGGCGGCGCGGAGCAGCTCCACCCCGTCGGGCAGGAGCGTCCGCTCGTCGCCGATCACCTCCAGCTTGACCCAGTCGGTGTCGAACGCGTCCCGGGCTAGCCGGGCCACCTTCACCGCCTCGGTCGCGGTGTGGCAGCCGGCGGTGTTCGGCAGCAGGCGTACGCCGCACCGGTCCAGCAGTTCCAGCAGGCCACCGGTGGAGCCCGGCGCGGTGCCCACCCGCCGCAGCGCCACTGTGACCAGCTCGGTGCCGGACGCCCGGATCGCCTGCTCCAACACGTGCAGGTTCGCGGCGCCGCCGGTGCCGAGGATCAACCGTGAGGTGAAGGTCGCCCCACCCAGCTCGAAAGGCACGCCGCTCACCCACCCTGCGCCGCGGTGAGCACCTCGACCCGGTCACCGTCGCGCAGCGTTCGGGCCGGCCAGCCGGTGCGCGGCACCACCTCGCCGTTGACCGCGACCGCCACCCCCCGTGGGTGCGGCACGATGTCGTCGACCAGGTCCGCCACTGACGCGCCGGCGGGAACGCTGCGCCCGGCCCCGTTCACCGTCAACTCCACGGGTTCCCCTCCATCGTCGGTCCAGGTCCGCCCACGACGGCACCGGTCGGGCCGAAGCGGTCCGCCCGCAAGGGCGTGAGCAGTGGGTCGGGTCCGCCGCCGAGCACCAGGTCGGCGATCAGGTCGGCGGTGATCGGGGTGAGCACGATGCCGTGCCGGTGATGCCCGGTGGCGGCCAGCACGTCCGGCCGGTCGGGCAGCGGGCCGAGGATCGGCGCGTTGTCCGGGGTGCCCGGGCGCAGCCCGGCGACCGCCTCGACCAGGTCGTACTCGGCCAGTTCGGGCAGCAGGTCGACCCCGGCGCGCAGCAGCCGCTGCACCGCGCCTGCGGTGACTGTGGTGTCCGACCGCTCCTCGACCGTCGCGCCGAGCACCACCTCGCCGTCGGCGCGGGGCACCAGGTAGACGTGCTCGCCGTCGGCGTACCCCCGGATCACGTGCCGGAAGCCCGGCGCGAGGCCGTCGGGCGCGCGGAGCCGGAGGATCTGACCCTTCACCGGCCGCACCGGCAGGCCGGTGAGCGCGGCGGCCCCGCAGCCGGCGGCGACCACCGTGACACCGGCGTCCAGATCGGACAGCCGCCGGACCGGTTGCGGCACGAGCACCACGCCGGCCCGCTGCGCGGCCGTGCGCAGCGCCGGCACCAGCAACCGGGGATCGACCTGGTGGTCGGTGGGCGCGAGCGCGCCGCCGCGCACCCGGGGGGCGAGCGCCGGTTCGCGGTCGCGCAGCTCGCTGGGGCGCAGCGGCGTCACCGGCAGGCCCAACCCCTGCTGGTACGCCCAGAGCCGGCGCGCCTCGGCCAGGTCGTCGCCGGTGAGGCCGACCATCACTGTGCCCTCGGTCCGGTAGCCGATCCCGACCCCGGTCGTCTCGGTCAGCTCGGCGGCGAACGCCGGCCAGCGCTCGGCGGACGCCACCAGCAACGCGGTCAGCTGCCGTTCGCCGAAGTACGCCTCGGCGACCGGGGAGAGCATGCCGGCGGCCACCGACGACGCCCCCGAGCCGGGTGCGGGATCGTGCACCGCCACCCGCAGCCCTCGCGCGGCGCAGCGCCAGGCGATCGCCAGCCCGATCGGCCCCGCCCCCACCACTGCCACGTCCGGCCGGACCCGGTCGCTCGACGGCGCTGACGGGAACCGGCCGGTCAGCACGTCAGGGCCTCGATCAGCGCGGCGGTCGCCCGTGCCGGGTCGGCAGCGGCGGAGACGGCACCGACCACCGCCACCCCGTACGCCCCGGCGGCCCGCAGCGCCGGCACCCGGGCGGCGGTCACTCCACCGATCGCGATGACCGGCACATCGACGGCGTCGACGACGGCGCGTACCCCGGCGGGCCCGATGGGATCCGGCAGACCGGTCTTGGTGCTGGTGGTGTGGCACGGTCCGACGCCGAGGTAGCTGGCTCCCGCCGCGACGGCCTCGCCCGCGGTGCCCGGCGCGCGGGCGGTGGCGCCCAGCACGCCGGTGGGGCCGAGCACCCGGCGGGCGGCGGCGACCGGCAGGTCGTCGGCGCCGACGTGGCCACCGGCGGCGCCCACCGCCAGCGCCACGTGCAACCGGTCGTTGACCAGGCAGGACGCCCCGTACGAGGTGCACAGCGTCAGCACCCGTCGGGCCAGGTCGTACGCCTCGCGGTCGGTGGCGGAATCCTCCACCCGGACCTGCACCACCAGCTCGGCACGGGCCGCGCTGAGGGCGGCCCGGACCACGGCGAGTGGGTCACGCCCGGGTCGGGTGTCGGTGATGAGATGCAATCGCCCCAGGGACGGCACGGCAACACTCCTCCCTGCGCCGGCATTACCCGGATCAGGTTCGACGGTCGGGGGCTGTCAGCCCCCCTCTCAGCCCGGTACACCGGGCTCCCGTGGGTTACTTGCGTGTCACCGTACGACAGATCCGCCGGACTGCCAAGGTGCCGGGTCGGCGGCGACCGGCAGGCCGGACCACATCAGAACGATCAAGATCCATGGGGCACTTCATGCGGTCCTGTTCGGAATGTCGCCCGCCGTTGCAGAACCGTTACCCGCCCGCATCTTGCCCGACATCGAGCCAGCCGAATTAATTTGTTCAGCGATTCGACAAAATGTCGGTGGGGGCACCCTGGCACGGCGTCACCACCGGCTCCATCAGGGACGGCCTTCGGCGAGCCGACTCCCGCGAGCTCTGTCACTACGACACAGGAGGCGGCGTGTCCCGTTCTCGTCGTGCCCGCGTACCCATCACCGCAACCCTGATCTCCCTGGCCATGGCCTCGACCACCCTGTTCGGCACGCCCGCCCAGGCGGCCGCCCAGGTCCCCCCACGGGATGCGAAAGCCGCAGCCCCGGTCAGCCAGGTGGCGCCGAAGGCGCCAAAGGCCGCAGCCGATCCCTACTCCGTCCTGATCTTCTCCAAGACCGCCGGCTTCCGGCACGACTCCATCCCCACCGGCATCGCCGCCATCCAACAACTCGGCGCGGCCAACGGATTCACCGTTGACAACTCCGAGGACGGCGCCGCATTCAACGACGCCAACCTGGCGAAGTACAAGGCGGTGATCTGGCTCTCCACCACCGGTGACGTGCTCAACGCCGAGCAGCAGGCGGCGTTCGAGCGCTACGTGAAGGCCGGCGGTGGTTACGTCGGCATCCACGCCGCGTCGGACACCGAGTACAGCTGGGCCTGGTACGGCGACCTGGTCGGCGCGTACTTCGCCAACCACCCGCAGAACCAGACGGCCACCGTCAAGGTGGAGGACCACGCCCACCCGTCCACCGCGGAGTTGCCGGACCGTTGGTCCCGCTTCGACGAGTGGTACAACTACCAGAGCAACCCCCGGCCGGACGTGCACGTGCTGGCCAGCCTGGACGAGAAGAGCTACACCCCCGGCGCCGGCGCGATGGGTGCCGACCACCCGGTCGCCTGGTGTCAGGACTACGACGGTGGCCGCTCCTGGTACACCGGTTTGGGGCACACCCGGGAGTCGTACGCCGAGCCCGGCTTCCTCTCCCACCTGCTCGGCGGCATCCAGAGCGCCGCCGGTGTGGTGGACGCCGACTGTGGCGCCTCGAAGACCTCCAACTTCGAGAAGGTCTCGCTGGACAGCAACACCAGCAACCCGATGGAGCTGGACATCGCCCCCGACGGGCGGGTCTTCTACATCGAGCGCGACGGTCGGGTGCAGATCATCAAGCCGGACACCGGCAACACCGTCACCGCCGTGGACCTGGACGTCTTCACCGGCAACGAGGACGGTCTGATCGGCATCCGGCTCGACCCGGGCTTCGCCACCAACAAGTGGGTGTACCTGTACTACGCCCCGAACGACGGGGTCACCCGCAACCTGCTGTCCCGGTTCACGGTGACCGGTGACACCATCGACCCGGCCAGCGAGAAGCAGGTGCTGCGGGTCGACACCCAGCGCAACACCTGTTGCCACGCCGGCGGCAGCATGACCTTCGACGGCGAGGGCAACCTGTACCTGGCCACCGGCGACAACACCAACCCGTTCGAGTCGAACTCGTACTCGCCGATCGACGAGCGGGCCGGCCGCCAGGACTACGACGCGCAGCGCACCTCGGCCAACACGAACGACCTGCGCGGCAAGGTGATCCGGATCCACCCGGAGGACGACGGGACGTACACCGTTCCGGCCGGCAACCTGTTCGCGCCGGGCACCGAGAAGACCCGTCCCGAGATCTACGCGATGGGCTTCCGCAACCCGTTCCGGATCGGCACCGACCCGAAGACGAACACCCTGTACGTCGCGGACTACGGGCCGGACGCCAACTCCGACAACCCGAACCGCGGCCCTCGGGGCCTGGTCGAGTGGAACATCGTGACCCCCGGCAACTACGGCTGGCCGTACTGCACCGGGACGAACGAGGCCTACAACGACTACACGTTCCCGTCCGGCCCGAGCGGCGCGAAGTTCGACTGTGCCGCGCCGGTGAACAACTCGCCCAACAACACCGGCCTGACCAACCTCCCGCCGGTCGTCCCCGCGACCGTCGACTACGGGTACGCCGGTGACGCGCGTTACCCGGAGATCGGCGGCGGTGGCGCACCGATGGGTGGCCCGGTCTACCGCTACGACGCGGACCTCAACTCGACCCGCAAGTGGCCGGCGTACTACGACGGCAAGGCGCTGCTCGGCGAGTGGAACCAGAACAAGATGTACACCATGCAGCTGACCCCCGACGGCAAGTCGTTGGTGGACATCAACCAGCTGCTCACCGGCATGAGCATGATCCGGCCGATGGACTTCGAGTTCGGCCCCGACGGCGCGTTGTACCTGATCGAGTGGGGCAGCGGCTTCGGCGGCAACAACGACAACTCGGGCGTCTACCGGATCGACTACACCGCCGGGGACCGCGCACCGATCGCTGCGGCGTCCGCCACCCCGACCTCGGGTGCGGCACCGTTGACGGTGACCTTCTCCAGCGCCGGATCCCGGGACCCGGACGGCGGCACGCTCACCTACGCCTGGGCCTTCGGTGACGGGCAGACCTCCACCGAGGCGAACCCGACCCACACGTACGCCACGGCGGGCAACTACACCGCCCAGCTCACCGTCACCAACCCCAAGGGCCGTACCGCGGTGGCCAACGTGCCGGTCACCGTGGGCAACACGGCTCCGACGGTGACCATCGAGTTCCCGCCGGACGGCGGGTTCTTCGAGTGGGGCGACCAGGTCCGCTACTCGATCAAGGTGACCGACCCGGAGGACGGGGAGATCGACTGTGACCGGGTGAACCTCCAGGTGCTCCTGGGTCACGACGAGCACGCCCACCCGTTGGAGCAGCACACCGGCTGCACCGGCACCGTCCAGACGTCGCTCGCCTCCGGGCACGGCGCCGAGGCGAACGTCTTCGCGGTCTTCGAGGCCACCTACACCGACGACGGTGGCGCCGGCGGCGCCAGCCCGCTCACCGGTCGGGTGATCGAGGTGCTGCAGCCCAAGCGCAAGCAGGCCGAGTTCTTCACCGCCACCGGGCGGGCACCGGTGAGCACCGGCGGCGGCGACGCCGGCGTGCAGCGGGAGACCGGCGCCGACACCGCCGGCGGCGGTCAGAACATCGGGTTCATCGAGGACGGCGACTGGTGGTCGCTCGCCCCGGCGGACCTGACGAACATCACCGAGATCCGGTTCCGGGCCGCCTCCGCCGCCGCTGGCGGTCGGATCGAGGTCCGCGCCGGTGCGGTTGACGGACCGGTGGTCGCCACGGCCACCGTGCCGGCGACCGGCGCGTGGCAGACGTACACGGACGTGAGCGCACCGGTCACCGGCGCCGCGAGCGGCTCGCTGTACTTCCTCGCCCGCGACCCGAACGGCGGATCGGGTTCGCTGTTCAACGTCAACTGGATGGACTTCGTCGGCCGCGGTGTCACCGAGAACGCGCCGCCGGTGGTCAGCGCCACGGCCACCCCGGCCACCGGCACCGCACCGGTCACCGTCGCCTTCGACGGCACGGCCACCGACGCCGAGGGCGACACCCCGCTGACGTACGCCTGGGACTTCGGTGACGGCGGCACGGCGACCACCCTGGACGCCAGCCACACCTACACCAGCGCGGGCACCTTCACGGCCACCCTCACGGTGACCGACAGCAAGGGCGCCAAGTCGTACGCCACGGTGCCGGTGCGGGTCGACGCGCCGGACACGTCCTGCTTCGGGGCGCGTTCGGACGACTTCAACGGCAACACGCTCGACAAGGACCGCTGGACCAGCGTGATCCGGGAGAACCAGCTCTACTCGCTCAGTGATGGCGCACTGCGGCTGCCCACCGGCGTGGGTGACCTCTACGGCGCACGCAACGACGCCACCAACCTGGTGCTCCAGGCGGCTCCGACCGGCGCGTGGGAGATGACCACCAAGGTCACCCTGCCGGTGACGGCCAACTACCAGCAGGCCGGCCTGCTGGTGTACGGCGACGACGACAACTACGCCAAGCTGGACCTGCTGTACAACGGCAGCCGGCGGGTGGAGTTCATCCGGGAGACGGCGGGCACGCCGCGCAACGAGTCCGCCGACGCCACCAACGCACCGGCGGGTGACACCGTGTACCTGCGGGTCACCAGCGACGGGACGAACCTGACCGCGTCCGTTTCGAGCGACGGCCAGACGTTCACCCCGGTCGGCCGTTCGGCCGCGCTCGCCGGCATCACCAACCCGCGGATCGGGGTCTTCGCGCTCAACGGTGGCACCGCGGCACCGGTTGTCGAGGCGGCCTTCGACTCGTTCCAGGTGACGCCGGACGCCCCGGCCGGGCCGGTCGACCCGTCGGACGAGTTCAACGGCACCACGCTGGACAAGTGCCGGTGGGACGCGATCCTGCGGGAGGACCCGACCGGTTACCGGGTCACCGGTGGCGCGTTGCGGATCGACGTGCCCAACGGTGACATCTACGGCACCGACAACACCGGGCCGAAGAACTTCATCCTTCAGACCGCGCCGTCGGGCGACTGGACCCTGGAGACGAAGGTCGACGGCAGTCTGCTGAACGAGCAGTACCAGCAGGCCGGTCTGCTCGTGCAGGCCGACGACGACAACTACCTGAAGTTCGACTTCATCGCGGACAACCAGGCCGGCTCGGCGGTGACGCGGCGGATCGAGTTCCGCAGCGAGATCGCCGGTGCGGTGCAGAACCCGCAGCCGGAGGTGACCAACCTGACCAGCGCCGTCTGGCACCTGCGGTTGGCGCGCGTCGGCAACACGTTCACCGCGTCGTACTCGGCGGACGGGACGTCCTGGACCGCGTTGGAGGCGCTGACCAACACCGCGGTGGGTGCCACCCCGAAGGTGGGGCTGTTCACCCTCGGTGCCAACCAGACGGCGTCGAAGACCGCCTCGTTCGACTACTTCCGGCTCAGCACGGAGGTGGCCGACGAGGCCGCACCGGTGACCACCTCGGCGGTTTCCGGCACCCCGACCGACGGGTGGTACACCGGACCGGTGACGATCACGCTCACCGGCGCCGACGAGGCCGGCGGTAGCGGGCTCGCCAGCACCGAGTACCAGCTGGACGGGGCCACCACCTGGACGGCGTACACCGCTCCGGTGGCGGTCAGCGGGGACGGCGAGCACGAGCTCCGGTTCCGCTCGACGGACAAGGCAGGCAACGTGGAGGCGACCAAGACCGTCTCGGTCAAGATCGACGCCACCGCGCCGGTGACCACTGCGACGTTCGCTCCGGCGAACGACGCCGGCTGGCACAACGGGACCATCCCGGTCGTGCTGGCCTCCACCGACGCCGGTTCCGGCGTCAAGACGGTGGAGTGGTCGTTGGACGGTGGCGCGTGGACGCCGTACACGACGCCGGTCGAGGTGACCGGTGACGGGCAGCACGAGCTGCTGTACCGCTCGACCGACAAGGCGGGCAACGCCGAGACGCTCAAGTCGGCGGTCTTGAAGATCGACGGCACCAAGCCGACACTGCTGGTCTCCGGTCTCGCCGACGGCCAGCTCTACGGTGACAGCCAGGACGTTCGAGTGTCCTGGCAGGCCGTCGACCCGACCTCGGGCATCGCGACCGTGGTCGGCCAGCTCGACGGCCAGGCGTACGCCAGCGGCACGCTGCAGGCCATGTACGACCTGTCGCTCGGCCTGCACGAGCTGACCGTGACCGCGACCGACAAGGCGGGCAACAAGACCACCTCGACGGTCCGGTTCTTCGTCACCACCTCGTTCCGGGACATGCAGAGTCTGCTGGACCGGTTCAAGGCGACGGGGCGGCTCTCGACCAAGGCGCACAAGCAGCTGTCGAACAAGCTCGACGCTGTGCGGGCGTCCGAGGCGGCCGGCGACGACAAGGCGGCCGTACGGCAGCTGACCGCGTTCCGGACGCTCGCCTCTGACACCACCCTGGTGCCCGAGGCGGAGGTCCGGGACGTCCTGATCCGGGACGCCGACGCCATGATCGTTCGGCTCGGCGGCGCGGCCAGCAAGGCCGGGGTCAAGGCGAACGACGGCGACTCGGTCAAGGGCACCGGACGGCTCGGTGGTGACGCCACCCGGCTGGCACCCGGTCGCCAGCTCTGATCCGACGAGGCCCCTCCCCGGCGCTACGGCGTCGGGGAGGGGCCTCCCTCATCGGTAGGGAGGGGATGTCCGTGACGGGTATCCGCAAGGTGTTGGCCGCCGGGTCCGTCGGACTGGCCCTGACCCTGTTCGCCGCCGCCCCAGCGGCGCACGCCGCGCAGGCGACGCAGGCCGCGCAGGCGACGCAGGCCGCGCAGGCCGCGCAGGCTGCTCCGGCGGGGCAGGCGGCCCGGGTGGCGCAGGCCGCCCCAGCGGCGCAAGCCGCTCCGGCGGCCCGGGCGGCGCAGGCCGACAAGCTCAAGCTCACGGTGGCCGGCGACGGCGCTCAGGGCGTCACCATCCAGGCCAGCTACACCGATGGCCGCCGGCTGGAACAGGTGGTGCGGCTGGTCCTCACCGCCACCGGCCCCGACGGGCAGAAGGTCGGGCCGGTGCAGTTGGAACCGCAGCCCGAGGGGCACGGCTTCTACAGCAGCGGCCCGGTGCTCTCCACCGGCACCTGGAAGGTGACGGTGAACTCCCCCGCCCCGTTGGCGGGCAAGGCCACCGCCACGGTGCAGGCCCGGGCGGCGCAGTCACCACCGGCGCCCGAGCCGGTCGCGGTGACCAAGCCAACGGACGGGGCAGGCGGGGCGGGCGCCGGCTGGTGGCCGTTCGCGGCGGCCGGCCTGGTCCTCGTCGCCGCGGCAATGGGGGTGGCCATGCTGTTCGGCCGCCGCCGCACCAACTGACGAAGACGATCTCGCCGCCGCACCGACGGAGCACCACGATCTCGCCGGGGCACCGACAGACCACGACGATCTCGCCGGCGCGGCCGACTGACCGACACTGACGACGAAACGGGCCGGGCCGCAACCAGCGGCCCGGCCCATCGTCATCTCACCCACCGAACCGGGGTTGGTCGGTCACCGCCAGCCCGCGCAGGCGTCACCTGGCCGCCCCGCCGGTCATGATCGACTCGACTTTCATGAAACCGCGCCTTCCCCGGCCCCAGGTCACCCCGACTTCCAGGAACACGAGTGGATCAGGGCGCCGCGCCGGCCGCACCGCCCCGAGCCCAGCCGCACCGCGAGCCAGGCCGCACCGCGAGCCAGGCCGCACCGCTCAGAGGATGGCGCGCAGCGCCGCCAGGTCGTCGTCGCTGGGCTCCCAGGTGCCGGCGGCGGCGTTGGCGCGTACCTGCTCGGGCGTGGTGGCACCGGCGATCACCGAGGTCACCGCCGGCTGGGCGGCCAGCCCACCGATCGCCACCTGGAGCATGCTCAGACCCCGCTCGGCCGCGTACGCCTCGATCGCCTCGATGGTGTCCCAGTCGGCCGCGGCGAGCCGCTCGGCGTACCGGCCACCGCCGGAGAGCCGGCTGCCGGCCGGGGGCTGCTCGCTGCGCTTGTACTTGCCGGTCAGCAGGCCGTTGGCGAGCGGGAAGAACGGCAGCATGCCGAGGCCGAACCGCTCGCACGCCGGGATCACCTCGGCCTCCACCGAGCGCTCCACCAGGCTGTAGTGGTTCTGCGCGCTGATGAAGCGCGACCGACCGTTGGACGAGGCGACCCAGTCCGCGTCGGCGATCTGCCAGCCGGCGAAGTTGGAGTTGCCCAGGTAACGCACCTTGCCGTCGCGGACCAGGTCGTCCAGGGCGGCGAGGGTCTCGTCGATCGGGGTGCCCGGGTCGGGCTCGTGCATCTGGTACAGGTCGATGTGGTCGGTGCCGAGCCGGCGCAGCGACGCCTCCACCGCACGGGCGATGTAGCGCCGTGCACCCCGCGCGCCGTAGTCCGGCCCGTTGAGGCCGTTCATGTCCATGCCGAACTTGGTGGCCAGCACCACGTCGTCCCGGCGGCCCTTGAGCGCCTGCCCGAGCAGCTCCTCGGAGCCGCCCTGCGGCTCGCCGTAGATGTCGGCGGTGTCGAAGAGGGTGATCCCGGCGTCCACTGCCGCGTCCACCACCGCCCGGGTGCCGTCGAGGTCGAGCTTGCGGCCGAAGTTGTTGCAGCCGATGCCGACCACGGACACCACGAGCCCGGAGTCGCCCAGCCGGCGATAGGTCATGTCAGTCACGAGATCCACCCTATGCCGGCCGGGTGCGGGCCGTCCCGGCGGAGGCTGAGCTGAGCACCTCGGTGAGCAGCTCACGGGCGGTTTCGATGCGGCTCGCCAGCCTGACCGGCCCTCCCGGGGCCACCGAGACGATGCAGACGCCCAGCGGCCCCCGGAGACGCTCGCGGAGCCTGGAGGTCAGCAGGTGCGGGTGTTGTAGGTGGCCCAGTAGGGGCCGCCGCCCTGAGGCGGGTAGAACCGGTAGTTTCCGTCGGGCGAGCGCTGCAAGACGAACTCGTGCGCGCTGTACGCGCTCCTGGAGCCCCGTGCCCCCCGGTACACCACGTACCGCCACCCGTTCTGGTCGTCGTTCTGCACGAGCCTGTCGCCGGCCTTCGTCCAGCTGTTCCGGCCAGCGGAGCCGTCCGCGCTGAGGCTCTTGTCCCGCTGGAAGTTCCTCGTTGCGGCATCGGTCTGGTCGCCGAAGATGCCATCGACCCCGGACGAGGGCAGGTAACCATTTGCCCAGAGAATGGTCTGCCACAGACAGGTGACGTTCGAGCTGCGGTGCGTTCCGACGTTGGCGACGCCCTCGTCATCGAAGTCGTCAGATACCGCACCGGTGCCGTAGACGTACGCCCTGCCGGTGTAGGAGCCGCTGGCCACAGCCGGCGTGGCGAGGGTGACGTTGATGCCGATGGCCAACGCCGCGCCGACTGCGGGGACGGCAGCCCGACGGAGCACGCGGCGGATGGAGTGGAGCGAAGACATGCATCTCCTTGCGTGGACAGAGGTGGATACCTCGATGGGCGATGGGACGGTTGAACGGTAGGGTGGGGCCGGTACATCCGCCGCACAATTGGCGTACAGGTCACCCGCCCGCCCCGTCATCCCAGGCGCGGTGCGTCTGGCGACGGATTGCAGCGCCCATCTGTGAGGTGCCTGGTTGCGTTTCGAAATCCTTGGCCCGTTCCGGGTGTACCGCGAGGGCCGGCTGGTTCCGCTGGGCTCGGTGAAGCAGCGTCTCCTGTTGGCCACCCTGCTGTTGCGTCCGAACGAGGTCGTCGGCACCAACGAGTTGGCCCTGATGCTCTGGGGCGACGAAGAGCCGGTGTCGGCGGCTGCGAACCTACGCACCTACGTGCGCGGGCTGCGGCAGTCGCTCAGCGACGGGGCGTCCTGGGACGGGATAACCGCAGTGGCGGGCGGCTACCGGCTCCGGGTGGGCCCCGACGAGCGGGACCTGGACCTTTTCGACACTGCGGCGGCCCGGGGGCGCGACGCTCTCGCCGCCGCCGATATGGACCTTGCCGAGGCCGAACTCTCCGCCGCGCTGGGAATCTGGCGCGGGGCACCGCTGTCGGGCCTGCCCCTGCGTTCAGCTCTGGCCAGGCGGGTGGCGCAGATCGAGGAGCGCCGGCTGCTCGTCGAGGAGGACTACGCCGACGCGGTGCTGGCGCTCGGCGCGCCGGCCGAGGTGGTACGCCGACTGCGGACCCTGCTCGACCGACACCCGCTGCGGCAGCGGGCGTGGGGCCAGCTGATGGTGGGCCTGTATCGCATCGGCGACGTGGCCGGCGCATTGGACGCCTTCCGGCAAGCTCGGCAGGCGCTGGCGGAGGAGACCGGCCTCGATCCCACGCCGGAACTCATCAAGGTCTACGACGACATCCTGCATCACCGACCGGGATTGGCAACGCAACCGCCATCGGGGTCGAACGGGCCGGCGCCGGGGCCGCACATCCTGCGCCCCGAGCAGCTGCCGCGCGCGGTACCGGAGTTCGTTGGTCGCAGCGCCGAGCTGGCCAGCCTCGACGCGCTACTGGGCGGCGAGGCGCAGAGGTCGACCACCGTGGTCATATCCGCGGTGTCGGGCATGGCGGGAGTTGGCAAAACCGCCCTGGCCTTGCACTGGGCGCACCGGGTTGCCGACCGCTTCCCCGACGGCCAGCTGTATGTGAACCTTCGGGGTTACGACGAAGCCGGCGTGGTGTCCCCGCTCGACGCCCTGTCCGAATTCCTCGAAGCGCTCGGCGTGCCCCACGCCCGGATACCCGCCGGCATGGAGGCCCGCAGTGGCCTCTACCGCAGCCTGCTGGCCTCTCGCCGGATGCTCGTCGTGCTCGACAACGCCCGCGACTCCGCCCAGGTTCGCGCCCTGTTGCCCGGTGCCGGCGGCTGCATGGTCGTGGTCACCAGCCGGGACCGGCTCGGTGGCCTGATCGCCGCCGAGTGCGCGGTGCCGTTGACGCTGGGCGTGCTCACGGCGGACGAGTCGATGAGCCTGCTCGCCGGTCGGATCGGGGCCAGCCGCCTTGCCTCCGAGCCGGCTGCGGTGGACGAGATCGTCGAGGCCGCTGGCCGGCTTCCACTGGCGCTGTCGATAGTGGCGGCACGCGTCGCCACCCATCCCACGTTTCCGCTCGGCGCCATCGCCGCCGAATTGCACTCCACCGAAGCCAGGCTGGACGTGTTGGCCGACGGTGACGTGCGGCGCGTCTTCTCCTGGTCGTACCTGGCCCTGGGGCAGGACGCGGCCCGGCTGTTCACTCTGCTGGGGCTGCATCCGGGCCCGGACCTGACCGCCGCCGCGGCGGCGGCGCTCGCCGGCGTGCCGACCGCAGCCGTTACGCCGAGACTGCGGGAGCTGACCCGGCTGAATCTGCTGGCCGAGCACGCGCCTGGCCGCTACGCCTTCCACGACCTTCTGCGCGCGTACGCGGCCGAGCTCGCGGAGTCGTCGGAGCGCGCCGACGAACGCACGGCCGCCCGGCAGCGCCTGTACGACCACTACCTGCACGCCGCCTATCCGGCCGCGCTACTGCTCCAGCCGCAGTGGCCCCCGATCGAGCCGGTTCCGCCGCTGCCCGTCACCGCCAGGCGGCCGGTGACCGATCACGGCGGCGCGCTCGCCTGGTTCATGGCGGAGCACCGGGTGCTGATTCGAATGGTTCGGCAGGCCGCCGAGAACGGGTTCGAAGCGTACGCCTGGCAGATCGCCTGGGCGTTGAACACCTTCGTCGCGCCGCGTGGCCTGTGGCAGGACCAGCTCGACATCCAACGGGTCGCGCTGGCCGCCGCAGAGAAGATCGACGACCTGGCCGGTCAGGCTGCTGCCAACCGGCTGCTCTCCCGGGCGCTGACCCGACTCGGCGACCGCGATGCCGCCGAGGACCGACTGAAGCGCGCACTTGAGCTGCACGAACGCCTCGGCGATCCGACTGGTCAGGCGCAGACGCTGCACAACTACTGTGAACTCTGCTATCTGGACGGCCGGTTCGAGGAAGCCCTCGCACACGGTCGCGAGGCGCTACGGCTCTACCGGCTGGTCGGTAACCGCTCGGGTGAAGCTCGGACACTCAACGCGATCGGGTGGCTGCTGGCCACCACCGGCGACTATGTCCAGGCCATCGAGAGCTGCACCGAAGCACTCGACCAGCAACGACGGAGCGACGATCGCAACGGCCAGGCCGCGACGCTGGACAGCCTGGGTTTCGCCTACCACCGCCTCGGTGAACGCGACCGCGCGGCCGACTGCTATGAGCAGGCGATCCAACTTTTCCGCGACTCGGCCGACCGCTACCACGAGGCAGAGACCCTCATCCGGCTCGGGGACACCCGGGAAGGGATGGGCGACCTGACCGCTGCTGCCGCCGCCTGGGACCAAGCCGTGCGAATCTACGAGGACGTGGGCGACCCCGCGGCCGAGGAGGGCCGCCAACGCCTCGAACGCCTGGTTGCGTCCTAGCCCGCCGGGTTCAGCTGTGCGGCAACTCGACGGCGTACAGCTGGTCGGGCAGGTCGGCCGGGATCACCCGACGTCCCAGACCGGTTCCGGGGTCTCCACCACCTCACTGTCGCCGCGGAACAGCACGAACCGGTCGAAGGAGCGGGTGAACCAGCGGTCGTGGGTGACCGCGATCACCGTCCCCTCGAACGCGTTCAGGCCCGCTTCGAGGGCTTCCGCGCTGGCCAGGTCGAGGTTGTCGGTGGGCTCGTCGAGCAGCAGCAGGGTCGCCCCGGACAGCTCCAGCAGCAGCACCAGGAACCGGGCCTGCTGCCCGCCGGAGAGCGTGCCGAACCGCTGGTCGCCCTGCGCGGCCAGCTCGTAGCGGCTGAGCACGCCCATCGCCGCGTGTCGGTCCATCCCGGTGCGGTGCTCGTCGCCCCGCCACAGGATCTCGACCAGCGTCTTGGACATCAGCTCCGGCCGGTCATGGGTCTGGGAGAAGTGCCCGGGACGCACCCGGGCACCCAACCGGGCCACGCCGTCGTGCGCCACCGGAGCGAGCGCGCCCGCCCCGTCGACCGGCCCGTTGGCCGGGTCCGGGTCGGTGCCGCCGCGGGCCAGCAGCCGTAGGAAGTGCGACTTGCCGGTGCCGTTGGCACCGAGCACCGCCACCCGGTCGCCGTACCAGATCTCCAGGTCGAAGGGGAAGGTCAGGCCGTCCAGCTCCAGCTGCTCGCAGACGACCGCGCGCTTGCCGGTCCGCCCGCCGGCCAGGCGCATCCGGATGTCCTGGTCCTTTGGGGGTACGGGCGGCGGCCCGGCCTCCTCGAACTTACGCAACCGGGTCTGCGCGGCCTGGTAGCGCGAGGCCAACCCGTCGTTGTACGCGGCCTTCTGCTTGTACATCAGCATCAGCTCGCGCAGCTTCTGGTGCTCCTCGTCCCAACGTCGGCGCAGCTCGTCGAGGCGGGCGTGCCGGGCCACCCGTGCCTCGTGCCAGCTGGCGAAGCCGCCCGGGTGCACCCAGGCACTGCCACCCTCGACGGCGACCACCCGGTCGGCACTCTGGGCGAGCAGCTCGCGGTCGTGCGAGACGTAGAGCACCGACTTCGTCGACTCGCGCAGTCGCGCCTCCAGCCAGCGTTTGCCGGGCACGTCGAGGAAGTTGTCCGGCTCGTCGAGCAGCAGCACCTCGTCCGGGCCGCGCAGCAGCAACTCCAGCGCGAAGCGCTTCTGCTGACCGCCGGAGAGGGTACGCACCGGCCGGTCCCGGACGGCGTCCCACGGCTGGCCGAGCACGATCGTCGCGACGGTGTCGAAGAGCACCTCGGCGTCGTACCCGCCGGCCTCGCCCCAGGCGCCGAGCGCATCGGCGTACGCCAGCTGGGCCTTGCCCGCGGCGTTGCTGAACTTGCCGTGGGCCTCGGCCGCCCGCATGGCCGCCTCGGTCTCGCCGAGTCGCCGGCCGGCGTCGCGCAGGGCCGGAGGGGCCAGCGACAACGCCAGGTCGGCGAGGCTCGACTCGTCGCCGATCATGCCGATGAACTGGCGCATCACGCCCAGCCCGCCGGCTCGTGCGACGACGCCGGTGCGCACCGGCAGGTCGCCGGCGACCATCCTCAGCAGCGTCGTCTTTCCCGCGCCGTTCGGCCCGACCAGGGCGACCTTGCTGCCCTCCCCGACCCGGAACGACACGTCGGCGAAGAGTTCCCGACCGTCGGGCAGGATGTGCCCGACCGCTGCCACGTCCACGTATCCCACGCCGGGATCCTGCCCCAGTGAGGGTCGGGGGTACATCCAATTACCGGGTGACGCGCAGCACCCGGAAGCCCTTCTGGCTGGCGTACCGCTCGACCTGCCAACTCTGCTCGGTGAGCCAGCGTTGCAGCGAGTCGCCGCCGAGGTGTCGGGCGACGACCAACCAGCCGACGCCGTCCGGGGCGAGTCGGGGCAGCCAGCGCAGCAGCAGGTCGTGCAGCTCGTCCTTGCCGATCCGGATGGGCGGGTTCGACCAGAGCTGGGCGAAGCGGAGGTCTTCCGGGACGTCGTCCGGTGCGCTGACCCGGACCCGGTCGGCGGCGCCGATCCGAGCCGCGTTGGCGGCGGTCAGCTCGCGGGCCCGGGCATTGACGTCGACGGCCCAGATGGTGCTGGCCGGCGCGAGGTCGGCCAGGACGCAGCTGATCGGCCCGAACCCGCAACCGAGGTCGAGCAGGTCGCCCACGGTGTCGGCGGCGGGCAGCTCGGCCTTGCGCAGCAGCACGGCGGTGCCCGGGTCGAGCCGGCTGGCGGAGAAGACTCCGCCGGCCGAGGCGAGCCGGTAGTCGCGGTCGGCGACGGAGAACTCGACCTCGCGCGCCGGGGCGTCGCTGGTGGGCTGAGCGGTGAAGTAGTGGTCGCCGGTCACCGGGCAATTCTCGCACCGGCCCGGGAAGGAGCGCCGGGGCGATCGGCCTTCTCCACGGACCTGGCCCGACCCACGCGCGCATTTCTTCGAAATTACCCCCTAAAGGGACAATCGCTCCTACTCTGGGCGACATGGTGTATCGGTACGAGTCCGATGAGGACGCTTTCGAGGATTACCCGGAGCCCGGATCCGACCTGTCGGTGCTCGGCGCCGGCCCGCCCCCGCCGGCCGGGCCGTCCCCATCGCGCTTCCCGACGCCGTCGTTGCCCCGGCCGAACCAGCTCTCGCTGCCCTCGTCGTCGCCCGCGCCGACCCGTGCCGATCTGCCGCAGTCCGCGCCGGTACGGGCCGATCTGCCACAGTCCGCGCCGGTACGGGCCGATCTGCCACAGTCCGCGCCGACTCGTGCCGACATCCCGCCCGCACCGCCGCGCAGCCAGATCTACACGTCGGCGACCCCGGTGGAGCCGAACGCCCGGCGCGGCGGCGGCCGACTGTGGCAGGTACTGATCGGCGGTGCTGCCGTCCTGGTACTGCTCGCCCTCTGCGGCCTCGGCGCCGCCGCGCTGCTCATCGACCGCAACGAGCAGCAGCCGCAGAGCAACCCGACGTACCAGCCGAACGCCGCCGCGCCGTCGGCCACGCCGGAACGGGTGGCCCTCGACTCCCGGGACACCGACCAGGCCCCGCTCACCGCCAAGGAACTCTTCCCCGGCAAGGAGCTGAAGCTCACCGACGGCCAGCCCAGTTACCGGGTGCTCAAGACCCAGTCCAGCGGCAGTTGCGCCGTCGCCGCCACCGACGAGGTGGCCGACCTGCTGGTCCGGCTCGGGTGCAACCAGATCGTCCGGGCCACGCTGAGCACGCCCGACGACGGGCACCTGGTCACCGCCGGCCTGTTCAACCTCACCGACAAGGTCAGCGCGGAACGGGCCCGGGACCGGCTCCGCCAACTGCTCGACGAACGGCAGGGCCGTTTCCGTGGCCTCACCGGCGACGACGGCGACGGCACCGACGTCCTGACCAATGCCCCGGCACGCGTCGGCTGGCAGGTCCGCGGCCACTACCTGGCGTACGCCCTGGTGGTCCGCAAGGACGGCGCGGCGGTCAAGGCGGGTGACGCCAAGGTCCGCGAGATCCTGTTCGACATGATCGAGCTGCACCTCAGCCGGGGCGTGCTGCAACAGCGCGCCGACGGTGGCACGGCCGCGCAACCGACGGCCGGGCCGACCGACAACAGCGGAAGCCAGGGCGGCAACGGCGAACTGCCGGGCGACTGACCGGTGCCCCGATGACGGGTGTGCTGCCGACAGGTGGCACACCCGTCGTCATTGGCGGTCCGGGCGGTCAGCCTTCGACCGGAACCCGCAACCGGCGGGTCAGGTCGGCGCGGCGCGCGTACTCGGCCGGATCGGACGGGTAGCCGACCGCGACCAGGGTCAGCCCGTGCGCGGGCGCCACCGTCACCTCGCTGGAGCGCTCCTGGCGGGTGAGCAGGCTCCCCGGCCACTCGACCGGGCGACGGCCGTCCCCGGCCACCAGCATCGCCCCCACGAGGCTGCGCACCATCGCCTGGCAGAACGCGTCGGCCTGCACGGTGGCGACCAGGATGCCGTCCGGGTCGCGACGCCAGTCCAGCCTGGTCACCTCGCGCAGCGTGGTCGCGTGCTCCTTGCGCCGGCAGTACGCGGCGAAGTCGTGCTCCCCCACCAGCCCGGCCGCGGCGGCGTTCAGCGCCGTCAGGTCCAACGGTTTCGGCCAGGCCAGCACCTCGTGCCGGCGCAGCGGCTCCGCGCCGAAGGGCGCATCGGTGACCCGGTACTCGTAGCGCCGGAAGGTCGCCGAGAACCGGGCGTCGAAGTCGGTCGGCACCTCCGTCATCGCCCGTACCCGCACGTCGGTGGGGAGCAGCCGGGCCAGGCGGCGCAGCAGTCGCCCCTCGTGCTGTCGCCACACCTCCACCGGCAGGTCCAGGTGGCACACCTGCCCGGTGGCGTGCACCCCCGCGTCGGTCCGCCCGGCCACCGTCAGCCCGGTGGCGGTGCCGACGCCGAGGACCAGGTCCAGGGTCTCGACGAGCACCCCCGCGACGGTGCGCCGGGTCGGCTGGGCGGCCCAGCCGGAGAAGTCGGCGCCGTCGTACGAGACGTCCAGCCGCAGCCGGATCCGCTCGTCCACCTCGTACCTCCTGTTACGGGTCGGGCCCGGCACCCCGATGGGGTGCCGGGCCCGACAATGCCCTTGATCAGGCCTTGTTCTCGGTGGCCTCGTCGCTGTCCTCGCGGGCGGCGGCGGTGTCACCGGACGCCGACACCGGCGCCTCGGAGTCCTGGTCGGCCGGAGCCGACTTCGGGGCCTCGTCGGCCGGGGCGAGCGCCTCGACCTTGTCCTGCTGCGCGGCCTTGCGGGCGGCGGTCTTCTTGTTCGCCTTCGGCTCGGCGACCTGAAGCTCCTCCACCAGCTCGATGATCGCCATCGGAGCGGCGTCACCCTTGCGCGGACCGGTCTTCACGATCCGGGTGTAACCGCCGGGGCGGTTGGCGTACCGGGGCGCGATCTGGTCGAACAGGGCGTAGACGACGTCCTTGTCCTTGACGACACCCAGCACCCGACGCCGCGAGGCGAGGTCACCGCGCTTGGCCTTGGTGATGAGCTGCTCGGCCAGCGGGCGCAGCCGCCGGGCCTTCGTCTCGGTGGTCTGGATCTTGCCGTGCTGGAACAGCGCGGTCGCCAGGTTGGCGAGCATCAGCCGCTCGTGCGAGGGGCTGCCGCCGAGGCGGGGGCCCTTGGTGGGCGTGGGCATTTTTGGTGCTCCTCAGTTGTGGCGGCAGCGCGGACTAGAGCTGCTCGGTCTCGCGGTAGTCGTCGGTGTCGTAGTCGGCCTCGCCGAAGGTGTCCACGACGTGCGCCGGGTCGAAGTTCGGAGCCGAGTCCTTCAGCCCGAGACCCATCCCGGCGAGCTTCATCTTGACCTCGTCGATCGACTTCTGACCGAAGTTGCGAATGTCGAGGAGGTCGGCCTCGGTACGCCCGATGAGCTCACCAACGGAGTTGATGCCCTCGCGCTTGAGGCAGTTGTAGGAGCGGACGGTGAGGTCCAGCTCCTCGATCGGCAGAGCGAGGTCCGCCGCCAGCTGGGCGTCCTGCGGGGACGGCCCGATGTCGATGCCCTCGGCGGTCTCGTCCAGCTCCCGGGCGAGCCCGAACAGCTCCACCAGCGTCGAACCGGCGGAGGCCAGCGCGGTACGCGGGCCCATCGACGGCTTGGTCTCGACGTCGATGATCAGCCGGTCGAAGTCGGTACGCTGCTCGACACGGGTCGCCTCGACGCGGTAGGTCACCTTCAGCACCGGCGAGTAGATCGAGTCGACCGGGATGCGGCCGATCTCGGCGCCGGACTGCTTGTTCTGCGCCGCCGTCACGTAGCCCCGGCCCCGCTCGACGGTCAGCTCCATGTCGAGCCGGCCCTTGCCGTTCAGGGTGGCGAGCTTCAGATCCGGGTTGTGCACCGAGACGCCGGCCGGCGGCTGGATGTCGCCCGCCGTCACGTCGCCCGGGCCCTGCTTACGCAGGTACATGCTGACCGGCTCGTCGTGCTCGGAGCTGACGCACAGCTCCTTGATGTTCATGACGAGCTCGACCACGTCCTCCTTGACACCGGGGATCGTGGTGAACTCGTGCAGCACACCGTCGATCTTGATCGAGGTGACGGCCGCGCCCGGGATCGACGACAGCAGCGTACGCCGCAGCGAGTTGCCCAGGGTGTAGCCGAAGCCCGGCTCCAGCGGCTCGATGGCGAACCGCGACCGGGTCTCGTTGATCGACTCCTCGGAGAGGGAGGGTCGCTGGCTGATGAGCATCTTTTCTCTTCTCTTCCGGGACGCCCGCTATTTGACGCCCACGACACAAACTGTTCCGGTGGCCCGCCCGAACGGGCGGGCCACCGCAACGAGCCCGACTACTTGGAGTAGAGCTCGACGATCAACTGCTCCTGGACCTGCGTGTCGATGACCTGCCGGGCCGGGAGGGAGTGCACGAGCACCTTCATCTGGCTCGGGATGGCCTCAAGCCACGCCGGAACCGTCTTCGAGCCGGCCTGAGCCTGCGCGACGATGAACGGGGTGAGCTCCTTGCTCTTGCCCCGAACCTCGATGATGTCGTGCTCCTTGACGCGGTACGACGGGATGTCGACCTTCTTGCCGTTCACCGTGAAGTGACCGTGCTTGACCAGCTGGCGGGCCATGTCCCGCGAGTGGGCGAAGCCGGCCCGGTAAACGACGTTGTCCAGCCGCGACTCGAGGATCTGCAGGAGGACCTCACCGGTCTTGGCCTGCTTGCCGACGGCTTCCTCGTAGTAACCGCGGAACTGCTTCTCCAGCACGCCGTAGACGCGGCGGGCCTTCTGCTTCTCGCGGAGCTGGAGCAGGTACTCCGTCTCCTTCGTGCGGCCGCGGCCGTGCTGCCCGGGCGGGAACGGCCGGGACTCGAACGGGCACTTCGGACCATCGCACTTGCTGCCCTTGAGGAACAGCTTCATCTTCTCCCGCCGGCAACGGCGGCAGTCAGCACCGGTGTAACGAGCCATCTCTCTCTACCTCTCAGACCCGGCGACGCTTCGGCGGACGGCACCCGTTGTGCGGCTGCGGGGTGACGTCGGAGATCTGCCCGACCTCGAGGCCCACTGCCTGCAGCGAACGGATGGCGGTCTCCCGGCCGGAGCCGGGGCCCTTGACGAACACGTCGACCTTGCGCATGCCGTGCTCCATGGCACGACGCGCGGCAGCCTCGGCGGCCAGCTGCGCGGCGAACGGAGTCGACTTGCGGGAGCCCTTGAAGCCGACCTGGCCGGCGGAGGCCCAGGAGATGACCGCACCGGTCGGGTCCGTGATGGACACGATGGTGTTGTTGAACGTGCTCTTGATGTGCGCCTGCCCGTGGGCGACGTTCTTGCGTTCCTTGCGCCGGACCTTCTTTACAGCGGCTCCGGCACGAGCCTTCGGTGGCATAAGTCTGTGCGCTCCTAGTTGACTTTCCGGACTGGGTTGCGGTCTGGCCCGCCTCGGCGGCGACCGACCCCGTCATCCGGTTAAGAACTACTTCTTGCCGGGCTTCTTCTTGCCGGCGACGGTCCGCTTCGGGCCCTTGCGGGTCCGGGCGTTGGTCTTGGTCCGCTGGCCACGCACGGGCAGGCCCCGGCGGTGCCGGATGCCGGCGTAGCAGCCGATCTCGACCTTGCGGCGGATGTCAGCGGCGACCTCGCGGCGCAGGTCGCCTTCAACCTTGTAGTTGCCCTCGATGTGGTCGCGGAGCTGCACGAGCTCCTCGTCCGTGAGGTCCCGAGCGCGCTTGTCCGGCGAGATGCCGGTGGCGGCGAGCGTCTCCAGGGCGCGGGTACGACCGACCCCGAAGATGTAGGTGAGCGCGATCTCCAACCGCTTTTCGCGGGGGAGATCCACGCCGACTAGACGTGCCATGTGCGGGCGTACTCCTCGTGATGTGTGGCGGAGGTGTGGACCCGTCCCACCCCGCTACCGGCCGTCCCGTCCTTCCGACGCGATCAGCGCCGGCGACCGGGATCGGTCGCTGCCCAAGCGGGCCCCGGCCTCCGACCGGGGGTCAGCCACGAGGGAGTACGCATCGCGTACCGCTCGCGGCTGGGACGAGCATGTGTGATGTGTGTGTCGCTGGGGATCTGCCGGGACCAACGCCACCCGGCCGCGCTCCGGCCGGACGGGCTGAGTCAGCCCTGGCGCTGCTTGTGGCGCGGGTCGCTGCAGATGACCATGACCCGGCCGTGCCGGCGGATAACCCGGCACTTGTTGCAGATCCTCTTGACGCTCGGCTTGACCTTCACGGTTGCCTTACTTCCCATCTGGCCCGGGGACGCGCGTTGCGCGACACCGGACGTCGAAGACGGACACGGGACTTCCCGGCCGTCGTCAGGACTACTTGTAGCGGTAGACGATGCGCCCGCGGGTCAGGTCGTACGGCGAAAGTTCGACGACGACCCGGTCCTCCGGAAGGATGCGGATGTAGTGCTGCCGCATCTTGCCGCTGATGTGAGCCAACACCTTGTGGCCGTTCGCGAGCTCCACCCGGAACATGGCGTTCGGCAGGGGCTCGATGACCCGACCCTCGATCTCAATGGCTCCGTCTTTTTTCGGCATGTCCTCCGCTGTCCTGACGTCGATTGCTCCGGGCGGCCCACAACGTCTTACACGGAAATCTGATCAGAATCAGAAGCCCGCGCCAGCCGCGGCTCCAGCTCCCACCGAAGCGCAGGGTGGGCATGCCGGAGTGGACGCTGTGCGCCGATCTGAAAGTGTACGCCGGCCTGCAGTCCGCCGCCAAACCGACCACCCCCCACCCCGCGCGTCGCCCCCACGGTCCCCACACTCAGTCCCGTTGATCATGAAGTTATCGCCACGAATCGCCGGAGCTGATGACAACAACTTCATGATCAACGCGTGAGGGATTAGGGCCGGACCGAGGGGCCCGGGGTTATTGGGGGGTGTCGGGGTTGATGGCGCGCTTTGCCTGTTTGCGTTCCTGGCGGCGCTGGCGCTTGATGGCCTCGCGCCGGGGCTCTCCCCCGACCAGTCCCGTGACGGTGCGGATCACCAGCACCGCGCCCCACGGCCCGGCCACCCAGGCCGGCCAGAAGTACTGCAGGTCCTGGCTGAGCAGTGACGTCACCGCCCAGATGGTCACCACGATGGCGATCACCCGCAGGTACGGGAACCACACCTCAGCCAACCAGCGGGCGGTGGTACCCCGGGTGGCCTTCTGACTGGACTGGTCACCCAGCAGGTCCACGGTCGGCGCGGCTGCCGGCGCCAGACCCGACCGCTGCGCCGGCGTCACCGGCGGCAGGTCGGCGAGCAGGACCTTCAGGTCGGCGTACGTGCGCGCGGCGTAGGCCCGCTGCAACCGCTCGTCGTACTCGTGCAGGTCCAGCCGGCCCTCCTCGAGGGCGACCCGCAACCGGTCGGCCACCGCCGCACGGTCCGAGTCCGCGGCTCGCATCCCGTCGCGCCCGTCCATGCCGGCAAGCATGCCACCGTCGCGCCAGTCCGCCCGACCCCCGACCCTGGTCGATCATGAAGTTGTTGCCAGATTCACCGACGCGTCGGGGCAACAACTTCATGATCAACGGAGCGGACCGACGGGCCCGGGGAGGGTCAGGGAGTTGTTGAGGCGGCGGGTTGGCGGGCGGTTACCAGGTCGCCCAGGCGGGCGCGACCTCCGTCGAAGGCGGTGAGCACCCAGACCCCGTCCGGCAGCAGCGCCATCGAGTGCTCGACGTGCGCGGCCACCGAGCCGTCCCGGGTGACGACCGTCCACCCGTCGGCCAACTCGACGGTACGCGGGGACGCCATGGTGATCATCGGTTCGATCGCCAACGCCATCCCGGGAACCAGACGGGGGCCCTTGCCCGGCCGGCCGTGGTTGAGCACGTGCGGGTCCTGGTGCATCTCGGTGCCGATGCCGTGCCCGCCGTAACCGTCGACGATGCCGTACCGCCCGCCCTTGCGGACAGCGGTCTCCACCGCGTGCGAGATGTCGGTGAGGCGGCCCCTGCCGCTCGCCGCGCCCCGGGCGGCGGCGGCGATGCCGGCCCACATCGCGTCCTCGGCGACCTCGGCCATCTTCAGCAGCGCCGGGTCGACGTCGCCGACCCCGACCGTGATGGCGGAATCGCCGTGCCAGCCGTCCAACACCGCGCCGCAGTCGATGGAGATCAGGTCACCGGCCTGGAGCACCTGCTTCGGCGACGGGATGGCGTGCACGATCTGCGCGTTGACCGAGGAACAGATCGAAGCCGGGAAACCGTGATAGCCCTTGAACGACGGAACGCCACCCGCCTCGCGGATGGTCGCCTCGGCGATAGCGTCCAGATCGGCGGTGCTCACACCGGGGGCAACAGCCTCCCGCATCCGGCGCAGCGCCTCGGCCACCACCAGCCCGGCAGCCCGCATCTTCTCGATCTGGTCAGGGGTCTTCAGCTGGATGTCCAGCTGGGGACGACGCATGGAGCGGTTACCTTTCGTTGCCGAACAGCGGGGCACATAACGCGTACCCCGCTGTTCGCACTCTATCCGCCGTGGCCCGGCCGGACCTCAGCCGCCGTAGGACCGCAGCGCGTCGATGGCCCGGGTGGTGACGTCCTCCACCGGGCCGGTGGCGTCGATCCCGACCAGCTTGCCCTGAGCGCCGTAGTAGTCGACCAGGGGTGCGGTCTTCTCGCTGTACTCACGAAGCCGCGTGGCGATCGTCTCCGGCTTGTCGTCGTCGCGCTGGAACAGCTCGGCGCCGCACCGGTCACAGATGCCCGGCCGGGTGGTGGCGTCGAACTCGACGTGCCAGATCTTGCCGCAGCCCCGGCAGGTACGCCGACCGGAGAGCCGCCGGATCACCTCGTCGTCGTCGACGACCAGCTCCAGGACCAGGTCCAGGGCGGTGCCCAGATCAGCGAGGAGCTTGTCCAGAGCGGCCGCCTGCGGAGTCGTCCGCGGGAAGCCGTCGAGCAGGAAACCCTCGCTGGCGTCGGGCTCGGCCAGCCGGTCCCGGACCATGTTGATGGTGACCTCGTCCGGGACCAGCTCGCCCGCGTCCATGTACCGCTTCGCCTCGACACCGAGGGGCGTGCCCTGGGTGACGTTCGACCGGAAGATGTCCCCGGTCGAGATCTTCGGCACCGAGAGGTGTGCGGCGATGAACTCGGCCTGTGTGCCCTTGCCCGCGCCCGGCGGGCCAACCAGAACGAGTCTCATCTACCGCAGGAACCCTTCGTAGTTCCGCTGCATGAGTTGGCTCTCGATCTGCTTCACGGTCTCCAGACCGACGCCGACCATGATGAGCACAGCGGTGCCGCCGAACGGGAAGTTCTGGTACTGCTGGTTGTCCAGCCAGATGAAGAAGAAGTTCGGCAGGATCGAGATCACGCCGAGGTAGAGCGCGCCCGGCAGGGTGATCCGGCTGAGGATGAAGTCGAGGTAGTCGGCGGTCGGCTTGCCGGGGCGGATGCCCGGCACGAAGCCGCCGTACTTCTTCATGTTGTCCGCGACCTCGGTCGGGTTGAACGTGATCGACACGTAGAAGTACGTGAAGAAGATGATCAGCAGGAAGTAGACCGAGATGTAGATCGGGCTGCTCGGGTTGACCAGGTTGTTCTGGATCCACGACTGGGTCTTGCCCGGGTCGGTCTGGTCGAAGAACTGCAGCGCCAACTGCGGCAGGTAGAGCAGCGACGAGCCGAAGATGACCGGGATCACACCAGCCTGGTTGACCTTCAGCGGGATGTAGGTCGACGTGCCGCCGTACATCCGCCGGCCGATCATCCGCTTGGCGTACTGCACCGGGATCCGGCGCTGCGCCTGCTCGATGAAGGTGACAGCGGTGATGACCACCAGGACCAGGGCGATGACCAGGGCGAACATGTCCCAGCCCTTGCTGGTCTTGATCTGCCAGCCCTCACTGGGCAGCCGCGCCGCGATCGAGGTGAAGATCAGGACGGACATGCCGTTGCCGACGCCGCGGTCGGTGATCAGCTCGCCGAGCCACATGACCATGCCGGTGCCGGCGGTCATCGTCATCACCAGGATGGACAGCGTCAGCCAGTCCGGGATGCCGGTGCCGGTCGGGATGATCGGGAACTGGTCGCACCGGTTCTGGAACAGCTGGCCGGAGCGGGCCAGGGCCACGAACGCCGAGGCCTGCAGCACACCGAGACCCAGGGTCAGGTAGCGGGTGTACTGGGTGATCTTCGCCTGACCGGCCTGGCCCTCCTTGCGGAGCTGCTCCAGACGCGGGATCACGACGGTCAGCAGCTGCAGGATGATCGACGCGGTGATGTAGGGCATGATGCCCAGCGCGAAGACCGAGAGCTGCAGCAGCGCTCCGCCGGAGAAGAGGTTGAGCAGGTTCACCACCCCGGTGGTGTCACCCTGGATGGTGTCGAGGCACTTCTGCACGTTGCCGTACGAGACGCCCGGGCTGGGGAGCGTTGCACCCAGCCGGTAGACCGCGATGATGCCTACTGTGAACAGCAGCTTCTTGCGCAGGTCAGGCGTACGGAACGCACTGAGAAAGGCGGACAGCAACTTCTTCCTCCTGCGCGAGGCGGGCCGCCGGTGATCCCTGGCGGGTCGGGGTGGATCACGGGCGAGTGCCCGCAATCCATGGCTGGGATGGGACTCTAACAGCCTCACCCCGGTCCGGGCAGATGCGCCCGACTACATAAATCGATTCCGATGTTACCGGGCGCTCAGGCCCCAGGCAGACCATGGCGCCCGCCAGTTGCTCTCAACTGGGCGGGCGCCATGGTCGTACGCCTTACAGCTCGGTGACGGAGCCACCGGCGGCGGCGATCTTCTCCTTGGCCGACGCACTGAACGCGTGCGCGGACACCTGGAGCGCCACACCGCCGAGATCCCCGGTACCGAGGACCTTGACCGGGTGACCCTTGCGGACCGCGCCGGACTCGACGAGCTCCAGCGGGCCGACCTGACCACCGTTCGGGAACAGCTCAGCGAGTCGGTCCAGGTTGACCACCTGGAAGACCACCTTGAACTTGTTCTTGAAGCCCTTCATCTTCGGCAGGCGCATGTGGATGGGCATCTGCCCACCCTCGAACGCCGCCGAGATGTTCTTGCGGGCCTTGGAGCCCTTCGTACCGCGACCGGCGGTCTTGCCCTTGGAACCCTCACCGCGACCCACACGGGTCTTCGCGGTCTTGGAACCGGGCGCCGGGCGCAGGTGGTGAACCTTGATCGTCATTACTCGACCTCCTCGACCTTCACGAGGTGGTTGACCGTGAAGATCATGCCGCGGATCTCGGGCCGGTCCTCCTTGACCACCACGTCGTTGATCCGCTTGAGACCGAGCGAACGCAGCGAGTCACGCTGGTTCTGCTTGGTCCCGATACCGGACCGGAGCTGGGTGACCTTCAGGCGTGCCATCAGGACGCCACCCCCGCCCGCGACGCCAGCATGGCGGCCGGCGCGACGTCCTCCACCGGCAGACCACGACGCGCCGCGACCTGCTCGGGGGACTCAAGCCCCTTCAGGGCCGCCACGGTGGCGTGCACGATGTTGATCGGGTTCGACGAGCCGAGGCTCTTGGAGAGCACGTCGTGGATACCGGCGCACTCCAGCACGGCACGCACCGGACCACCGGCGATGACACCCGTACCGGCCGAGGCCGGCTTGAGCAGCACCACACCGGCCGCGTCCTCACCCGTCACCGGGTGCGGGATCGAGGCGCCGATACGCGGAACCTTGAAGAAGTGCTTCTTGGCCTCCTCGACGCCCTTGGCGATGGCCGCGGGCACCTCCTTGGCCTTTCCGTAGCCCACGCCGACCGTGCCGTCGCCGTCGCCCACGATCACCAGGGCGGTGAAGCTGAAGCGACGACCACCCTTCACGACCTTGGCGACGCGGTTGATCGCGACGACCCGCTCAAGGTGCGGGGTCTTCTCGACGGGCGCGTTTCCGCGGCCGCCCTCACGGCGGTTGTCGCGGCGACCACCCTCGTTGCCACCGGACCCGCCGCCACGGCGCTGTTGACCTGGCATCAGCAGCCTTCCTTCTCTCTCGTGACGGGGTTGTTAGAACTCGAGCCCGGCTTCGCGGGCGGCGTCGGCAAGCGCGGCGACTCGCCCCGCGTACCGGTTGCCACCGCGGTCGAAGACGACCTTGGAGACGCCGGCGGCCTTGGCCCGCTCGGCGAGCAGCGCGCCCACCTTGCCAGCCAGGGCGCTCTTGTCGCCCTCCGCACCGCGCAGCGAGGCGTCCAGGGTCGACGCCGACGCCAGGGTGTGACCCTTGGTGTCGTCGACGATCTGGGCGACCATGTGCCGCAGGGAGCGGGTGACGACCAGGCGCGGACGCTCGGCCGTACCGCTGACGTTCTTGCGGACGCGGAAGTGTCGACGCGCACGCCCAACGGCGCGCTTGGCGGCGACACCGCGGCGGCGCTTGAGCAGCGTGGCGCTCACTTCTTACCTGCCTTTCCAGCCTTGCGGCGGATGACCTCGCCCTGGTACTTGACGCCCTTGCCCTTGTAGGGCTCCGGCGGGCGGATCTTCCGGATGTTGGCGGCGACCTCACCGACCTGCTGCTTGTCGATGCCAGCCACGTGGAACAGGGTCGGCCGCTCCACCGTGAAGGTGATGCCCGCCGGGGCGGGGACGACCACCGGGTGCGAGAACCCGAGCGCGAACTCGAGGTCCGAACCCTTGGCGGTGACCCGGTAACCGGTGCCGGCGATCTCCAGGCTCTTGCGGTAGCCCTCGGTGACCCCGACGATCATGTTGGCGACCAGCGTACGACTCAGGCCGTGGAGTTCCTTGGCCTTGCGCTCGTCGTTCGGCCGGTTGACGCTCAGCTCGCCGTCCTCGCCACGCTCGATCGTGATCGGCTCGGCGAGGGTGTGCTCAAGCTGGCCCTTGGGGCCCTTGACCTTGACGGTCTGCCCGTCGATCGTGATATCGACGCCGGCTGGTACCGGGATCGACTTACGTCCAATTCGCGACATTTCTACCTGTCTCCCGTTACCAGACGAAGGCGAGGACTTCCCCGCCAACACTCCGCTTGCGGGCCTGCCGGTCGGTCAGCAGCCCCTGGGACGTCGAAATGATCGCCACGCCCAGCCCACCGAGCACCCGCGGGAGCCCGTCCGACTTGGCGTACACCCGGAGACCGGGCTTGGACACGCGCTTGATACCGGCCAGGCTCCGCTCGCGGTTCTGGCCGTACTTCAGCTCGACGACCAGTCGCTTGCCGACGGCGCCCTCCTCGGGCTCCTCGACCGACCAGGTGGCGATGTAACCCTCGGCCTTCAAGACCTCGGCGATGTTCGCCTTGATCTTGGAGTAGGGCATCTTCACCTGATCGTGGTACGCCTGGTTGGCGTTACGCAGACGCGTGAGCATGTCTGCGATCGGGTCGGTCATCGTCATGGATTTCGTCAGCCTTTCTCGCCGGGGTTCCCGGGGCACCAGCCCCGGGCCTACGGCGAAGAGCAATACCTAATCGGTGCAGGAGTTCCCGGCCGACGGCCGGGACGCGGTCGCCCTTACCAGGAAGCCTTGGACACGCCCGGCAGCTCACCGCGGTGAGCCATCTCCCGGATGCAGACCCGGCAGAGCCCGAACTTGCGGTAGACCGCCTTCGGACGCCCGCACCGCTGGCAGCGGGTGTACGCGCGAACCGAGAACTTCGGCTTCGCGGCCGCCTTGATGATCAGCGCCTTCTTGGCCATCTCAGTTCTCCTTGAACGGGAAGCCCAGGAGCTTGAGCAGCGCCCGGCCCTCGTCGTCGGTCGTGGCGGTCGTGACCACCGTGATGTCCATGCCCCGCTGGCGATCGATCTTGTCCTGGTCGATCTCGTGGAACACCGACTGCTCGGTCAGACCGAACGTGTAGTTGCCGTGCCCGTCCAGCTTGCGCCCGTCCAGGCCGCGGAAGTCGCGGATACGCGGCAGCGCGATGGAGAGCAGCCGGTCCAGGAACTCCCACATCCGGTCGCCACGAAGGGTGACCTTCGCGCCGATCGGCATGCCCTCGCGGAGCTTGAACTGCGCGATGGACTTGGTCGCCCGCCGCACCTGCGGCTTCTGGCCGGTGATCGTGGCGAGGTCGCGGACCGCACCGTCGATCAGCTTGGCGTCGCGAGCAGCCTCGCCGACACCCATGTTGACGACGATCTTGACCAGCCGCGGCACCTGCATGGGGTTGCCGTAGCTGTGCTGCTCACGCAGCTGGGCCACGATCTCGTTGCGGTACCGCTCCTTGAGGCGCGGCAGGGTCTTTTCGGTAGCCGTGGTCATCACAGGTCCTTACCGGTGCTACGCGCGATGCGGACCTTCTGGCCGTTGTCGTCGATCCGGTAACCGACGCGGGTCGGCTTGCCGTCGGAGTCCAGGACCTGCACGTTCGAGACGTGGATCGGGGCCTCCTGAGTGACGATGCCGCCGGTCTTGGCGCCACGCTGGGTGGTGCTGATGCGGGTGTGCTTCTTGACCCGGTTCACGCCCTCGACCAGGACCTTGTCCTGCCGCGGGTAGGCCGCGATGACCTTGCCCTTGGCACCCTTGTCCTTGCCGGCGATGACGACGACCGTGTCGCCCTTCTTGACCTTCACGGTCACAACACCTCCGGCGCGAGGGAAATAATCTTCATGAACCGCTTGTCCCGCAGCTCCCGGCCCACCGGGCCGAAGATACGGGTTCCACGCGGGTCCCCGCCGTCCTTGATGATGACGGCGGCGTTCTCGTCGAAGCGGATGTACGAGCCGTCCGGACGCCGCTTCTCCTTCGCGGTGCGAACGACGACAGCCTTGACGACGTCGCCCTTCTTCACACCGGCACCCGGGATGGCGTCCTTGACCGTGGCCACGATGACGTCGCCGATGCTCGCGTAGCGCCGACCCGAGCCACCGAGAACCCGGATGCACAGGATCTCCCGAGCACCCGTGTTGTCGGCGACGCGCAGTCGCGACTCCTGCTGAATCACGTCTATCTCCTATGTCTGCCGGTTCTCCGGCCGCCGTAGCGGCCGGAGCCTGGCGGAACCAACGCCCGACGCAACGCCGGGCGAGCTCGAGCCTTCGCTACTTGGCCTTTTCCAGGATCTCCACGATCCGCCAACGCTTGGTGGCGCTCAGCGGCCGGGTCTCCATGATGAGAACCCGGTCACCGGTGCCAGCGGCGTTCTGCTCGTCGTGCACCTTCAGCTTGCTGGTACGGCGCATGATCTTGCCGTACAGCGCGTGCCGAACCCGGTCCTCGACCTCGACCACGACGGTCTTGTCCATCTTGTCGCTGACCACCAGGCCCTCACGGACCTTGCGGCGGGACCGCGCGGCGGCGGTGGCGGTCTCTTCGGTCATGATGCAGTCACCTCAGTCGGCGCGGCCGAGAGCCCCAGCTCGCGCTCGCGCATGATCGTGTAGATCCGGGCGATCTCCCGACGGATGACCTGCAACCGCCGGTTGTTGTCCAGCTGCCCGGTTGCGGCCTGCACGCGGAGGTTGAACAGCTCCGCCTTGGCCTCCCGCAGCTTCGTGACCAGCTCCTCCTCGGAGAGCTCACGCAGCTCGGTCGCCTTAACGCCCGCTGCCATCAGGATTCACCCACTTCGCGCGTAACAATGCGGCACTTCATCGGGAGCTTGTGGATCGCGCGACGCATGGCCTCTCGCGCGATCTGCTCGTTGGGGAAGGACATCTCGAAGAGAACCCGCCCCGGCTTGACGTTGGCAACCCACCACTCGGGCGAACCCTTACCGGAACCCATCCGGGTCTCGGCAGGCTTCTTGGTGAGGGCCTGGTCCGGGAAGATCGTGATCCAGACCTTGCCACCACGCTTGATGTGGCGAGTCATCGCGATACGTGCCGACTCGATCTGCCGGTTCGTCACGTACGCCGGCTCGAGAGCCTGGATCCCGAACTCGCCGAACACCACCCGGTTACCACCCTTGGACGCGCCACTGCGGTCCGGGTGGTGCGGCTTGCGGAAGCCCTTCGGGGGCTTGCGCGGCATCAGCATCTGTCAGCCCTCCTGCTGCGTTTCTGCCGGAGCAGCAGCGGCGGCGACAGCTGCGCTGTCGACCGGCTCGCCGCTCGGCGTCTCGGCCTGCTGCGCGATGGTGGTCGCAGCAGCCCGACCGGCCTCGGTGCCACCAGCCGTGGTGCCGGACGAACCCGACCGGCCACGGCGCGGACGCTCGGGACGGTCGCCGCGCTCACCACGACGCGGGCGGGACGGACCGGCCTCGGCCGGAGCCTCCCGGCCCGGGACGGCGTCGCCCTTGTAGATCCAGACCTTCACACCGATCCGACCGAACGTGGTACGGGCCTCGAAGAAGCCGTACTCGATGTTGGCCCGCAGCGTGTGCAGCGGAACCCGGCCCTCACGGTAGAACTCGGTCCGGCTCATCTCGGCGCCGCCGAGGCGACCCGAAACCTGAACCCGGATGCCCTTGCAGACCGGGTTCTTCATCGCCGACTGCATGGCCTTGCGCATCGCCCGACGGAAGCTGACCCGGCTGGACAGCTGCTCGGCCACGCCCTGCGCGACCAGCTGAGCGTCCGACTCGGGGTTCTTCACCTCGATGATGTTCAGCTGAACCTGCTTGCCGGTGAGCTTCTCCAGCTCGCCGCGGATCCGGTCGGCCTCCGCACCCTTACGGCCGATGACGATGCCCGGCCGGGCGGTGTGGATGTCGACCCGGACCCGGTCGCGGGTGCGCTCGATGTCGACCTTGGAAATCCCGGCACGCTCGAGGCCCTTGGACATCATGCGGCGGATCTTGACATCCTCGCCGATGTAGTCCTTGTAGAGCTTGTCCGCGAACCAGCGGGACTTCCAGTCGGTCGAGATGCCGAGCCGGAACCCAGTGGGGTGAACCTTCTGACCCATTACTCGGCGTCCTCCGTCTTGCTCTGCGCTTCGGCCGGTGCGGCCTCCGTGGCCGGGGCGGCCTTCTTAGCCGCGGCCTTCCTCGGTGCTGCCGGCGCGACCGCTTCGACCGCCACGGTGATGTGGCACGTGCGCTTGCGGATGCGGTAGGCCCGACCCTGGGCCCGCGGCTGGAACCGCTTCATCGTCGGGCCCTCGTCCACGAAGGCCTCGCTGACGAGCAGCGCGTCGGGGTCCAGCCGCTCGTTGTTCTCCGCGTTGGCGATCGCGCTAGCGAGCACCTTGTACACCTGCTCGCTCGCAGCCTGCGGCGCGAACTGCAGCACCGTGAGCGCCTCCTTCGCGGGCAGGCCGCGGACGAGGTTGACCACCCGGCGCGCCTTCATCGGCGAGATGCGCACGTGCCGCGCAACCGCCCGCGCGCCCGGAAGCACCGGAGCGTCGCCCTTTCCTGGCATCGCTGTAACCCCTTGTTCCCTCTATCCGTATGCCCGCGGCGTCAGCGCCGACGGCTCTTCCGGTCGTCCTTCTCGTGACCCTTGAACGTGCGGGTCAGCGCGAACTCGCCGAGCTTGTGCCCGACCATCGCCTCGGTCACGAACACCGGGACGTGCTTGCGTCCGTCGTGCACGGCGATCGTGTGCCCCAGCATCTCGGGGATGATCGTCGAGCGCCGCGACCAGGTCTTGATCACGTTCTTGGAGCCCTTGTCGTTCTGAACTTCCACCTTCTTGAGCAGGTGGTCGTCGACGAACGGGCCCTTCTTCAGGCTGCGAGGCATGTCTTATCTCCCTCAGCCGCGCTTACGCGTGGCGTAGCGACGGCGGACGATCAGCCGGTCACTCGGCTGGCCCTTACGGCGGGTGCGGCCCTCGGGCTTACCCTGCGGGTTGACCGGGTGGCGACCACCGGAGGTCTTACCCTCACCACCACCGTGCGGGTGGTCGACCGGGTTCATGGCGACACCACGGACGGTCGGGCGCTTGCCCTTCCACCGCATCCGGCCGGCCTTACCCCAGTTGATGTTCGACTGGTCGGCGTTGCCGATCTCGCCGATGCTGGCGCGGCAGCGCACGTCGACCCGCCGGATCTCACCGGACGGCATACGCAGGGTCGCGTACGCGCCCTCACGGCCGAGCAGCTGGATGCCGACGCCGGCGGAACGGGCCAGCTTGGCCCCGCCACCCGGACGCAGCTCCACGTTGTGGATGGTGGTACCGACCGGGATGTTGCGCAGCGGCAGGTTGTTACCCGGCTTGATGTCGGCGCCCGGGCCGGACTCGACGCGGTCGCCCTGCTTCATGTCCTTCGGCGCGATGATGTACCGCTTCTCGCCGTCGGCGTAGTGCAGCAGCGCGATACGCGCGGTGCGGTTCGGGTCGTACTCGATGTGAGCGACCTTCGCCGGCACGCCGTCCTTGTCGACCCGCTTGAAGTCGATCAGACGGTACTGGCGCTTGTGACCGCCGCCGTGGTGCCGCGTGGTGATCCGGCCGTGGGCGTTACGCCCGCCCTTCTTCGGCAACGGAGCCAGCAGCGACTTCTCCGGCGTGGACCGGGTGATCTCGGCGAAGTCGGCGACACTCGAGCCACGTCGGCCCGGCGTCGTCGGCTTGTACTTACGGATAGCCATTGTCTACACCCCTCAGCTGACCGGGCCGCCGAAGGCCTCGATGCGGTCACCGTCAGCCAGCTTCACGATCGCCCGCTTGGTCGCCTTGCGCTGACCGAAGCCGGTCTTGGTGCGCTTACGCTTACCCTGGCGGTTGAGCGTGTTGACCGTCAGGACGCGGACGTTGAAGATCTGCTGGATAGCGATCTTGATCTCGGTCTTGTTCGCGTCCGGGTGCACCAGGAAGGTGTACCAATTCCGGTTCAGCTCGCTGTAGCTCTTCTCCGAGACGACCGGCGCCACGATGATGTCGCGCGGGTCGGCGATGGTGCTCACTTGCCACCCTCCTCGGTGGTCTCGGCGGGCACGCCCAGGAACTCGTCCAGGGCGTCCTTGGTGAAGACCACGTCGTCGGCCACCAGCACGTCGTACGTGTTCAGCTGGCCGGACTCGATCAGGTGCACCCGCGGCTCGTTGCGCAGCGACACCCAGTTCAGTTCGTCGGTGCTGCTCAGCACCACCAGGACCCGACGGGCCTCGGTGAGCTTGGTCAGCGTGGCCAGGGCCGCCTTGGTCGACGGCTTCTCGCCCGAGACGAACGCCTCGACGACGTGCACCTGCCCGGCGCGGGCCCGGTCGGAGAGGGCACCGCGCAGAGCGGCGGCCTTCATCTTCTTCGGGGTCCGCTGGCTGTAGTCGCGCGGCACGGGACCGTGCACGACGCCACCGCCGGCGAACTGCGGCGCGCGGATCGAGCCCTGCCGGGCGCGACCGGTGCCCTTCTGCTTGTACGGCTTCTTGCCGCCACCGGCGACCTCGCCGCGGGTCTTGGCCTTGTGCGTGCCCTGTCGGGCCGCCGCGAGCTGGGCCACCACGACCTGGTGCATCAGCGCGACGTTGGCCTGCACGTCGAAGATGTCCGCCGGCAGCTCGACCGAGCCACTGGTGGTGCCTTCGACGGTGCGCACGTCAACGGTGGTCACTTGGCCGCACCGCCCTTCTTCACCTTGCTCTTGGCCGCGGTACGGACCAGAACGAGCGCGCCCTTCGGACCAGGAATGGCACCCCGGACGAGCAGCAGGTTGTTCTCGGTGTCGACCGCCTGGACGGTGAGGTTCTGCACGGTGTACCGCACGCCACCCATCCGGCCGGCCATCCGGGTGCCCTTGAAGACACGACCCGGAGTGGCGCAGGCGCCGATGGAGCCGGGCGAGCGGTGCTTGCGCTCGACACCGTGGCTGGCGCGCAGACCGTGGAAGCCGTGCCGCTTCATCGGGCCGGCGTAGCCCTTGCCCTTGGTCTTGCCGGTGACGTCGATGGTGACGCCGGCCGGGAACTCCTCGACAGTGACTTCCTGGCCGAGCGAGTATTCCCCAGCGTCGGTGGTGCGCAGCTCGACGATGTGCCGGCGCGGCGCCACGTCCGCCTTGGCGTAGTGACCGCTGATCGGCTTCTTGACCTTGCGCGGGTCGATGGTGCCGTACGCCAGCTGGACCGCGGAGTAACCGTCCTTCTCGGCGCTACGAACCTGGCTGATGACGCACGGGCCGGCCTCGACCACGGTCACGGGAACAACACGGTTGTTGTCCCAGACCTGGGTCATGCCGAGCTTGGCGCCCAGGATCCCCTTGACTTGCCTGTCCATTTGTCCGGTCCCTACAGCTTGATCTCGATGTCGACGCCAGCCGGCAGGTCGAGGCGCATGAGCGAGTCGACCGTCTTCGGGGTCGGGTCGATGATGTCGATCAGCCGCTTGTGCGTGCGCATCTCGAAGTGCTCGCGCGAGTCCTTGTACTTGTGCGGCGAGCGGATAACGCAGAAACGGTTGATCTCCGTGGGCAGCGGCACCGGGCCCGCGACCTGCGCCCCGGTGCGCGTCACCGTCTCGACGATCTTCCGAGCCGAGGAGTCGACGACCTCGTGGTCATAGGCCTTGAGCCGGATGCGGATCTTCTGTCCCGCCATGGTGGCTTCTGTTCCTTCTCTCGATGCCGCTGTGTTGCGGGCGCCTGTACCGGCTGGCACAGGCCCACTTCGCCGACCCCCGCGGTCGGGCGTGTCGCGCCCTCGGGCCGAGCTCCGCCCCGTGGTTCCGGAGTGGTGCTGACCGCGCGGTGGGTCAAGGCGCCGATCGCATTACCGCGACCTGAACGCCGTGCGAGGGTGGTTGGCGACTGGGCCGCCAACCACCCTACGCTCGACTGCCTCGCCACCCGGAGGTTCAGCGAAAGCCGAACACAGGCGACGAACTGTCGTTACGCAACCTGACTAGTATGCCGCACGACCGGCGGCGGGTCTAATCGGGGTTACCTAGCTCACTTGTTGATCTTGGTGACGAACCCGGCGCCGACGGTGCGGCCACCCTCGCGGATCGCGAACTTGAGGTTCTCCTCCATGGCGATGGGCTGGATCAGCTTCACCGACATGGAGGTGTTGTCACCCGGCATGACCATCTCGGTGCCCTCGGGGAGGGTGACGACACCGGTGACGTCAGTGGTCCGGAAGTAGAACTGCGGACGGTAGTTCTGGAAGAACGGGGTGTGCCGGCCGCCCTCCTCCTTGGAGAGGATGTAGACCGTCGCCTCGAACTCCGTGTGCGGGGTGTTCGAGCCCGGCTTCACGACGACCATGCCGCGCTCGACCTCGTCGCGCTTGGTGCCACGCAGCAGCAGGCCGACGTTCTCACCTGCGCGGGCGTCGTCCAGGGTCTTCCGGAACATCTCGATCGCGGTGACCTTGGTCTTGAAGCTCTTCTCCTTGATACCGACGAGCTCGACATCCTCGTTCGGCAGGAGAACGCCGCGCTCCACGCGACCGGTGACGACGGTGCCACGACCGGTGATCGTGAAGACGTCCTCAACCGGCATCAGGAACGGCTTGTCAACCTCGCGCTCCGGCTGCGGGATCGAGGTGTCGACAGCGGTCATCAGCTCCAGCAGCTTGCCGGTCCACTCGGGGTCACCCTCGAGGGCCTTCAGCGCCGAAACCCGAACGACCGGCAGGTCGTCACCCGGGTACTCCTGCGAGGAGAGCAGCTCACGGACCTCGAGCTCGACGAGCTCCAGGAGCTCCTCGTCATCGACCATGTCGCTCTTGTTGAGCGCCACGACGATGTACGGCACACCGACCTGACGGGCCAGCAGCACGTGCTCGCGGGTCTGCGGCATCGGGCCGTCAGTCGCCGCCACCACCAGGATCGCGCCGTCCATCTGCGCGGCACCGGTGATCATGTTCTTGATGTAGTCGGCGTGCCCAGGGCAGTCGACGTGCGCGTAGTGCCGCGACTCGGTCTGGTACTCGACGTGCGCGATCGAGATCGTGATGCCGCGGGCCTTCTCCTCCGGCGCCTTGTCGATCTCGTCGAACGGCGTGTAGGGGTTCAGGTCCGGGTACTGGTCGTGCAGGACCTTGGTGATGGCCGCCGTCAGCGTCGTCTTACCGTGGTCGATGTGACCAATGGTGCCGATGTTGACGTGCGGCTTAGTCCGCTCGAACTTAGCCTTCGCCACTGGTGTCCTCCTGTGGACTTCTTGGTTCGTACGCCCGGCGCGCCGGTCGGCGCTTAGGACTCTGTCGACAGCCTTTCCGGCCTGACGGCCGGAGAGCCTTTGTGGGTTCTGCGGCGATGAAGCCTACAGGCCCGGTCTCACGCGATCCGATCGTGGTGGTCGCGGGCGGGTGAAACCTCCCGCGACCAACCACGAATCACCTGCTCAGGGTGCTACTCGCCCGTCGCCTTGGCGATGATCTCCTTGGCCACCGAGGCCGGAACCTCGGCGTAGGAGTCGAACTGCATGCTGTAGCTCGCCCGGCCCTGGGTCTTCGACCGCAGGTCGCCGACGTAGCCGAACATCTCCGACAACGGCACCAGAGCCCTGACGATGCGGGCGCCACTGCGCTCCTCCATCGCCTGGATCAGGCCGCGGCGGGAGTTGAGGTCGCCGATGACGTCACCCATGTTCTCCTCAGGAGTGGTGACCTCAACGGCCATCATCGGCTCAAGGAGTGCGGGATCGGCCTTGCGGGCCGCGTCCTTCATCACCATGGAGCCGGCGATCTTGAATGCCATTTCCGACGAGTCGACCTCGTGGTACTGGCCGTCCAGCAGGGTCAGCTTCACGCCGACCAGCGGGAAGCCGGCGAGGATGCCGTACTGCATCGCGTCCTGCGCACCCGCGTCCACCGAGGGGATGAACTCCCGGGGGATGCGGCCACCGCTGACGGCGTTGGCGAACTCGTAGGTCGGCGAGTCGTTGTCCAGCGGCAGCGGCTCGACGCTCACGATCACGCGGGCGTACTGGCCGGAACCACCGGTCTGCTTCTTGTGGGTGTACTCGACCTTCTCCACCTTGCGGCGGATGGTCTCGCGGTACGCCACCTGCGGCTTGCCGATGTTGGCCTCGACGTTGAACTCGCGGCGCATCCGGTCGACCAGGATGTCCAGGTGCAGCTCGCCCATGCCGGAGATGACCGTCTGACCGGTCTCCTCGTCCAGCTTGACGCGGAAGGTCGGGTCCTCCTCGGCCAGCCGCTGGATGGCGGTGCTGAGCTTCTCCTGGTCGGCCTTGGTCTTCGGCTCGATGGCGACCTCGATGACCGGCTCCGGGAAGGTCATCGACTCCAGGATGACCGGGTTCGCCGGGTCGGACAGCGTGTCACCGGTGGTGGTCTGCTTGAGACCCTGCACCGCGATGATGTCGCCAGCCTGGGCCGAGCTGCGCTCTTCCCGCTTGTTGGCGTGCATCTGGTAGATCTTGCCGATGCGCTCCTTGCGGTCCTTGGTGGAGTTGACCACCTGGGTACCGGTCTCGACCACGCCGGAGTAGACCCGGACGTAGGTGAGCTTGCCAAGGTGCTTGTCCGTCTGGATCTTGAAGGCCAGACCGGAGAACGGCTCCGACTTCGAGGGCTTCCGCACCAGCGGGGTCTCACCGTCGGTGGCCGTACCCTCGATCGCCGGAACGTCCAGCGGCGACGGCAGGAAGTCGACCACGGCGTCGAGCATGGGCTGGACGCCCTTGTTCTTGAACGCCGAGCCGCAGAGTACCGGGTTGGCCTTGCCGGCGATGGTGGCACGCCGGATGGCGGCCTTGATCTCCTCGACGGAGACCTCTTCGCCCTCCAGGTACTTCTCCATCACCGCGTCGTCGACGTCGGCGAGGGTCTCCATCAGCTTCTCGCGCCACTCGGCAGCGGAGTCGGCCAGGTCGGCCGGGATCTCCTCAACCGCGTAGTCCTCACCCTTCTGGGTCTCCCCACGCCAGGTGAGGGCGCGCATGCCGATCAGGTCGACGACACCGATGTGGTCACCCTCGAGCCCAATCGGGATCTGGAGCACCAGCGGGGTGGCGTTCAGCCGGTCGATCATCATCTGCACGCAGCGGAAGAAGTCGGCACCGGTCCGGTCGAGCTTGTTGACGAAGCACATCCGCGGGACGTTGTACTTGTCGGCCTGCCGCCAGACGTTCTCCGTCTGCGGCTCCACGCCGGCGACACCGTCGTAGACCGCGACCGCACCATCCAGGACCCGCAGCGACCGCTCGACCTCGACCGTGAAGTCGACGTGGCCCGGCGTGTCGATGATCTGGATCGTGTGGCCCTTCCACTCACACTTGGTGGCAGCGGAGGTGATGGTGATGCCACGCTCCTGCTCCTGCTCCATCCAGTCCATGACGGCAGCGCCCTCGTGGACCTCACCGATCTTGTACGTGATACCGGTGTAGAACAGGATTCGCTCGGTGGTCGTGGTCTTACCGGCATCGATGTGCGCCATGATGCCGATGTTGCGTACGTTGGCGAGCGCGTCTGCGGCGGCCACTTCAATCCCTACTTATCGTCGTCTCGACTCAACTGGTGGCGGTTCCGGCGCCCGGAGGCGCCGGAACCAGGGTGTTACCAGCGGTAGTGCGCGAAGGCCTTGTTCGACTCGGCCATCTTGTGCGTGTCCTCGCGCCGCTTGACGGCGGCACCGAGGCCGTTGCTCGCGTCCAGCAGCTCGTTCATCAGCCGCTCGACCATGGTCTTCTCGCGCCGGGCGCGGGAGTAGGTGACCAGCCAGCGCAGGCCCAGGGTGGTCGCCCGGGTCGGGCGGACCTCGACCGGAACCTGGTAGGTGGCGCCACCGACCCGGCGGCTACGCACCTCGAGGGTCGGCTTGACGTTGTCCATCGCCCGCTTGAGGGTGACGACCGGGTCGGTGCCGGACTTCTCGCGGCAGCCCTCGAGGGCCGCGTACACGATGGACTCGGCGAGCTGACGCTTGCCGCGGAGCAGGATCTTGTTCACCAGCTGGGTGACCAGCGGCGAGTTGTACACCGGGTCAGCGACCAGTGGCCGCCGCGGAGCGGGTCCCTTACGCGGCATGTCAGCTCTTCTCCTTCTTCGCGCCGTAACGGCTGCGCGCCTGCTTGCGGTTGCGGACACCCTGGGTGTCCAGCGAGCCGCGAACGATCTTGTAACGCACGCCGGGGAGGTCCTTCACCCGGCCACCGCGGACGAGCACGATCGAGTGCTCCTGCAGGTTGTGACCGACGCCGGGGATGTAGGCGGTCACCTCGATCTGGCTGCTGAGCTTCACGCGAGCGACCTTGCGCAGCGCCGAGTTCGGCTTCTTCGGGGTGGTGGTGTACACGCGGGTGCACACGCCGCGCCGCTGAGGGGAACCCTTCAGCGCCGGGGTCTTGGTCTTGGTCGTCTTCGCCTGGCGGCCCTTTCGGACCAGCTGCTGGATCGTGGGCACCGGGTTTCTCCGCTCCCTTCGGCCGCATCCGCGGCCGCGCCGTCTGCTCGTTAGCCGGCCTGATGACCGGCTCTCCTACATTCCGACCAGGGCCACCTTGCGGAGACCCCGGCACCCGCGGTCGGGCGTGTCGCCCTCGTCACGGTCCCGTTGCCACGCTCTCGCGTGCGTACCGGGTTTTGTCACCGGCACGCGGGTCGCCCCGCCCCGGATCCTTGGCTTGTCGTGCCGCCGTCCGTAAGCCGGTAACAGCGCACGCACGAGTTGCCCGGGCATGCCCGGGCACAAGGGGAAAGAGTACCTACCACAACCGCCCAGGTCAAAACGGAATGGCCCGGCAGCAGTCTCACACCCGCCAGCCGTATCTCGTCCTGCCCGGTCGCCCGCGATGGGCACCTACGAATACAAGTGTACCGGCTCTCCCGCAGAAGCACCCATCGCCCCCGGGCGGACCGGAAGCCTTCCGCGGGAAACCCCCGTCAGGTGTCGGATCTGTCGGTGATCACTTTCAGGTCAGTGCGAGCAGCAGGGCCAGGCCCAGGCCCAGGGCACTGAGCACCGCCCCCACCGCGCCGCAGCTGATCCCCGCCATCGCCAGACCGCGCCCGGTGAACTGGACCGCGGAGGGCGCGGCCGGCCGACCGATCTGTCGCCGGCCGAGCAGCCCGACAGCGACCGCCGCACCGCCGGCGAACACACCCAGCGCGGCGAACGCTCCGGAGGCCCAGGCACCGCCGTCGTTCATGAAGGCCACTCCGAAGCAGATCACCAGTAACGACACCAGGACCGACGCGATCCCCGCCACCAGCGCTCCGATGGCCAGCCCGGAGGTGACCGGCGCCACGTCCAGGTGCACGACGCCGAACGGCGTGCCCGACACCGACTCCACCCGCTTCGGCGGCCGGCGTTGGTCGTCGGTGGGCGGCGCCACCGAGCGCCCCGGCGAGCCACCCCACCCGGGACCGTGCCCCGGCGGCGGACCCCATCCGGGCGGGCCGCCGGGCCCGGACGACGGCGGACCCCACCCGTGCGGCGCTCCCGGCCCCGACGACGGCGGACCCCAGCCGTACGGTGCACCCGGCCCACCCGGCGGCGGACCCCAACCGTGCGGCGTTCCCGGCCCCGACGGCGGCGGACCCCACCCGTGCGGCGCTCCCGGCCCACCCGGCGGCGGACCCCAACCCTGCGGCGCTCCCGGCCCCGACGACGGCGGACCCCAGCCGTACGGTGCACCCGGCCCACCCGGCGGCGGACCCCAACCGTGCGGCGCTCCCGGCCCGGATGACGGCGGACCCCAGCCCTGCGGCGTCGAGGTCGGCGTGCCGGAGACCGGGTGCGGCTGGCCGGAGCCGGGCGTCGAGGTCGTGCCCCAGCCGGGGTACGGCCCCGCAGCGGGTGGCGCATCCGGGGTGGGCACCGGAGGGTGCTCCGCACCGCCCGGGCCCGGCCGCGTCCAGTCACTCGGCTCGGAGGCAGGAGCCGGCGGGTCCGCAGGGCCGTCCGGTTCGTCCGCAGGGGGCCGCGCCGGTTCCGTCACGAGGTCCTCCTGTCGAAAGGCCGCCACCGCCACGCGGCGGACACCGGCCAGGCTACCGCCGCGAGCGCCGCCACCCGCGCCGGGCGCGGCCACCGGCGGCCTCAGTCCATGTTCGCCGGGTAGTCGTGGCCGAACGGCGCACCGGCCAACCGGACCACCCCGATGACCACCGCGGCCACCACGCTGACCGCGACCAGCACCAGACCGGTCCAGGCCATCCGCTCCCCCCGTCGCAGCCACACGCTGCCGGTCAGGAAACCCCCCGACGCGTACGCCTCGCGGCGTGCCTGCCGGGCCAGTTGCAGGGCCACGGTGGCCGGCACCACGCCACCGATGAACAACCCGGTCAGCATGCCGAGCAGGCCCAGCGCGAAGACCGCCCGTGCCTTCGTGGCACGGGCCGGGTCCGGGTCCAGCGGGTGACGCAGGTCCGGCTGGGCGACGGACACCTGCCCTGGTGCTGTCGTCATACCCCCATCATGCCGAACCCGGTCGCGGGGTGGGTGGGCACGGACACGACGAGGCCCCCGGCTTTCACCGGGGGCCTCGTCGGGTTACTGGTGCTTAGCGGTACGACCCGAAGTCGAAGTCGTCCAGCGGCACGGCCTGCCCGCTGGCCGGCCCGAACCCGTAGTCGGTCTCCGGGTAACCGGTCATCGAGTAGACCTTGGCCTTCGCCTCCTCGGTCGGCTCGACCCGGACGTTGCGGTACTTGCTGATGCCGGTACCGGCCGGGATGAGCTTTCCGATGATCACGTTCTCCTTGAGGCCGACCAGCGAGTCGCTGCGCGAGTTGATCGCGGCGTCGGTCAGCACCCGGGTGGTCTCCTGGAAGGAGGCCGCCGAGAGCCAGGAGTCGGTGGCCAGCGAGGCCTTGGTGATACCCATCAGCACCGGACGACCGGCGGCGGGCTCGCCGCCCTCCGAGACGAGTCGGCGGTTCTCCGACTCGAACAGCGCCCGGTCGACGAGCACACCCGGCAGGAACTCGGTCGAGCCGGAGTCGATGACCGTCACCCGCTTGAGCATCTGGCGGATGATGATCTCGATGTGCTTGTCGTGGATGAGCACACCCTGCGAGCGGTAGACCTCCTGGACCTCACTGGTCAGGTGGACCTGGACCGCCCGCGGACCCATGATCCGCAGCAGCTCGTGCGGGTCGATGGTGCCCTCGGTCAGCTTCTCGCCGACCGCGACGTGACCGCCGTCGTGGGTCCGGAGCTTGACGCGCTTCGAGATCTTGTCGTAGACGATCTCGTCGCTGCCGTCGTCCGGCACCACGATGATCTTGCGCGAGCGCTCGCCGTCCTCGATCCGGATCCGGCCGGGGGTGTCGGCGATGGGCGCCTTACCCTTCGGGACCCGAGCCTCGAAGATTTCCTGAACACGCGGCAGACCCTGGGTGATGTCCTCACCCGCGACACCACCGGTGTGGAAGGTACGCATCGTCAGCTGCGTACCGGGCTCACCGATGGACTGGGCGGCGATGATGCCGACCGCCTCGCCGATGTCGACCGACTTACCGGTCGGCAGCGACCGGCCGTAGCAGGCCGCGCAGACGCCGAGCTTCGACTCGCAGGTGAGCACGCTGCGCACCCGGACGGTCTCCACACCAGCGGCGACGATCTTGTCGACCCCGATGGAGTTGATGTCCTGACCGCGCTCGGCGACCACGGTGCCGTCCGGCCCCTTGATGTCGTCGGCGAGGGTCCGGGCGTGCACGCTGGTCTCGGCGTGGGTGTGGACGACGAGCTTGCCGTCCAGCTTCTCGCCGATCTGCATCGGGATCGCCCGGTCGGTGCCGCAGTCCTCTTCACGGATGATGACGTCCTGCGAGACGTCCACCAGACGACGGGTCAGGTAACCCGAGTCGGCGGTACGCAGCGCGGTGTCGGCCAGACCCTTGCGGGCACCGTGCGTGGAGATGAAGTACTCCAGCACGGACAGACCCTCCCGGTAGCTGGCCTTGATCGGCCGCGGGATGATCTCGCCCTTGGGGTTGGCCACCAGACCACGGATCGCCGCGATCTGCCGGAGCTGGAGCAGGTTACCGCGAGCACCCGAGTTGATCATCTTCCACAGCGGGTTCTCCTGCGGCAGCGCGGTGTCCATCTCCTTGGCGACCTCGTTGGTCGCCTTGGTCCAGATCTCGATGAGCTCGCCGCGGCGCTCCTCGGCGGTCATCAGACCACGCTGGTACTGCTTGTCGATCTGGTCGGCGTCCTTCTCGTACCGGGCCAGGATCTCCGCCTTACGCGGCGGCGCGATGACGTCCTCCATACCGATCGTCACGCCGGACCAGGTGGCCCAGTGGAAACCGGCCTCCTTGAGCCCGTCCAGGGTGGCGGCCAGCGCCACCTTGGGGAAGCGCTCGGCGAGGTCGTTGACGATCGCGGAGAGCTGACCCTTGCGGATCTCGTAGTTCACGAAGCGGTAGCCCTGCGGCAGCGTCTCGTTGAACAGCACCCGACCCAGGGTGGTCTCCACGGTCAGCGGGTCACCCTCGACCCAGCCCTCCGGGGCGGTCCACGCCTCGGCGCCAGCACCGTTGTCGACCCCGACCACGTCACGCAGGCGGATCTTCACCGGCGCCTGCAGGTGCAGCTCGCCGTTGTCGAAGGCCATCCGCGCCTCGGCGTCCGAGCTGAACGCCCGGCCCTCGCCCTTCTCACCAGCGGTGCGGTGGGTGAGGTGGTACAGACCGATGACCATGTCCTGGGTGGGCATGGTGACCGGCTTACCGTCGGCCGGCTTGAGGATGTTGTTCGACGACAGCATCAGGATCCGCGCCTCGGCCTGGGCCTCGGCGGACAGCGGCACGTGCACCGCCATCTGGTCACCGTCGAAGTCGGCGTTGAACGCGGTGCAGACCAGCGGGTGGATCTGGATGGCCTTGCCCTCGACCAGCTGCGGCTCGAAGGCCTGGATGCCCAGGCGGTGCAGGGTCGGCGCCCGGTTGAGCAGCACCGGGTGCTCGCCGATGACCTCTTCCAGCACGTCCCACACGACCGGGCGCTGACGCTCGACCATCCGCTTGGCGGACTTGATGTTCTGGGCGTGGTTGAGGTCGACCAGCCGCTTCATCACGAACGGCTTGAACAGCTCCAGCGCCATCTGCTTGGGCAGACCGCACTGGTGCAGCTTGAGCTTCGGGCCGACCACGATGACCGAACGGCCGGAGTAGTCGACGCGCTTGCCCAGCAGGTTCTGGCGGAACCGGCCCTGCTTGCCCTTGAGCATGTCGGACAGCGACTTGAGCGGGCGGTTACCCGGGCCGGTGACCGGCCGGCCGCGACGGCCGTTGTCGAACAGCGCGTCGACGGCCTCCTGGAGCATCCGCTTCTCGTTGTTGACGATGATCTCGGGCGCGCCGAGGTCGATCAGCCGCTTGAGGCGGTTGTTCCGGTTGATCACGCGGCGGTACAGGTCGTTCAGGTCCGAGGTCGCGAAGCGGCCACCGTCGAGCTGCACCATCGGACGCAGGTCCGGCGGGATGACCGGGACGCAGTCCAGCACCATGCCGAGCGGCGAGTTGCGGGTGTTCAGGAACGCCGCGACGACCTTGAGTCGCTTGAGCGCCCGGATCTTCCGCTGACCCTTGCCGGACCGGATGGTCTCCCGCAGGCTCTCGGCCTCGGCGTCGAGGTCCATGTTCTGGACCAGCGCCTTGATCGCCTCGGCGCCCATGGAACCGGTGAAGTACTCACCGAACCGGTCGCGCAGCTCGCGGTAGAGCAGCTCGTCGGTGACCAGCTGCTTCGGCTCCAGCTTGCGGAAGGTGTCCAGCACCTCGTCCAGGCGGTCGATCTCGCGCTGGGCCCGGTCGCGGATCTGGCGCATCTCGCGCTCTCCGCCCTCCTTGACCTTGCGCCGGACGTCCGCCTTGGCACCCTCGGCCTCCAGCTCGGCCAGGTCGGCCTCGAGCTTGGCGGCCCGCTTCTCGATCTCCGAGTCGCGGCTGTTCTCGGACTGCCGCTTCTCGGCCAGGATCTCGTTCTCGATCGTCGATAGGTCACGGTGACGCGACTCCGCGTCCACGCTCGTCACGACGTACGAGGCGAAGTAAATGATCTTCTCGAGGTCCTTGGGGGCGAGGTCCAGCAGGTAGCCCAGCCGGCTCGGAACGCCCTTGAAGTACCAGATGTGGGTCACCGGAGCGGCGAGCTCGATGTGCCCCATCCGCTCACGACGGACCTTGGAGCGAGTCACCTCGACGCCGCAGCGCTCACAGATGATGCCCTTGAACCGGACCCGCTTGTACTTACCGCAGTAGCACTCCCAGTCCCGCTGAGGACCGAAGATCTTCTCGCAGAAGAGCCCGTCCTTTTCCGGCTTCAGGGTGCGGTAGTTGATCGTCTCAGGCTTCTTGACCTCGCCGTGCGACCACTGACGGATGTCGTCAGCGGTGGCGAGACCAATGCGCAGCTCGTCGAAGAAGTTGACGTCGAGCACTATGTCCCCTATGTCGTCGTCTGTACTGCTAATTCTCGGGCGGGGTCGGGGGGCGGCGAGCTTGTCGCCGTCCTGGATCTTGCGCTTCTGGGCGACGTAGACCCGGACCAGCTCGTTGA
>NZ_JARVKT010000042.1:0-49428 GCF_029809455.1 Micromonospora sp. DH14 | reverse complement strand
GCAGCGAACACCCCCGCAGCTACCGACACCGTCCGAGTTATGGCAATCTGATCAGCCAGCGGAGCTCCAGGTTCGAGGGCGTCTTAGAGTGACCACCCTCTATACCGGAGCTCCGCTGCTTTCCGTCTCAGACACGCCTTGACACCCACACCCGCCGCTTAACTGAACGGCGTTGGGACTAGAACGGGTGCGGAAGGATAGCCACGTGGGCAAGGGTGGGGGACGCCGGCGGGCGAACGCGACGACGGGACGGGTGTGCCCGTGCGGCTCCGGCCGGGCGTACGCGGACTGCTGCGCCCCGGCGCACGCTGGCGACGCCCCGGCGACGGCCGAGGCCCTGATGCGCTCCCGGTTCAGCGCCTTCGCCCTCGGCGACTCCGGTTACCTGCTGCGTAGCTGGCACTCGTCGACCCGGCCGGCCGCCCTGGAGCTCGACCCGGGGCAACGGTGGACCCGACTGGAGATCGTGCGGACCGAGCGGGGCGGCCTGCTCGACGCCGCCGGCACGGTGAGCTTCCACGCCCACTACCGGCACGGGGGCCGGCCCGGCACGGTGACCGAACACAGCCGGTTCGTCCGCGAGGACGGCCGGTGGGTCTACCTCGACGGTGACCAGCCCTGACGTCGCCGGCTTCGACGCTGCCGGCGCGTCGAGGGCCGGCGCGACTGCGCGCGGGAGAAGCTGACCGGGGCTGAGCAGGCCGCGGAGCTGAAGGCGTACTGGCGGGAACGGCTCGCCGCACTGAAGGCACTGCTCGAAACGGACGGAGGCCACCGATGACCATGACGTTCATCAACCTGCCGGTGCGCGACCTGACCACCGCCGCCGAGTTCTACCGAGCGATCGGCTTCACCAGCGACCAGGGCGAGCCGGACGGCGACAGCATGGTGCTCACCATCTCCGACACCACCCGGCTGGTGCTGCACCTCCGCTCGGGTTTCGAGAGGTTCACCGGTGTCGCCACCCCGGACACGGCGACCAGCCGGGAGGTCATCGTCGGGCTGTCGGCACAGAGCCGGGGGCAGGTCGACGAGCTGGTCGACCAGGCGGCGGTCGCCGGTGGTGAGTCGCTCGGGCCGGGGATGGCCAACGGGCCGATGTACATGCGTGGCTTCCGCGACCTCGACGGCCACCAGTGGTCGTTCCTGCACCTGGACGGCTGACCACTCGGCCCGGCGGCGGCCTCCTCGGGCCGCCGCCGGGCCCCGGTCAGTGCCGGCCAGGCGTCACCGCCGCGACCACACCGGTGGGCACCACCGCCCGGCGCCGGCGGCGGGTCAGCAGCACCAGCGCCACCACGAGGTACGCCCCGGCGGTCAGCGCGAACGCCACCGCGTTGCCGGCCACCGTGGCGAGCAGGCCGTAGCCGGCGTACGTCACGATGATCAGCACGTCGGTGGCCATCCCGGCCAGGGATGTGACGGTGGCGCGACTGGTGCCGGTGATCCGGGCCTGCAACCGGGCGTCGGCCAGCACGGTGGCCAGCTGCGCCGCGCCGAAGGCCACCGCGAGCAGCACGAACCCCGCCGGGTGCCGAAGCAGGGCACCTCCGGCCAGCGCGACGCCGACCAGCCCCAGCAGCGCGGCGTACCCCCGGCTGCCCAGCCGCTCCCCCGCCGGGGCGAGCAGCCCGCCGACGGTCACCCCGGCCCAGAGCAGCAGGAGCAGCAGTGGGACGGCCTGCGCCCCGACACCGGTGTCCAGGGCGAGCAGCGGGGTGTACTCGTCCAGGGCACCCCAGTCGGCGGCGACCACGGCCACCAGCAGCACTGCCGACCGCACCGGCGCGCGGGTGCGGACCTGCGCCACCCCGGCCCGCAGCGTGTCCCACCATCCCGGGTCGGCATCGTCGTCCGGGCCTGTCGGCGGGACGGTGTCCGGCTGGTCCGGGTTCGCGGGTGGGGAACTGTCCGGCTGGTCCGGTCGGGGTGGAGCGGCATCCACCGGCCCGGCGGCCGGCACCGGCTCGGCGGCCGTGACGCGCCCGGCGGACGGCGCGCGGTGCTCCGGAAAGCGGGTGGCGGCGATCGCGGCGAGCAGGCAGGCGGCCACGCTGGCCGCGCCGACCGCCGGGTACCCGCCGACGGCGAGCACCGGGCCGGCGAGCACTCCGGAGAGCACCACGCCCAGCACACCCGCCGTCCGTGCCCGCCCGAGCACCCGGGCGTACCGGCCGACCGCGCCGAGCCGGTCCAGCTCGGTCCAGACCAACGCCTCCAGGGCACCGGACACCAGCGCGCCGGCGGCGCCCCAGAGCAGGAAACCACCAGCGAACGCCGGGTACGACGGCAGCAGCACCCAGAGCGCGAAACCGGCGGCGGCCACCAGCGGGGCGAGGCACAGCAACAGCCGGCGGGACAGCACGTCGGCCCATGCGCCGGAGGGCACCTCGAACACGATGCCGGCGGCCGACCAGATGACGAACAGCGACGCGATCTGCCCCACCGACAGCCCGGTGTCGGCGAAGAACACCACGTACAGCGGGTAGAGCAGGACAAGGTCGCTGAGGAACGCGTACCCGTAGAGGGTCGCCGTCAGCCGGCGGACCGCCGGGTCGGGCGAGCGCGAGACGATGGAGATCATGGGACCTTCCCGTGGGAGTGGAGACGGACACCGCAGGTGCGGTGCCCGTGGCGGCCCACGGGATCGGCCTACGCCGGTGGATCAATGTCGCCAGGTCATGCCGCGATGCTAGACAACCGGCGCGGCGGCGGCCAGCGCTTTCGGCGTGCCGGAGAACGCGAGGCGGGGCGGGATCAGGTCGATCCCGCCCCGCCGTGACGCCGGATGTCAGCGCCGGTCGACCGGCGGAATGACAGTGGTGGTCTCGCTGTCGTCGCTGGTGCGCTGACCGGGCACCGCGCGGTCGGTGTCGCCGGTGACCACCTGGGTCGCGTCGGGGTCGGCACCGGCGCCCACCACCTGCGTGACGTCGGGGTCGGCTGAGCGGCTGACCACCTGGGTGGTGTCGTCGGTTCCAGAGCTGACCGGGAAGCGCACGACCTGGGTGGCGTCGGTGTCGGCGGGCCGGGTCACCACCTGGGTGGCCTCCGGGTCACTGGTGGGGGCCGACGCGCGGGCCAGTTCGGCCTCGGCGTCACGGCGACCGGCCCGGTACGCCTGGGCGTGCTCGGCGATCAGCCGCGACTCCCGCTCTGCGCGGGTCAGCCAGGACTCCCACCGACTCTGCATCGGACGGATCAGACCGCCGCCGACACCCACGACGAGGATGCCGCCGATCGTGGCCAGCACGGCGATCAGCACGGGGGTGGTGACCGCGGTGGCCACCCCGATCTGGTTCAGCGCGGCGATGACGCCGAGGCCGAGGATGAACACCGAGGCGATGGTGGCCAGCACCCTGCCGTACGACAGGCCGCCGAGCGCGCCGCTGATGATGTCCTTGACCGCGTTGGCGATGGCGGCGGCGACCACGACGATGACGATCGCGACGAAGGCCCGGGGCAGCCACGAGATCACCGCGCCGAGCAGGTCGGAGATCGGGTTCGGCCCCCAGATGCCGAAGGCGAGCTGGAGGGTGAACAGCAGCACCGCGTAGTAGGCGAGCTTCGCGACGATGTCGCTGGCGTCGTACCGGGAGCGGCTCAACGCGCGGCGGATGCCGCCGCGTTCGACGGCGCGGTCGAAGCCGACCCGTTCGAGGACCTTCTCCACGATCTTCAGTACGGCCTTGGCGATCAGCCATCCGGCCACCAGGATCGCCAGGAAGGCGACGGCCTTGGGCAGGAAGAGCATCACCGAGCGGAGAGCGTCGCCCACCGCGTCGCTGACGTTGTCACTCATCTGGTCATTCCTTAAGGGGCAGCCGGAACGGTCAGCCCCGGACCTACCCCCGACCCGACGCGCGGAAACGCCGAGCAGGCACTGTCACCCGCGCCAGCGGGTGCTGGTGAGCGACCAGCACGCGATCGCGGATGTGGAGTGCCCCGAACCCGCCCTCGCCGTCATGGACCTGTACGTGGTGATGTGGTGTACGTGCTGCGGTGTTACCTGTCCTCGGTGCTGGGCTGCGTCGTGCCTGGGGAGTCGAACCCCGCGCTGCCCACCGCGCGCCAAGAAGGGTGCCGGGGTTACAGCCCGGCCCTGTGTGTACACGCCCCCACGACGGCTACCTGCTCCACATCGCTGCTGGAGTTGGTCAGTCCAGCAGGTCAGCCTCCCAGTTGGTGCGCTGAATCTGCACCTCGAGTTGCCGGAGCTCCCCGGCGAGTCGGTCGGCACGCTCCCGAAGCTCGGCGACCGGCAAGCCGGCGAGCATCTTCAGCTCGGAGCGGAGCTGCCGGGTCACGTGGCCGCGTCCGCTGCCGGCGGCTGCGTCGGCGGCCGCCGTGATGGCGGCGTGCCGCAGTCGCAGGATGTCCCGCCGGGCCAACGCGTCGGTGAGTGTGCCGAGGTCGTCGACCGGCACCGCGGCGTTGGTCCGGTTGATGCGCCGGATCAGTGACTCCAGGTGGTCGAGGATCTGGTCCAGTTCGGTCAGGAGCACCGCGGCGTCCTCCGGCGGCAGCTCGCCCTCCTGGTACCGGGCGCTGCCGTTGATCCGGGTCCGTAGCTGCTCGACCCGTCGTGCCGCCTCGGCGCGTTCTGCCAGCGCCTCACCAAGTTTCATCTTCCACCCCCGGGTCAGTGGCCAGGTTAGCGGAAGGTTGATCTTTTGGCCGACCGGTTTTCCGGTCGCCCGTCGGGCTCGGACGCCCTCTAGCGCGCGGGCGAGTCTTGGCAATATTCTCCGGAGTGCGTGCGGCCACTGGAGCTACTTTTCATCCCCGCCGTCGGCCGCAGGAGGAGATGCCATGCACGTCGACCATTCCGAAGTGGATCGCCGGACGCTGCTGCGGGCCGGTCTCGGCGCCGCCACGGTCGCCGTCGTCGGGAGCGAACTCGCCTTCCCGGGCGCCGCGCAGGCCGCGCCGGGCGCCGACCTGGACTGGATCATCAGCTGCGACGAGTGGGCCGCCCGCCCGCCGAAGGATCCACTGTCGGTGAGCGCCATCGCCACCAACAAGATCATCGTGCACCACATGGCGTTCCCGAACGTCACCGACTACTCCCGCGAGCAGGCGGTGAAACTCGCCCACGACTGCCAGGACCTGCACATCGACGGCAACGGCTGGTCGGACACCGGCCAGCACTTCACGGTGAGCCGCGGCGGCTACGTGCTGGAGGGCCGCCGGGGCAGCCTGGAACGGCTCGAAGCCGGCGACCGGCAGATGATCTCGGCGCACTGCCCGGGTGAGAACGGCCGGGCGATCGGCATCGAGAACGAGGGCACCTACGTCACCGAGACCCCGCCGAAGGCGTTGACCGACTCCCTGGTCAAGCTCTGCGTCGCGATCTGCCGGCAGTACGGGCTGCACGCGCACGACATCTTCGGCCACTGGGACTTCCGCACCACCGAGTGCCCGGGCGCCGCCTTCTACCGGCAGTTCCCCGAGCTGCGGCGGCGGGTGCACGCCGCCCTCGGTACCAAGCTCGGTGACGTGCCGGCGCGCCGCTGGCCGGACCTGTGGCGCTTCGTCAACTCGCCCTCGGTCCGGGTGGTGCAGCACCTGCTCGCCTTCCGGGGCTACCCGGTGACCGTCAGCGGCACGTTCGACGCCGCGACCGTCGCGGCCGTGCAGGACTGGCAGGCCCGCAACGGCATCGCGGTGGACGTGGACGCCACCCTCACCGTCCCGACCTGGGAAACCCTGGTTCCGGAGTTGGACCAGCACGCCAGCGGAGCGCCGGTCACCGCCGTGCAGGAGATCCTCGCCACCAAGGGGTACGCGGTCACCGTGACCGGGGCGTACGACCACGCCACCCGGAGCGCGGTGCAGGACCTTCAGGCACTGCACGGGCTGCCGCGCAACGGCAAGCTCAGCACGAGCACGTGGTGCGCTGTCGTCGGCGGGTCGGTCCGCGAGTCGTTCCGGCACCGCTGAGCACGGGGTGGCGGTGTGGGGCCCACCCGCACCGCCACCAGCCAGCTCACCGGTTTGATTCGCCGCCCGGGCGGAAAGACTCCCCGGCATGACCTGGGCCCGTCGAGCCGTACCCGCCGTCGCCACCGCCGTCGCGGCGCTCGCCGCGCGGGACCTGATCCAGCGCGATCACGCGCTGCTGCGCAACTTCCCGATCCTCGGCCGCGCCCGTTATCTGTTGGAGACGATCGGGCCGGAGCTTCGGCAGTACATCGTGGCCGGCAACAACGAGGAGCGGCCGTTCACCCGCGACCAGCGCCGCTGGGTGTACGCGTCGGCCAAGCAGGAGAACAACTACTTCGGTTTCGGTACGGACAACGACATCGAGTACACCCCCGGGTACCCGATCATCAAGCACCGTACGTTCGGCCGTGCCGTGCCGCCGTCGTCACCGGCCGCCGGGCACGATGTGCGGTTGCCCTGCGCGAAGGTGCTCGGCGCGGCACGGGGGCGGGCCCGGGCGTTCCGCCCCGAGTCGGTCGTCAACATCTCCGGGATGAGCTTCGGCTCGCTCTCCGGCAACGCCGTCACCGCGCTCAACAAGGGCGCGGCCCTCGCCGGCTGCCTGCAGAACACCGGCGAGGGCGGCCTGTCGCCGTACCACCGCAACGGCGGTGAGCTGGTCTTCCAACTCGGCACGGCGTACTTCGGCTGCCGCGACGAGCACGGCCGGTTCAGCCTCGACCGACTGAAGGACCTGGTCGCCGGTGCCCCGGTCAAGGCGTTGGAGATCAAGCTGAGCCAGGGCGCCAAGCCGAGCCTCGGTGGGTTGCTGCCCGGGGCGAAGGTGTCCGCCGAGATCGCCGCCACCCGGGGCATCCCGGCCGGTCAGGACTGCGTCAGCCCGTCCCGGCACGCCGAGTTCTCCGACTGCGACAGCCTGCTGGACTGGGTGGAGCTGCTGGCCGCCGAGACCGGTCTCCCGGTCGGCATCAAGTCGGCCGTGGGTGACCTGGGCTTCTGGCAGGAGTTGGCCACCCTGATGCGGGACACCGGCCGGGGTGTGGACTTCGTGACGATCGACGGCGGTGAGGGCGGCACCGGCGCCGCACCGCTGATCTTCGCCGAGCATGGCCTGCACGAGCAGGTGGTCTTCGTCGGCGCCGGCAAGCTCGGTCTGCCGGACAACGCCATCGTGGCGTTCGCGCTCGGCTGCGACCTGGTCAACGTCGGTCGGGAGGCGATGTTGTCGATCGGCTGCATCCAGGCGCAGAAGTGCCACACCGACACCTGCCCCACCGGAGTCGCCACGCAGAACGCGTGGCTCGCCCGCGGCCTGGACCCGGCGTCGAAGTCGGTCCGGGCGGCCAACTACGTGCGGACCCTGCGCCGGGACCTGACCAAGGTCGCCGAGGCCTGCGGCGTCGAACACCCCGGCCTGATCGGCACCGACGCCGTGGAGATCCTGGACGGCCGCACCGGCTCCACGCCACTGCACGAGGTGTACGGCTACCGGCCGGAATGGGGGCTGCCGTCGCCCGCCGACCAGGCGGAGATCATCCGACTGATGGTCCCGGAGGCGCCGAAGGGCGGCAGCGCCCCGCCCTCCGCCACCGCCGTCGGTTGAGATCACGCCCGACGGCCGGCGAGGGCCGCAGGCGCGGACCACAGAAGTACCAGGCCTGGAATCGCGGATCGGTGCCGGCGATAAACGCGTAGAACCGGCAACCCACCGAGTCTATGGTGGCGCGGTGCTGATCAGACGCGAGACACCCGCCGACGTCGACGCGATTCGCGCGGTGCACTCCGCGGCCTTCGCCAAGGCCGATGGCGGTGACGGCGTACCGGTCGAGGCGACGCTCGTCGACGCGCTGCGCGCCGACGGGGGCTGGCTGCCCGCGTACTCCCTGGTGGCGGTCGATTCGGACGGCCAGGTGGTGGGGCACGTGGTGGCCACCCGCGGCCTGGTGGGCGGCGCGGCGGTGGCCCTGGGCCTGGGGCCGCTGGGCGTGCTGCCGGACTGGCAGCGGCGCGGCGTCGGCAGCGCGTTGATGCACGCGGTGCTCGGCGCGGCCGACGCGCGGGACGAGCCGCTGGTGGTGCTGCTCGGGCACCCCGACTACTACCCGCGTTTCGGGTTCCGGCCCGCCGTCGAGCTGGGTGTCACCCCGCCGCAACCGTGGGGGCCGCAGTACTTCATGGCTCGGCCGCTGCACGCCTGGAACGAGTCGATCCGGGGCGAGTTCCGCTACGCCAGCCCGTTCGACGACCTGTGAACACACCGCGCATCCGCCGACGACGCGCCACCGACCTGGACGGCTGCGTCGCGGCGCTCGCCGAGGTTCACCGGGTCGACAGGTACCCGCTGAACTGGCCCGCCGACCCGCACCGCTGGCTCCGCGAGCCGCAGCCGGCGCGGGCCTGGGTGGCAGTCGATGCCGACGCTGCCGTCGTGGGGCACGTCGCCGTGCATCGCCTGCCCGACCCGGCGGGCGGGCCGCTGGCCCCGCCGACGGCCGAGGTGGCCCGTCTCTTCGTGGTGCCGAAAGCCCGGGGGTTGGCGCTGGGCAGCGCGCTGCTGGACCGGGCCCGTCGGTGGGCGGCCACACGCGCCACGGACCTGGTGCTGGAGGTGACCGCCGGTGACACCGCGGCCGTCGCGCTGTACGAGCGCGCCGGATGGCGGTGTGTCGGCACCAGCACTGCGCCGTGGACCGCTCCCGACGGTGGCCAGGTGTCGCTGCGGCACTACACGCTGCGTCACCGCGTGTCGGGCTCCGACGTCGCGCCGGCCAGCACCGCGAGGCGACGGGCGAGCCGGCCCGCGGCCTCGCGCAGCTCGGCAGGCTCCAGCACCTCGACCTCGTAACTCAGCCGGGCGAGATGCGCGGCGAGCCAGTCCAGGCTGTCGCCGCCGAGGACCAGCACCGACCACCCGTCCCGATCCTCCTCGACCCGCCCCACCTGGGGCGGAACCACCTCGCGCAGCTGGTCGGCCGGGGCGTGCACCCGCACCCGGGCGAGGTACCGGTACGGCGCCCCGGTCACCGCCCGCTGCACGAAGGCGACCGGATCGGGGTGCTCGCGGGCCCGGAACCGCCAGGTGGTCGCCACCGGCGCCCGCATCCGGTCCAGCCGGAACGTCCGCCAGTCGTCGCGGTCGACGTCCCAGGCCATCAGATACCAGCGGCGGCCGGTGGTGACCATCCGGATCGGTTCGACAGTCCGTTCCTGGCCCCCGGCGCCCCGGCCGGGATAGTCGAACCGAACGCGCACCCCGTCCCGGCAGGCGCGGGCCAGCGTCACCAGCAGCTCCGCGTCGATCTCGGCGACCGGGCCGATGAGGGTGTCGGTGGCGCCGTGCACCGCCCGCACCTCGGCGCGCAGCCGCGACGGCATCACCTGGTCGAGCTTCGCGAGTGCCCGTAGCGCCGCCTCGCCCGCCCCGGCGACGGTGCCGCCGGAGGCCAGCCGCAGCGACACCGCCGTGGCGATCGCCTCCTCGTCGTCGAGGAGCAACGGCGGCAGCCGGGTGCCCGCACCGAGTTGGTAACCGCCGCCGACGCCCGACACGGCGTGCACCGGGTAACCGAGCGTCCGCAGGCGCTGCACGTCGCGGCGCACGCAACGGCCGGTGACCCCCAACTCGACCGCGAGTTCGGCGGCCGTCCAGGACGGTCGTCGTTGCAGCAGCGCCAGCAGGCGCAGCACCCGCTCGGTCGTCGCCTCGACGGTCATTCGTCGATCGTTGCACGGATAGCGGAACAACCCTGTCCGCTATCCGCGAGAGGCTCAGATCATGACCGACCAGATCAGACACCAGGGATCCGCCGTGATCCGCGACGTACAGATCACCTTCGACTGCGCCGACCCGGCCCGGTTGGCCACGTTCTGGGCCGAGGCGCTCGGCTACCAGGTGCAGGCCCCACCCGGAGACTTCGAGTCCTGGGACCAGGCACTGGAGGCAATGGGTGTGCCGCCGGAGAACCGCAACGACGCGTCGGCGGTCGTCGACCCCGAGGGCACGCGACCACGGCTGTTCTTTCAGCGGGTGCCGGAACGCAAGCAGGTGAAGAATCGCGTCCACCTCGACGTCCGGGCCGCCCCCGGGCTGACCGGCGACGAGCGGATGGCGGCCCTGGAGACGGAGGCCGAACGGCTCGTCTCGCACGGCGCGAAGCGCCTCGGCCGGCACGAGCCCACTCCCCCGTTGGCCGCCGGTCACCTCATCATGGCCGACCCCGAGGGCAACGAGTTCTGCCTCGACTGATCGGGCGTTCGCCCAGCTCACTGCCGCATCGGCCGGGCGTCATGCGAACATGTGTACGTGTCGCCCGGCGCCAGCATCCTGCACGCCGACCTGGACGCGTTCTACGCGTCGGTCGAGCAGCGCGACGACCCACGCCTGCGGGGCCGACCGGTGATCGTCGGTGGCGGAGTGGTGCTCGCGGCCAGCTACGAGGCGAAGGCGCGGGGTGTCCGCAGCGCGATGGGCGGCCAGCAGGCGCGTCGACTCTGCCCGGACGCGATAGTGGTGCCGCCCCGGATGTCGGCGTACACGGCGGCGAGCCGCGCGGTCTTCGAGATCTTCCGGCAGACCACGCCGCTGGTCGAGGGGCTCTCCATCGACGAGGCGTTCCTCGACGTGGGTGGGCTGGGGCGGCTGGTCGGGCCACCGGCGGAGATCGCCGAACGGCTGCGCCGGGAGGTCCGCGACCAGGTCCACCTGCCGATCACGGTGGGGGTGGCCCGCACGAAGTTCCTGGCCAAGGTGGCCAGCGGGGTGGCGAAACCGGACGGCCTGCTGGTGGTCGCGCCGGACGACGAGCTGGCGTTCCTGCATCCACTGCCGGTGGAACGGCTCTGGGGAGTCGGCCCGGTCACTGCCGCCAAGCTGCGGGAACGCCGGATCCGTACGGTCGGGGAGGTGGCCCGCCTCGGCGAGGCGGCGCTGGTGTCGATGCTCGGGGCGGGTGCCGGCCGGCACCTGCACGCGCTGGCCCACAACCGCGACCCCCGGGCGGTGCAGGTGGGGCGGCGGCGCGGGTCGATGGGCGCGCAGCACGCGCTCAGTCGCACCCCGCACGCCTCGACGGAGTTGGAGGCCATCCTCGCCGGCCTGGTCGACCGGGTCAGCCGGCGGATGCGGGCGGCCGGGCGGTCCGGCCGCACGGTGGTGTTGCGGCTGCGCTTCGGTGACTACACCCGGGCGACCCGCTCGCACACGGTGGGTAAGGCGACGGCGGACACCACGCCACTGCTCGCCGCCGCGCGTGCGCTGCTGCGCGCGGCGCTGCCCGAGATCGATCGCCGTGGTGTCACCCTGATCGGTGTCTCGGTGGGCAACCTCGACGACAACCCCGTCCAGCCTGAGCTGCCGTTCCAGCCTGACGCCGGTTCCGAACTGGACGCTGCGGTGGACGCGGTCCGCGACCGGTTCGGATCGGCGGCGCTGACCCGGGCGGTGTTACTCGGCCGGGAGCCGGGGGTGGAGATGCCACTCCTGCCGGACTGACCGATACGCGTGCGGCGTCCGCGGCCGAGTTGCGAGCAGAGACACATCACAGCAGGTCGGCGGTTTAGCTGGCGGCTGACGGGTGACCCTTGGGGGGTACAGCCTGACGAGGGGGGCCATGATGTCCGACGACACCAGCAACCGACCGAGCCGCACCGCCGAGCGTCCGCACGACGTGACCGACCCGCTGCTGTGGCAGTTGGCGATCGACGTGCTGAGCGCACACGAGCCGGACGACGAGGGCCGGTGCCGCAACCTTCAGTGCGCCGGGCAGTCCTGGCCGTGCGCGGCGCGTGCCGGTGCCGAGCACTCACTGCGACTGGCTCGCCGCACCCCCGCCTCGGTCGAGCTGACCGTCGACGGCGCCGACAGCGACGACGTCGAACCGGACGGACGTCGTGACGCCTCGGTGCCGGCGCCGCGATGGGGCTGGAACGCCGGCCCGGCGGCGTCGCACCGGGGGTCGAAGGCCGCCTCCGCGGCCTGACGGCCGTCGACACCCGAGTTGCTTTCGCACCACCCAGGCGAACGCTCGGCCGGATCACCGGCCGAGCGTTCGCCTGTTGTCGGTCGGCCGACGGTTACAGGGTGCGGGCCAGCCGGTCGGCGAGCGTCCGGGTGAAGCGGGCCGGGTCGGTCAGCTCACCACCCTCGGCGAGCACCGCCAAGCCGTAGAGCAACTCGGCGGTCTCGGTCAGGGCGGCCGGGTCGCTGCCCTGTTCGTGGGCCTTGCGCAGCCCGGACACCAGCGGGTGCCCGGGGTTGATCTCCAGGATCCGCTTGGTCGGCGGAATCTCGTGCCCCATCGCCCGGTACATCTTCTCCAGGGTCGGGGTGAGGTCGTGGGCGTCGCCGACGACGCAGGCCGGCGAGGTGGTCAGCCGCGATGACAGGCGAACCTCCCGGACACTGTCGGTGAGGGTGGTCCCCAGCCAGTCGAGCAGCGCCGCGAACTCCTGTCGCTGCTGCTCACGCTCGGCCTCGGCCTGCTGCTTCTCCTCGTCGGTGTCCAGGTCGATCTCGCCCTTGGCGATCGAGCGCAGCGTCCTGCCGTCGTACGTGCCGACCCGCTCGACCCACACCTCGTCGACCTGGTCGGTGAGGAGCAGCACCTCGTGCCCCTTGGCCCGGAACGCCTCCAGGTGCGGCGAGTTCTCGATGGCGGCCCGGGACTCGCCGGTGGCGTACCAGATGTCGCTCTGGCCGTCCTTCATCCGGGACACGTAGCCGGCCAGGTCGGTGGGCTCGGCCGGGTCGTTGGTGGAGGCCACCGACAGGATGTCCAGCAGGGTGTCCCGGTTGTCGGTGTCGTCGATCAGCCCTTCCTTGACCACCGCGCCGAACTCGGTCCAGAAGGTGCGGTAGCGCTCGGCGTGGTTGGCCTTGAGGTCCTTGACCGTGGCGAGGACCTTCTTGACCAGGCGGCGGCGGACGATCTGGATCTGCCGGTCCTGCTGGAGGATCTCCCGGGAGATGTTCAGCGACAGGTCGTGCGCGTCGACCACGCCCTTGACGAAGCGCAGGTACGTCGGGACCAGCGCCTCGCAGTCGTCCATGATGAAGACGCGCTTGACGTAGAGCTGCACGCCACGGCGGCCCTGTGGGGAGAACAGGTCCAGTGGGGCGTGGCTGGGCAGGAACAGCAGCGCCTCGTACTCGAAGGTGCCCTCGCCCTTCATGTGCACGACCTCGAGCGGGTCGGCCCAGTCGTGGCTGACGTGCTTGTAGAACTCGTTGTACTCGGCGGCGTCGACCTCGTCGCGGGGCCGCGCCCAGAGCGCCTTCATGGAGTTGAGGGTCTGCACCTCGCTGGTGGCGGGCTCACCGTCGGCGCCGGGCCGCTCGACCGTCATCCGGATCGGCCAGGCGATGAAGTCGGAGTAGCGCTTGACGATGTCGCGGACGGTCCACTCGGCGGTGTAGTCGTGCAGGTTGTCCTCGGTGTCGGCCGGCTTGAGGTGCAGTGTCACGGCGGTGCCCTGCGGCGCCTCGTCGACCGCCTCGATCGAGTACGTGCCCTCGCCGGTGGACTCCCAGCGGGTGCCGCCGGTCTCGCCGGCCTTGCGGGTCAGCAGGGTGACCCGGTCGGCGACCATGAACGCGGCGTAGAAGCCGACGCCGAACTGGCCGATGAGGTCCTGCTTGGCGTGGGCGTCGGCGGACTCACGCAGCTGGCGCAGCAGCTCGGCGGTGCCCGACTTGGCGATCGTGCCGATCAGCTGGACGACCTCGTCGCGGGTCATCCCGATGCCGTTGTCCCGCACCGTGAGGGTGCGGGCGTCGCGGTCGATCTCCAGGGCGACGTGCAGGTCGTCGGTGTCGGCGACGAGGTCCTTGTCGACGAGGGTGGCCAGCCGCAGCTTGTCCAGCGCGTCGGACGCGTTCGAGATGAGTTCCCGCAGGAAGACGTCCTTGTTCGAGTAGATCGAGTGGACCACCAACTGGAGGAGCTGACGCGCCTCGGCCTGGAATTCCAACGTTTCGGCCTGGTTGCTCACACCGTCTCCCATCTCGGCTCGTACGGAGGTTCGCGGAAAGGATACGAGTCGTCACCGGTCCGGCTGTGGGCGCGTCCGGGTCGTATTCCCGATTCGGTCGGCCCGCTCCGGTGAGATAGCTGACTTTGCCTAACAAAAGTCAGCTCGGATAGCGTGACGGCCATGAAGCTTGCTGGAAGCACCGCCCTCGTCACCGGCGCCAACCGTGGCCTCGGCCGCCACCTGGCCGCCGAACTCCTCGCCCGGGGCGCCACCGTCTACGCCGGCGCCCGCAACCCCGACCGCGTCGACCTGCCCGGCGTGACGCCGGTACGCCTCGACATCACCGACCCCGCCTCGGTGGCCGCCGCCGCCGCGCTGGCCGGCGACGTGAACCTGCTGATCAACAACGCGGGCACCGATTTCCGAGCCGACCTCCTCGACGGCGACCTGGACGTGCTGCGGCAGGAACTGGAGACCCATTACATCGGCACGCTGTCGATGGTCCGGGCGTTCGCGCCGATCATCGCCGGCAACGGCGGCGGGACGATCCTCAACGTGCTGTCCGTGCTGTCCTGGTTCAGCTCCCCGATCCACGGGGCCTACGGCGCCGCCAAGGCCGCGCAGTGGTCGATGACCAACGGAGTGCGCGTGCGCCTCGCCGACCAGGGCGTCCGGGTCGCCGGCCTGCACGTCGGCTACCTGGACACCGACATGGCCGCCGACATCACCGGCCCGAAGTCCGACCCGGCGGAGATCGCCAGGATCGCGGTCGACGGCGTCGAGGCCGACGCGTACGAGATCGTCGCCGACGAGATCAGTCGGCGGGTCCAGGCCGGGCTGGCCGGCGGTGTCGCCGCGCTCTACCCCCAGCTTCCCTGACCACGACGCGACGGGCCGCCGCCGGGTTGCCGGCGGCGGCCCCTGTCGGTACGCGGTCAGTTCGCCTGCAACGTCACGTCGTCGATCACGAAGCTGGTCTGCAACGACGAGTCCTCGGTGCCGGTGAACCGCAGCGTCACCGTCTGCCCGGCGAAGCCGGCCACGTTGAAGCTGCGCTGCACGTAGCCGGTCGCGGCGTTGAGATTCGAGTACGTCGCCAGCGTGGTCGAACCCACCTGCACGGTCAGCCGGTCGTACGCCGTCGAGCTGGTGGTCTCGGCGGTGTCGATGTGCAGCCAGAACGACAGCGTGTAGGTGGCGCAGCCGGCCGGCACCGTCACCGACTGGGTCAGGCTCTCGGTGCCGCTTCGGCCGTTGCCGCCCAGCCACGCCTTGTACGACCCGGTCCGGGCCGACTGGGCGCTGGCGTTGGTGATCACGCCGGACGACGCGGTCCACGGCGTACTGCCGTTCTCGAAGCCACCGTTTCCGACCACCTGACCGCCGACGCAGGTCGGGGTGCCGCCACCCACGGCGAGTTGCCACAGCGCGTACGCGACACCGTCGGCCGCCCGGTTCAGCACCGTGGCGCTGACGTTGGCGGTGGTGTCACAGGACCGGTGGTAGCACGGGTCGTACGCGGAGTTGGCGGTGCCGCCCCACTTGGCCGCCTGGGCGCTGGTCTTACGGGCGCTGGCCCCGGCGGCGTAGCCCGAGGTGGGGATGCCGGCCTGCTGGAAGTAGTAGTCGTCGGAGCGGCCCTGCCCCTCGACGTTCTCCTCCGGTTGCAGGCCCAGGGAGTCCCAGTACGCCTTCAGCGGCGCCGCCGTGGTCGAGGTGACCCGGTTGATGAAGTAGCCGCCGTTGACCGAGCCGACCATGTCGAAGTTGTAGTAGCCCTTGATGTAACCGCGCTGGGTGGTGGTGAGCGAGTTGACGTAGAACCGGGAGCCGTTGAGCCCCTGCTCCTCGTCGGTCCACCAGGCGAACCGCACCCGCTTCGTCATCGCCGGGTTCTGGGCGGCCAGGACCAGCGCGTTCTCCAGCAGGGTCGCCGAGCCGGTGGCGTTGTCGTTGATGCCCGGACCGGCCGAGACGCCGTCCAGGTGCGCGCCGAACATGACCACCTGGTCGGCCGGACCGCCGGGCCACTCCGCGATCAGGTTGTTCGAGGGGTACCTGCAGCTGGAGCAGTACTGCTCGCTGACGGTGTAGCCGGCCGACTGGAGTCTGGTCTTGACGTAGTTGAGCGAGGCGGTGTAGCCGGCCGAGCCGGCCCGTCGGTTGCCACCGTTGCTGGTGGCGATGGCGTTGAACTGGGTCAGGTGCGCCTGGACGTTGCTGACGGAGATGTCCGGCGCTGCGAGTGCGGCGACGGACCCGGCGATCGGCCGGGCCACCGTCGTGGCGGTCGGGGGTGACGCGGTCACCGGTTGGGCGGCCAGCGTCACGGTCGTCGCGGCGAACACGGCGAGCGCGACTCTCGCGCTCAGCGTTCTGCCTCTCATGGGGGCTCCTCGGGGTCGGAGGGATACCCGAGACAATTACAGACGTCGATGCACTAGGCATCGGTCGTTCGTCCCGAACCGCCGCCGGTTCGACGGTGGGTACCGGCGTCAGCACAGCTGAGTAGAAGTGTCAGGATGGGTAGGTAACGCGGCAGGGGTCGTCAGGCCCGGAACGGGGGCTTGCGATGGGGCCGGATCGAGCGTGACACGACCCAGCGGCGACCTGTTCCTCGGCGGCGGCGAAACCGGGCGGTTGATGGCCGAGCTGGACTGGGCCCGCACCCCGCTCGGCCCGGTCAGCGAATGGCCGCAGAGCCTGCGCGCCGCCGTCCGGATGGTTCTCTCCTCCCGGTACCCCATGCTGCTGCTCTGGGGCGAGAACTACTCCCAGCTCTACAACGACGCCTATTCGGCGCTGATCGGCGACAAGCACCCCGCCGCGCTCGGCGACGACGTGCGGGTGACCCTGGCCGAGGTCTGGGACGTGCTCGCCCCGCTGGTCGAGGAGGCCATGGCGACCTCGGTGGCCAGCTGGGTCCCCGCGCTGCAACTGCTGCTGAAGCGGGCCGGCTACCGCGAGGAGGCGTACTTCACCGTCTCGCACGCGCCCGCCCGCGACGACGACGGGCGCACCGTCGGCGTGCTGACCGTGTGCAGCGAGGTCACCCAGCAGGTGATCGGCGAACGCCGGCTCCGCCTCCTGCGCGACCTGTCCGTGCTCGGCGACGGGCGCACCGTCGACGTGGACGCCACCGGCGCACGGCTGGTCGGTGTGATCGACGACCACCCCCTGGACGTGCCGTTCGCCGCCATCTACCTGCGCGACGGCACGACACTGCGCCGGATCGCCTGCACCGGCGGCGACCGGCGGCACGCCCAGACCCTGCCGGACGCCGTCGAGCTGACCGACCCGGGCCCGCCCGCGTACGCCTGGGGGCTGGCGGACGCCGCCGAGGGCCGGGCGACCGCGGTGACCGACGTCGCCGACCGGTTGCCGCTGCCCGCCGGCCCGTGGGACGACCCGGTCCGCACCGCGCTGGCGCTGCCGCTGTCCTCCGCCGACGAGGGTCAGCCCCGCGGCGTCCTGCTCGCCGGGGTGAGCCCCAGCCGTGGGCTCGACGAGGCGTACCGCTCGTTCCACCAGCTCCTCGCCCAGCAGATCTCGGTGGCGTTGCGCAACGCCCAGGAGTACGAGGAGGAGCGGCGCCGCATCGAGGCGATGGCGGAACTGGACCGGCTCAAGACCGACTTCTTCGCCAACGTCAGCCACGAGTTCCGTACCCCGTTGACCCTCATCCTCGGCCCACTGACCGACGCCCTCACCGACGCCACCGCGCCGCTGGCACCGGCGCAGCGGGAGCGGGTGGAGACCGGCTGGCGTAACGCCACGCGACTGTTGACGCTCGTCAACAGCCTGCTCACCTTCTCCAGCCTGGAGGCCGGGCGGGCGCGCAGTGACGCCCGGGTGGTCGACCTGGCCGCGCTGACCGCCGAACTCGCCGGGGTGTTCCGGGCCGCCGTCGAGCGGGCCGGGTTGACCCTGGAGGTGAGCTGCCCACCGCTGCCCCGACCGGTCGCCGTCGACCCGGTCAACTGGGAACGCATCGTCACGAACCTACTCTCCAACGCCCTCAAGTACACGTTCATCGGCCGCATCCGGGTCACCCTCGACGCCGACGACGAGGAGGTGCGTCTCACCGTCGCGGACACCGGCATCGGCATCGCGGAACGGGACCTGCCGAAACTCTTCGAACGCTTCCACCGGGTACGCGGCGCCCGCTCGCGCAGTCACGAGGGCACGGGCATCGGCCTGGCCCTGGTGCACGAGTTGGCCCGGCTGGAGGGCGGCGACGTCCGAGTGACCAGCCAGGTGGGCGTGGGCAGCCGGTTCACTGTGACGCTGCCGTGGTCGGCGACGCACCGCACCGCGGTCAGCGGCCCGACGGTCGGCGGGCGGGGTGACGCGGCCCGGGCCGCCGTCGAGGAGGCGGTGGGCTGGCTCACCGAACCGAGCGACGCGGTGACCGAACCCGACCCCACGACCCGAACGACCACGGACGAGCTGGCCGGGGCCCGGATCCTGCTCGCCGACGACAACGCCGACATGCGGGCGTACCTCACCCGGCTGCTCACCGCGCAGGGCTGGCGGGTGCGGGCCGTCACCGACGGCCAGCAGGCCCTCGACGAGATCCACCGCGACCTGCCGGACCTGGTGCTGACCGACGTGATGATGCCGGTGATGGACGGCTTCGACCTGGTGCGCCGGCTCCGGGCGGACCCGGCGACCCGGGCGCTGCCGGTGCTGGTGCTCTCCGCCCGTGCCGGCGGTGAGGCCAGCGTGGAGGGCCTGAGCCTGGGCGCCGACGACTACCTGGTGAAGCCGTTCGCCGCAGCCGAGCTGGTCGCCCGGATCCGGGCCAGCATCCGCCGGGCCCGCGACCGTACCCCTGCCGCGGCCCTCGGCGGCGAACCGGCGACCGTCGCCGCCTCCGCTCCCCCTTCGCACCCGGCCCCGGTCGGCCCCGTCACGGCGGACCCGGCTGTCGAAGCCGTCCGCGAGGCGGCGGTGCTTCCGCCGACGTCGGCCGACCCGGACGCGCTGGGCGATCTCCTGGACGTCGGGTGGACGTACCCGTCCGAACCCACCTCGGCGGCGGCGCTGCGTCGGGACGTACGCGGCGTCCTGGGCGAGCTGGACGTCGACCCGGAGGTTCTGGAGGATCTCCTGCTCGCCGCCTCCGAGGCCATGAACAACGCCGTCGAGCACGCGCAGCGGCCCAGCCGCCCGGAGGTGCGGGTGCGCGTCCAGCTGGGTGGCGGCCTGGTCCGGATCTCGGTACGGGACTTCGGCACCTGGCGGGACCGCCGACCGGCGATGGACCGGGGGCGCGGCGCGCTGCTGATGAACGCCTACGGCGACGTGCGACTGGTCTCCACCGCCGAGGGGACGACGGTGACCATCGAGCGTCGGCTGGCCTGAGCGGCGGCAGCGCGTCAGAGTCGACGACCGCCGCCGTCGCGGGCGATGATGCCGTCCAGCCGCTCCCCCGGGGTGAGGTGCGCCGGGTCGAACCAGAAGATCATCACCTGGCTGTCGAGACTCCACCGCGTCACCCGGGCGTCGACCTGCCGACCGTCGACGGTGCCGATGATCCGCTTGGCGGGGCCGACGAAGTAGCCGAAGGTGGGCACCGGCGCGACGGCTGACCCCTCGTCGTAGCCGATCTGGTGGAACCCGGCGCTGCGGTCACTGCCCTCGACGTCGTTGACCAGGATGTCCGTGGTCAGCGAGCCGCCGGGGGTTTGGCGACCGGCGGCGAGGCCGATCGACACCTTGGGTGCGCCGGGCACGGACACCGGGACGAAGTAGTACATGCGGCGTTCGCCGCCGTGCCGTACCCCGCTGTCCACCAACTGGCCCAGGGGCTTCGCCAGCGGCTTGTCGCTGGCCAGCGTCGGCGGTGGCGTGTGGTCCTGCGACTTCTGCGCCGACGGCGAGTCAGCGACCGTCGGTGGAGCGACGGCGGCCGGCGGCAGCGGCTCGGTCGGCGTCGGATCACCCGGCCCGGCCACGCCGACCGCCACCGCGACGACCGCGGCGGCCAGGCCGGTCGCGAGCGTCGCCGCCCCGGCCGCGGCGACGCGCCGACGGGTCCGCAACCGACGTCCCTCGCGCATCACGGCGCTCAGATCGAGCCCCGCGTCGGGACGCTCGGTCGCCCGCATGGCGTGGCGGAGCCGTTCCAGCTCGTTCATCGGCGCGCCTCCTCATCGGCCATCCGGGGCGTGGCGCTGCGCAGCTTCTCCAGAGCCCGCGAACTGGTGCTCTTGACGGTGCCGACGGATACCGAAAGTTCCCGGGCCACCTGCGCCTCCGGCAGGTCGAAGTAGTAGCGCAGGACGACGATGGCGCGCTCCCGGGGGCTGAGCGCACCGAGGATGGCGATCAACCAGCGCCGGGTTGCCACGTCGTCGGCCACGTCGCCACGCCGCTGCTCCGGGACCTCGTCGGTCGGGTACTCCCGCATCGGCCGCCGCCACCCGTCCACCAGGTGGTTGACCAGCGTGCGGCGCGCGTACCCGTAGGCGTCGTCGTCGTGGATCCGCGACCACGACGCGTAGGTACGGACCAGCGCGGTCTGCGCGGCGTCCTCGGCCTGGTGGTGGTCGCCGGTCATCAGGAACGCGGCGTGCACCAGTCGCGCGGACGCCGCCCGCGCGAACTCCACGAAATCCGCGTCCCCCCGCGCCACCGCGAACCCTCCCCGTGCCACAGAGCTAGAGACGGGCGGGGCCGGCAAAAGGTTGAGCGCTGGGTCACATCAACTTTTCGCCACGGTCACCCGTCTTCTCCTCCGCGCCGCCGCCGAGCGTTGCGCGAGGGGAGAGACATGTCGACGAAGGTTACCCGCCGCTGGGGTCCCGCATCGGTGGCGTCGCTGCTGGTGATGACGTTGCTCACCGGATGCGGTCTGCCGGCCGCCGGGGAACCGGCCACCGGTCCGGTCGCCGCCGCAGGGCTGCCCGCCGGGCCGGCGACACCCACCGGGCGGCCGAGCGCGGCCACCGAGGTGCGGTCCAGTTCCGCACCGGCCATCCCGGTGACCTACCCCGCCACCGGCGGCAACCGCTGGTCGGTGGCGTCCGGCGAGACGACGCCGGGACGCGCGACGGGCGGCCGGTTGCTGCGCTACCGGGTCGCCGTGGAGCGCGACATCCGGGGCCTGGCGACGGCTGACATCGCGACCGCGATCACCACGACGTTGAACGACCCGCGCGGGTGGACGGCGGGCGGGCTGTGGCGGCTGCGCCGGGTCGGTGCCGGTGAGCCGACCGACTTCACCATCTACCTGGCGACTCCCGGCACCCGTGACACGCTCTGCCAGGACGTGCCGGACGCCTACACCTCGTGCCGCAACGGTGCCCGGGTGGTGCTCAACGTGGCGCGTTGGGTCAAGGGGGTGCCGCGGTACGGCGCGAGCCTCGACACCTACCGGCAGTACATGGTCAACCACGAGGTGGGACACAAACTCGGGTACGGCCACGAGCGGTGCCCCGGGCGGGGCCGGGCCGCGCCGGTGATGCAGCAGCAGACGCTGGGCCTGCACGGGTGCGCCGCGAACGCCTGGCCGTATCCGAAGGGCAAGACCCGCTACAGCGGCCCGGTCGGGGCGTACGACGACGAGATCCCCCGGCGTGAGGGCGGCTACCCGGCGCGCTGAGACCGTCGGCGGCGGTGTGCCCTCAGGTGCGCCGCCGCCGTTCCTGTTCGAGTCGCTCGTCCAGCCGGCCCATCTCGTAGATGGCGTTGAGGCTGGTCGGCAGGCGGCTGACGTTGTCGTTGTCCGGGACCGGGTCGGGGTCCGGTGCGGGACCGGAATCCGGCACGGGACCGGGGTCCGGCGCGAGTGCGGCAACGGCGGGGGCCGGGGCCCGGCGGCGCAGGAGCAGCAGCGCCAGCACCGCGAGCAGCGCCACGACCAGCAGGTACGACGCGGGTGGCCAGGCATCGCGGGTGGGGCTGGCGAACACCGGCGGGGCGGCCGGTTCGGGGGTGTCGCCATCGCGCTGGGGCACGACGACCTCGCGGGTGTCGGTGCTCTCGCCGACGGTGCGGCGATCAGGGGCGGGGGCGGCGGGTGCGGGGACACCACCCACCGAACCGGCGGGCGCCGGGACCGCTGTGGTCCGCACCGGGGTGGGCTGACCGGCGGCCGGTGGCCGACTGGGCGTGGGCACCCCGGTCGCGGTGGCGCTCGGCGTCGGAGCGGCACTGGGCGGATCGCCGCCGAGCAGGTCGTCGACGATCTGACCGACCCCACCGATGATGTCGCCGAGCGGATTCGACGTGGCCGACGGCGAGGGCGCCGGGGCGAGGGCGAGGGTCAGCGCGAGGACGACGACGGTAGGCATGAAGCGACCTCCGATGTGCCGAGATGCCACGCACCGTACCGCGTCCGGCGAGCGCGTGGTGACACCGGCACACCGGTGCGGGGGCGCGTGCGTCGCGCGCCCCCGCCCGCGGTGTCAGTGCCGGTCAGACGGGCAGGCCGCCGACCTGAGTGGAGATCCACGAGCGGATGGACGGCAGGTCCACATAGATGGACGGGCCGGTGGCGCAGGTGGAGTTGTTGTTGCCGGCCCGACTCGTCGCGCCGATCAGGTTCCACACCCCGTTGACCTTGCGCACCTGCGGCCCACCCGAGTCGCCGTAGCAGGCGCCGGAATTGCCGTTGGTGTTGTTGGTGCAGATCTCGTACGGGCCATTGATGCCGGAGCACCGGCTGTCGGCCACGATGGAGGTGTCCAGTTCGTTGGCCACCGTCGGCGCCGACCCGCAGCCCCGGGGGGCGCAGGTCTGACCCCAGCCGATGATCCGGGTGGCGGTGCCGACCGCGCCGGAGGTGCTCGGGATCGGTGCCGGGGCGTACGTCACCGAACTGGCGAGTTGCAGCAGCTTGACGTCGACGCTCGGGTGGTTGACCGCCCGGGTCACCCGCACGACGGTCCCGCCGCTGGTGCGGTTGATGCTGCCCACCCGCACCGAGGACGGCGTCGAACAGTGCTTGGCGGTGACCGCCCAGTTGCCCTTGATCAGCGTGCCGGTGCAGCCGGAGACGTACACCATGAACGGGTAGTTCTCCGACGCCGGCCGGCCGCCGACCACCAACGGCGCGATGTCCGAGTCGGCGGTCCAGGTGTACGTCGTGCTGGCGGGCGCGGCCAGGCTGCCGGCGAACAGCGAGTTCACCCGGCTCGCCTCGGTGGAGCTGGGGTTCGCGTTGCGGCAGGACACCGGGGCGCTGCTGCCGGACATCAGGTCGGTGCACAGCCCGGTCCGCCGGTCCGGCAGGCCCAGGATGTGGCCGATCTCGTGGGCGGCGATGCGGTTGCGGTCGTAGCCCTGGTTGACGGCCGTGCGGCCCATCCAGATCCGGCCCGAGCCGAGGCCGGTCGGTTGCGCCCGGGGCCAGCCGTCGTCGACGTAGATGGTGATGCTGGCCGGGGTGCCGGCCAGCAGCCGGACGTTGCTGACCCGGCTGTTCCAGATCTGCGCCGCCTGGTCGAAGTTGGTCCGGAACTCACCGGTCCGGCTCGCGTCGTAGTAGACGGTCCGGACGGCGGCGGCCGGAGCGCCGGTGGCGAGCTGCATCCCGGCCGCCGCCAGGATCGCCACCAGCATGGCCAGCGCCGCACGTCTCAGTTGTCGTCGAAGCATCACGCACTCCCCTGCGGTCGTCCGGCGATCATCAGCCACCGGGTCATCGATGCACGTAGATGTTACTGTGACGGCGATCGATGTCAGGCATAGCGGAAGCGTCATACCGTGGCCGCGTCCAGCAGCTCGGCCGCCGGCAGTCGCCGGTCGCGCGGACCGGCGTCAGGTGGCACCCGCACCGCTGGCGGCGATCAACGCCTCAGCCGCGGTGGTGCGGGCGTAGAGCACGAAGCGTCCGACGCGGTGCGCGCCCACCAGGCCGGCTTCGCGTAGCGCACCGAGGTGCTGCGACACGGTGCCCGGCGCGAGGCCACACCGACCGGCCAGTTCCAGGGTCGAGGTCGGGACCGCCAGCTCGTGCAGCAGCGCCGCCCGGGTTCGACCCAGCACCCGCGCCAACCCTCGCCCGTGCGGGGTCGGATCCCGTTCCCAGAGCGTGCCCACCGCCCGCGCCGGAAACCGCAGCACCGGCTGCCCCGGAGAGTCGAAGTTCGACCACACCCGCGCGCCGATGAACACCGACGGTACGAGCAGCAGACCCCGCCCGTCGAGTCGCACCGAGCCGGCCAGGGTGACGTGTTCCACCGTCAGCGTCTCGGCCTCCAGCCGGACGAACTGGTTGAGGTGATTGAGCAGGCCGTGCACCCCGTCGGTGGCCATCCGCTGCGCGCCGAGCAGCACCTCCCGCTCCAGCAGGGCTCGCATCCGGGGCCAGTAGGGCGCGATGACCGCGTCGGCGTACCCCCGGATCGCCGTGGCCAGCCGGGGCAGCTCGGTCGCCGGGTCGGCATGCAGCGCCGCCAGGCGCGACGAGCGCGGCCCGGGCAGCGCCTCGACACCGGCCCGAACCACCTCCGCGGAGGTGGCGACGAGGGTCGCCAACTCGACGTCGAGGGTGGGCTGTGACATGGCCGGGGGCGGGCAGAGGAAGGCGGGGATGACCGGCGTCGGCATCCGCACCAGGTCGGCGAAGAGCCGCCAGTCCACCCCGGCCAGCCGGGGCCGGACCCGCTCGTACCAGGCCAGGTGCTCCGGGAACTGCTGCGGCCGCTTGACGACCCGCACGCTGGCCACCGCCTCCCACAACGGCGACACCGCGAAGCGGGTCATCGCCAGGTCCCGCGCGGCCAGGCCGACCAGCATCATTGGCGCTCCCGGTGGATTCGGCGAGAGTCGAATCTATCGGTTCGACGCGCCACTGCCGGCACCGTGGACGGTGTGACCACCGCCCCGACGACAACCACACCGGCGCACCGGACCAGTGCCTGGCCGCGCTCCTTCCGACTGCTCTACGCCGCGGCCCTCGTCGACGGCATCGGCTTCCACATCGGCCAGATGGCCGTACCGGTGATGGCGGTGTCCCTGCTGGCGGCAACCCCCGCCGAGGTGGGCCTGCTCGGTGCGCTGAGCACCGCCGCGTTCCTGCTGATCGGTCTGCCGGCCGGGGTCTGGGTGGACCGGCTGCCACGGCGCGCCGTCCTGGTCACCGCCGACCTCAGCCGGGCCGCGCTGGTGGCGTCCGTGCCGCTGGCGTGGTGGGCCGGTGTGCTGAGCATCCCCCAGCTGTACCTGGTGGTGCTGCTGACCGGAGTCGGCACCGTCTTCGCCGACGTCGCCGCGCAGAGTTGTCTGCCGCAGGTGGTCGGCCGGGACCGACTGGTCGCGGCGAACGCACTGATGATGAGCACCAACGCCACCATGCAGATCGCCGGACGAGGGCTCGGCGGGATCGTCGTGCAGGCGCTGACCGCGCCGGTGGCGATCGTGGTGGACGCGGCGGCCTACGTGGTCTCCGGGGTGATCCTGACCCGGATCCGCGCCGAGGCGCCCCGCCCGCGCCAGCCCCGGGCACCGGGCGGTTTCGCCCAGCAGCTCGGCGCCGGTGTCCGGCACGTGACCGGCAGCCCCCTGCTGCGTCCGCTCGCCCTGTCGACCGCGAGCATCAACCTGACCATGCAGCTGACCACCGCCATGCTGCCGGTGGTGTTCCTGCGCGAGCTCGGGCTGGGCGCCGCCGCGCTCGGCCTCTTCCTCGGTACGGGCGGAATCGGCGCTCTCCTCGGCGCGGTGACCGCCCGCCCACTCGCCGAGCGGATCGGTCACGGTCGCGCGCTGTGGCTGCCCGGCCTGCTCGTGGCGCCGCTCGGTGGGCTGGTCACGCTGATCGACACCGGGCCGATGCTCTGGGTGGCGGCGGGCGGCTGGCTGGCACTGGCCTGGCGGACGGGGGTGGGCAACGTGATCGGAGTCAGCCTGCGCCAAGGCGCCACCCCGGACGAGTTGCTCGGCCGGATGAACGCCACCTTCCGGTTCCTGCTCACCGGGGCGCTCGCCATCGGCGCGGTGCTCGCCGGGCTGCTCGGCCAGTACGCGAACGTCCGCACCGCACTGGTGGTGGGCGCGGCCGCGAACGCGTTGACCTGGCTTCCGGTGTTCTTCTCACCGTTGCGCACCCTGGACCGGCCGCCCTCGGTCGACTGACCCCCGTCCGCTGTTACCCAGCGGTTACGCCACGGCGAAGCCCCTGTGGCGGGGCGGGACGACGGTGGCGGCAGAGGGTCACCGGCAGCGCCGCCGCGACGTGGCCCCGACACCGAACGGAGAAACCACAATGAGGATCAGGAGCGCACTGACCGCGCTGGCGGTCGTCCTCGCCGGCCTGGTCGCCAGCGCCGGCAGCAGCACCGCGGCGGGCGGCACGACGGCCGCGTACTGCGGGATCACCTGGGGCAGCGCGGAGAAGTCGGCCGGCGCGTTGAGTGACGCGCCGCTGGTCGAGGTCCGGACCGGCCGGCACGACTGCTACGACCGGGTGGTGTTCGAGTTCGCCGGCCCGGTCGACGGTTACGCGATCGGCTACGGCGAGACGTGGACCGAGGGCGAAGGGTTGGCCCTGTCGCCGTACACCGCCGGGGGCGCGCTGCTGCGGGTCTCGCTGCGGGCCCCGGCGTACGACGACGACCGCCTGGGCACCGTGCCGTACGCGGTCGGCGAGCACGTGAGCAACCTGCTGCGCTATCCGACACTGCGCGACGTGGTCTTCGGCGGCAGCTTCGAGGGCTACAGCACCTTCGCCGTCGGCGTACGGGCCCGGTTGCCGTTCCGCGTGCTCGTGCTCACCGGCCCCGGCACCCACAGCCGGATCGTCCTCGACGTAGCCCACCAGTGGTGAGTCGAGCTAACCTCCCCACCTCGTCGATCATGGAGTTGTGGCGGGCAACAAAGTACCCGCAGCCCGATCAGACTGGGCACCACAACTCCATGATCGACCTCAGCAACCGCCCGAGGGAGCTAGGCCTCGTCGGCGAGGTGCCAGACCTCGCGCATCGGAGCCCACCAGTCCCCCGACCCCGGCTCGGCGATCGACTCCTGGCACGGGTCGGTCAGCTTCCACCACTCCTGCGTGTGCGGGTCCGCGGCGATCAGCCGCTGGTCGGCCTCGTAGTCGTCGCCGACGTACTCGTAGTAGCCGAACAACAGGTCGTCGTGGAGGAAGATGGTGTAGTTGCGGAAATTCGCCTCGCGCAGCGTCTTCTCGACGCTCGGCCACACTTCGGCGTGTAGCCGCAGGTAGTTTTCCCGCTGCTCGGGGCGGAGTCGGATCACGCAGCCATGACGTTGCACGTCGTGCCCTTTCGAGTGAGCTGATTCACTGGTGCCGAAGGCACCTGACCGTAGCGGTTGGACGGTGCCGGCGGGGGGGCCAGCCGGCCACCGATGCCGACCGTTCCGCCAGGACTACGGACGGTCGCAGCGGGTCTACCCTCGGGTGATGGAGGGCCGCGTGCTGGTCGTCGAGGACGACTTCTCGATCCGGGAGGTCACCGCCCTCGGTCTGCGCCGCGCCGGCTTCCGGGTCGACACCGCTGTCGACGGGCGGCAGGCCCTGGCCGCGTTCCGCGCGCACCCGGTCGACCTCATCGTCCTCGACATCATGCTGCCGGGGCTGGACGGTCTGGAGGTCTGCCGGGAGATCCGGCGCAGCAGTCAGGTGCCGATCCTGATGCTGACCGCGCGCACCGACACCATCGACGTGGTGGTCGGGCTGGAGTGCGGCGCGGACGACTACCTGCGCAAACCCTTCGACCTGCCCGAGTTGGTGGCCCGGGTCCGCTCGGTACTGCGCCGGGTGAACGTGCCGGCGGCGGCGACAGTCATCGAGGTCGACGGCCTGGAGATCGACCCGGGCGGCTTCGTGGTCCGCCAGCGCGGTCGGGAGGTGACGCTGACCGCCACCGAGTTCCGCCTGCTGCTGGAGCTGGCCCGGCGACCCGGCCAGGTCTTCACCCGGGAGCTGCTGCTGGACCTGGTCTGGAACTACGACTTCCTCGGCGACTCCCGACTGGTCGACGTGGCCGTGCAGCGACTACGCGCCAAGATCGAGGACGATCCGGCGCAGCCCCGGCTGATCCGGACCGTGCGCGGCGCCGGCTACAAACTGTCGACGGGCTGACCGGGAGGGGGCGGCGATGGCCGGACGCGCGGTGCTCCCCGGCCGGCTGCGGCTCCGGCTGACGATCGCGTTCGTCCTGGTCGCCGGCGTCTCGGCCGGCTTGCTCGCCGGCGGGACCGGGCTGCTGCTGCGGCAGTCCTGGTTGGACGCGTCGTTGCGCGAGGCCGCCGCCGACGCCCGCTACCAACTCGTGCTCGCTGGGCAGTTCCTGCCGCTGACCGAGCAGCGCAGCACCGAGCTGTTGACCAGCTTCGAGGCCAGCGGCCGGCACGTGGTGCTCGTCGACGGCCCGGCCCGCGCCTCGCATCCCGCGTACGCCCCGGTGCTGGGCACCCGGTTGCGGGCCGTCGTCGCGGACGGGCGGCTCGGCTACCAACGCTCCGCCCCGGCGGAGCGTCCCCGGCTGCTGATCGTCGGCGGGCGCATTCCCGGCTCGGCCGCCGAGCTGTACGTCCTCACCGTGGAGGACGACGTCGCCGCCGACCTGGGTCAGCTGCGCACCGCGCTGCTGGCCGGCTGGGCGCTCGTGGTGCTGCTCGCCGCGGCGGTGGGTCACGCGCTGGCCCGTCGCACGTTGGAGCCGGTGGGCCGGGCCAGCCGGGCCGCCCGAGCGCTCACCGAGGGCCTGCTCGCCACCCGCCTGCCGGTACGCGGGCGTGACGAGTTCAGCATCTGGGCGGCGACGTTCAACGAGATGGCCGAGGCGTTGGAGTCGAAGATCGCGGCGCTGTCGGCCGCGCAGGCCCGGGAGCGGCGGTTCACCGCCGACGTCGCGCACGAGCTGCGTACCCCGGTGACCGCGTTGGTGGCCGCGGCGTCGCTGCTGCGCGAGCACCTCGACCAGTTGCCCGAGGACGCCCAGCCGTCCGCCCGGCTGTTGATCGGCGACGTGGTCCGCTTGCGGCGGCTGGTCGACGATCTGATGGAGATCTCCCGGTTGGACGCCGGGCGGGAGCGGTTGACGGTGCGGCCGGTCGACGCGGTGGCGCTGCTGCACGGCATCGTCTCGGCACGCGGCTGGTCGGCGCGGGTGCGGGTCACCGGTGACCCGGTGGCGTTGCGCACCGACCCGCGCCGACTGGAACGCGTGCTGGCCAACCTGGTCGCCAACGCTGTCGAACACGGCGGTGGTGAGATCACGGCCACCGTGACGGGTGCGGGCCCGCTGGTCGTCTTCGAGGTCACCGACCAGGGGCCCGGCATCCCGGCAGAGCATCTGCCCCGGGTGTTCGACAGGTTCCACCAGGTCGACACGTCCCGCTCGGCGCCGGGCAGTGGGCTCGGGCTGGCCATCGCGCGCGAGCACACCGATCTGCTCGGCGGCGCGCTGGGCGTGCACAGCGAACCGGGCGAGGGCACCCGGTTCCGGCTGGAGCTGCCCGCTGACGGTCCCGCCGACCCGCACGGCGACGTGCCGCGTCAGGCTGGGTGCGCCGACCCGGGTCCGGGTGGGCGTACCGCTGACCCGGTGGGCGGTGTGGGATGAGCCGCCGCGGCACCGTCCGGCTGGGCGTACCGGTGCTCGTCGCGGCGCTGCTGCTCGGCGGCTGCGGCACGTCCCGCTCCGGTGACCTGGGCCCGGCTCCGACCGCACCGCGGACGAGCGCCGCACCCGGCAGCCGCCCGGCACCCGTCCCGACCGTGGCCGCGGAGCCGACGCCACCACGGCCACCCACCGAGCGCCCACCGCGTCCGTCGGCGACGGCGTCCTCCGGCACGCGCCGGCCCGACCCGGTGACCATCGAGCTGTGGTACGTCCGCGCCGGGCTGTTGGTGCCGACCCGGCGCACCCGGCCGGCCACCGTCGCGACGTCCCGGCTGGCGCTGACCGAACTGGCCGCCGGGCCGAGCCCGGCCGAGGCCGCCATCGGGATGACCACACTGCTTCCGGCCGGCGTCGAGGTCACCCGCATCGCCGACGGCGTCGCGACACTGCGGGTGCCGTCCGTCGGCGACCCGGCCACTCGACGGCTGCGTGCGGCCCAGGTGGTGTGGACGTTGACCCAGTTCCCCACCGTGCGGCAGGTCCGCCTCGACGGCGCGGCCGCGGTCGATCGGGCGGACTACGCGGATCTGCTGCCGCCGATCGTGGTCACCGGCCCGGTCCCCGGTGAGCGCGTCTGGGCGCCGCTCGTCGTCACCGGCACCGCCGTCGTGTTCGAGGCCACGGTGAGCGTCCGGGTGCTGGACGCCGCCGGCCGGGAGGTGGCCACCGGCTTCGGCACCGCCAGTTGCGGCAGCGGCTGCCGGGGTGGTTACCGGGTGGTGGTCGGCTGGCGCGCGGTCCGCGAACAGCAGGGCACTGTCGAGGTGTACGAGGTGTCCGCCCTCGACGGCGCACGGATCAACATGACGGCCGTGCCGGTGGTCCTCACCGCCGGCGACTGACCACCCCGGCCACCCGGCGGACCCCTGATGGAAACGTCATCGTTTCGTCGGCCAGATGCGAGGCAACTCACGAAAGCCTGCACGATCAGCGAACCGCGAACTAGGGTCAGTACGACATCGTTTCGCAGGGGGGTCGGGATGCTGGGTGGTCAGCAGGTGGACGCGGGTGCCGGGGTGCCGGCTGCCCGGGCTCCGCGCTGCACCGACAGCGACCTGTTCACCGTCGTCATCGACACCCTGCGCGAGGTCGGCTACGACCGGATGACCATCGACGCCGTCGCCGCCCGCGCCCACGTCAGCAAGGCCACCATCTACCGGCGCTGGGACGGCAAGGCGGAGCTGGTCGTCGCCGCCCTGCGCGACCAGCGCGTGGGTGTGCACAACCCGCCCGACACCGGCTCCCTTCGCGGTGACCTGATCGAGTTGCTGCGGGCCACGGCCGCGATCTGCACTGCCGACTGCGACCTGATGCAGGCGTTGACCTTCGCCATGCGGACCAACCCCGAGCTGGAACGTCTGGTGCGTCACCAGGTGCTGCCGGCCGGGCGGGTGGCCAGCACCGCCATCCTGGTCCGGGCCGCCGCCCGCGGGGAGATCCCGCCGGAGGCCGGCGAGCGGGAGATGTTCCACGATCTGGCGCCCGCGCTCACCATGTCCCGCATCGTCGCGCACGGCCTACCCGCCGATGACGCGTTCCTCACCCAGGTCGTCGACCAGGTGCTGATCCCGGTGCTCCGCTATCAGCACGACGGTCCGTCGCCGGCCTGATTCACCGATATCCGTAACACGGAAGGCTTCACCATGCCCGGAACCACCTCGACCGCCCCCGGCGCGCCCAACGCCGGGGTGTCGACCGGCGCCCCGCATCCGCGGCGCTGGATCGCGCTGGCGGTCATCGCGGTCTCACAGCTGATGGTCGTCCTGGACGCCACCATCGTGAACATCGCACTGCCGCAGGCCCAGGCCGACCTGGGGATCACCGACGCGAACCGGCAGTGGGTGATCACCGCCTACACGCTGGCCTTCGGCGGTCTGCTGCTGCTCGGCGGTCGCATCGCCGACTACTGGGGGCGCAAGCGCACCTTCATCGTCGGCATGACCGGTTTCGCGCTGGCCTCGGCCCTGGGCGGTCTGGCCACCACCGGTGAGATGCTCTTCGCCGCCCGCGCGTTGCAGGGCGCCTTCGGCGCGCTGCTCGCCCCGGCCGCGCTGGCGCTGCTCACCGTTCTCTTCACCGAGACCACCGAGCGGGCCAAGGCCTTCGCGGTGTACGGCGCGATCGCCGGCGGTGGATCGGCTGTCGGTCTGCTGCTCGGCGGGGTGCTCACCGAGTACGCCGACTGGCGCTGGTGCCTGCTGGTCAACATCCCGGTCGCCGCGATCGCCATCGCCTTCGCCCTCCCGCTGGTGCCGGAGAGCCGGGCCCACGGCAACACCCGCTACGACGTACCCGGTGCGATCGTGGTGACCGCCGGCCTGGTCTCCCTGGTGTACGGGTTCACCAAGGCAGCCGAGGACGGCTGGGACGCCACCGCGACGCTCGGTTTCATCGCCGCGGGCGTGCTGCTGCTCGCCGCGTTCGTGGTGATCGAGCTGCGCTCCAGCCACCCGCTGCTGCCGCTGCGGATCCTGCTCGACCGCAACCGGGGCGGGGCGTTCCTCACCTCGACGCTGATCGGCGCGGGCCTGTTTGGGGCGTTCCTCTTTCTGACCTTCTACTTCCAGGTGGTGCTGCAGTACAAGCCCCTGGAGGCCGGGCTCGCCTCCCTTCCGGTCACCGCCGGTGTGCTGATCGCCGCGGGTGGCGCCAGCCAGCTGATGCCCCGGTTGGGTGCCAAGCCGCTGATGGTCGCCGGTTCGGCGCTCGCCGCCCTGGGCATGCTGGTGCTGACCCAGATCGACGTGGACACCCCGTTCCTCACCCACCTGCTGCCCGCGCAGGTCATTCTCGGCCTGGGGCTGGGCTTCACCTTCGTTCCGCTGTCCAGCCTCGCCCTGGTGGGGGTGCCGGAGCACGACGCCGGCGCGGCCAGCGCGACGCTCAACGCCACCCAGCAGATCGGCGGCTCGCTCGGCACCGCGCTGCTGAACACCTTCTACACCAGCGCGGTCGCCGCCTACCTGGTCGGCCGGGCGCCGAACCCGGTCAACCAGGTCGAGGCGCTGGTGCACGGCTACCGGGTGGCCTTCGCCTGGGGCGCGGCGCTGATCGTGCTCGCCGGGCTGGCCACACTGGTGCTGGTGAAGGTCCGCAAGGAGGACATCCCGACCGGCAACACCGTGCACATGGGTTGAGCTGACCGCCGCGGCCGCCGGCTGGAGCGCCCCGAGCCTGGGGTGGGCCGGCCGACGGCCACGTCCGGTAACGTCCCGATCATCGTCGAAAATCCGTTGAGGAGACCCATGTCGACCCCTGCTGACCAGATCATCACCGCTCTGCGCGCGGGCCACGAGGAGCTCGCCGCGCTCGTGCGGGACCTCAAGGAGGACGACCTGCTCCGCCCGTCCGGGGCCAGTGAGTGGCAGGTGTCGCAGGTGCTGAGCCACCTGGGCAGCGGCGCCGAGATCAACCTGGCGACGCTGGACGCGGCGCGCACCGGCACGCCCGGCCCGGACGGGGACTTCAACCGTGGCGTCTGGGCCCGCTGGGACGCGATGTCCCCGGCCGAGCACGCCGCCGGCTTCCTCGCCAGCAACGAACGACTGGTCGAGGCGTACGAGGCGCTGGACGCCGAGAGCCGGGCCTCGACGCGGGTCGACCTCGGCTTCCTGCCGGAGCCGGTCGACGTGGCCACCGCGGCCCGGTTCCGGCTCAGTGAGTTCGCCCTGCACCAGTGGGACGCCGAGGTGGCGTTCAACCCGTTCGCGGCGGTGACGCCGGGGGCGGTGGCGCTGCTGCTCGACCAGATCGGCGGCATGCTGGCCTGGACCAGCCGACCGCATGAGCTGGACGGTCGGGGGGCCACCCTGCTGGTCCGGCTGCACGCGCCCGAGCGGACGTTCGGGCTGCGGCTGGGTGAGCAGGTCGAGATCGTCGACGCGCCCGAGCATCCCGATGGCGAGCTGGTGGCGCCGGCCGAGGCGTGGCTGCGGCTGGCCACCGGACGGCTGGGTCCCCAGCACACCCCCGAAGGGGTGCTGGTGACCGGTTCGGTGACCCTCGACGACCTGCGCCGGGTCTTCGTCGGCTTCTGAGGCGGTGCCGCGCGGGCCGGTGACCCGGCCCGCGCGGCGTCTCAGCCCTTCACGCAGACCACCTGCTTGAGGTGCGCGACCACCTCGACCAGGTCCTCCTGCTGGGCCATCACCTCGGTGATGTCCTTGTACGCGCCGGGGATCTCGTCGACCACCCCGGCGTCCTTGCGGCACTCCACCCCGGCGGTCTGCGCGGCCAGGTCCGCGGTGCTGAACGTCCGCTTGGCCTGCGCCCGGGACATCCGACGCCCCGCGCCGTGCGACGCCGAGCAGTACGCGTCCGGGTTCCCCCGACCCCGCACGATGTACGACCCGGTGCCCATCGACCCGGGGATGATGCCCAGGTCACCCCGGCCGGCCCGGATCGCGCCCTTGCGGGTCACCAGCACGTCCACCCCGTCGTAGCTCTCCTCCGAGACGTAGTTGTGGTGGCAGCTGATCGGCTCGTCGTAGCCGACCTGCGGGAAGTGCTCACGCACCACGCCGCAGAGCAGGGCCAGCATGACCGCCCGGTTGCGCCGCGCGTACTCCTGCGCCCAGAACAGGTCCCGCCGGTACGCGTCCATCTCGGGCGTCCCGGCGAGGAACACCGCCAGGTCCCGGTCCGGGAGGTCGGCGTTGTGCGGCAGCCCCCGGGCCACGGCGATGTGCCGCTCGGCCAGTTCCTTGCCGATGTTGCGGGACCCGGAGTGCAGCATCAGCCAGACCCGGCCCTCGTCGGCGCCGCCCTGCTCCAGGCAGACCTCAATGAAGTGGTTGCCCCCGCCGAGGGTGCCGATCTGGCGCTGCGCCCGCGTCTGCAGCTGCGCCACCCGCCGGTCCAGGCCGGCGAACCGGCCCCAGAAGTCGACCCAGCCGGCCTGCTCCAGGCCCCGGACCCGGCGCGGGTCGACCGGGTCGGTGCGCTGGGCGAAGCCGACCGGGATGGTGGCCTCGATCGCGGAGCGCAGCCCGGCCAGGTCGTCCGGCAGGTCGGCGGCGGTCAGCGAGGTCCGCACCGCCGACATCCCGCAGCCGATGTCGACGCCGACCGCGGCCGGCGAGACGGCCTGCCGCATCGCGATCACCGAGCCGACCGTGGCGCCCTTGCCGAAGTGCACGTCGGGCATGACGGCGACGCCCTGCACCCACGGCAGCGCGCCGATGTTGCGCAGCTGCTTGGCGGCCTGCGGCTCGATGGCGTACGGGTCGGTCCAGACCCGGACCGGTGCCCGGGTACCAGCGAGCGGGGTGAATCCCATCGTGGTCTCCTTGTGTCGTGCCGGCACCAACGTCGCATGGTGACCGGAAATGATCGCGTACCGGGAAGGCCGGGCGCGGAAGTTCGTCGGATACGAAAAGGCCGCCCGACCCGCAGGGGGTGGGCGGCGACACCGGACGCGTTGGCGTCAGCGGTGGCGTCGCCCTGGTCGCCGGCCCTCAGCGAGCTGACCGGGACAAGTGGGCTGACCGAGATACCGGCACCGTGCGCCCGAGGGCAACCCGGCACCCGCACCTGGCGTGCGCCAGATGGTCGTGGTGCGGTCGCGCTGCGACACGGCGTACTCCCCGGGGTCTGATCGGTCGACCTTGCTTCGATGACGGTAGGCGGGCCGCGGCCTGTCCGCAAAGGATATTGCGCGCCGGTCGCCCCGGGCTCGGGCGCCGGCCCGAGCGGCTCAAGATCGTGCTCGATCCAACACCAGTAGCCCGGGGCACGGCCTCGTGGCGGTGGCCGCCGGGTGGCGGGCCGCTCAGGTGTCGTAGCAGCCGTCCCACGGCGGGTCGAACCCCAGGTCGTCGGGGAGGAACTCGGCGTGGTCGTCGCCGTCGTACTCCTCGGACCAGTCGACCAGCCCGAAGACGTGCCCGTCGACCTCGACCTGGAACAGCGCGATGGCGATGTCGGCGAAGACGCGACCGGGCAGCGCGTCCAGCCACTCGGCGAGGCGGGCCCGCGCCCTGTCGATCGAGGCGTCCTCGTGCTCGCTGGTGCCGGCGAACCAGATATCCGAGTCGGTGTGCGCGCCGTCGGCGTCGAAGCGGTGCAGCACCGCGTACCACCGCTTGTGCCGGTACCAGTCGTCTTCGGCTCCGGCACCGTCGGTGAGGGTGGCGGTGACGGAGCCGAAGAACTGGCCCTTGTCGTAGTGGCCGATGGTGCTGGTGCGGTAGTCGGGCTCGTGCGCGATGGGCACCAGGTCGGGAATCGCCATGGCCGCGAAGCTACCGCCGGGCTACGACACGGACACCACCCGGAAGGACTGCGCGGCGGTGCCGTTGCAGGCGTACTGGATGAGCTGGACGCTGTCCGCCGTCGACGCTCCCGGCACGTCGAGGCACTTGCCGCTGGCACGGTTGACCAGGCGGTAGTAGCCGCCGCCCTCGGGCTCGGCCCGCCACTGCTGGTTGTTGCCGCCGCTGTAGGACCAGAGCTGGATGGGCGCCGAGTCGGCTGTCGACCTGTTGGTCACGTCGAGCACCTGGGCGCTGTTGTTGCGGTTGTTGACCCGCAGGTACCCGCCGCTGGTCGGCACGAACTGGTACTGCTGGGCGGCGCTGCCGTTGCACGCGTACTGCTGGATGGCGGTGCCGTTCGCGCTGGCCGCGGCCCGCGCGTCCACGCACTTGCCGTTGCCCCGGTTGACCACCGTGTGCCACGCGGTCGGCGAGATCGTGCCGTCGGACGGCGGGGGCGTCGTCGGCGGGACGGTGCCGACACCGGCGAGCCAGTGCAGCCCGTCGATCAGCAGCTGGTTCTGCTGCGGGCTGTCGAAGGTGGAGGACAGCCCGGTGTTGGTGCTGTAGTTCATCGCGTTGTGCCCGAAGTTGGCGTAGAGCATCTTGTACTGCCGGTTGCTCCAGACCAGCGGGTAGTAGCCGCCGTACCAGGACTGGTTGGGGTCGGTGCCGACCGGGAAGCTGGACGCGTCGACGGAGGCCAGGATGTCGATGTTGGGGTTCTGCCGCAGGTCGTTGCTCCAGGAGTACCACTCGCTGATCGAGGACGGGAAGGTCGCCGGGAGGTTCCGGGTGGCGGGGTGGGTGCGGTTGTCGGCGCGCATGGTGACCCGGGTGGGCCCCCAGGTGTTGGTCTGGAACGCCCCGGTGCCGAGGAAGGTGTTGTAGTACCAGCTCCAGCTCGACGGGTTGTCGGTCCAGGCGCTGACGTGGAAGCCCAGCCACGCCCCGCCGTTCTGCATGTACTGCTGGAACGCGGCCCGCTGCGCGGTGGGCGGCGCGTCGTCCAGGAACATGATGACCTTGTACTGGGCCAGGTTGGCGGTGTTCAGCAGGCCCCAGTTGGTGGTGGCCTCCCAGGAGAAGCCGTGCTGGGCGGCGGCCTGCGGGAACCAGGCCCGGGCGTCCCTGACGAAGTCGATGTGGGCGGCGTCCCAGGTGCCGTTGTAGAAGGCCAGCACCTTGAACGTCGGCGCGGCCTGCGCACTGCGCGAGGCGCTGACAGCGACGCCGGCGGTCACCGCGACGACCAGGGCGACGAACACCGACAGGATCCTTCTGGTACGGGAGGAGAGTTCTGCGATCACCTGATCGTCCCTTCGGTGGGGACGCGCGCCGCCGCGTCGAGGTACATCTGTTCACAAGGTTTACAGATAGACGAAAGGTTATTCCTCTGACCTGATCGCGTCAATCGCCGATCGCCCGAACGGGTGGGATTCCTACGGCAACGGGTACCCCCGCCGGATGACCAGCCCGGACGCCGTCGACGTCGACACGCCGCTCGCCGTGGACGTGCCCGCCGCGCCGCACGACGCCAGCGGCGAACATGTGCCGATCCGCGACCTGGCCGGCCTCGCGCCGCCGACCCGTTCGGCGCGCCGCTGGACCCCGAGCCGGGTGGTGGCCACCCCCGCCGCGCTCGAACACCCGCACGGCCAACGGGTCGTCGAACGGGTGCGGGCACTCGGCATCGAGGTGGAACACCTGCGCGCCAACCGGCTCACCGGGGTACGCGGGCAGACCGACCGGGAAACCTACGCGCGGGCCAAGTCGACAATGGTGATCGTGGTGAGCCCACCCTCGCGGCGTGTCCTGCAACCCATCGCGCCCAGCGCGGACTGGCGGGTCGACCTGGCCGAGGGCTGCCCGGCGCACTGTCAGTACTGCTACCTCGCCGGATCCCTGTCCGGCCCACCGGTGACCCGGGTGTACGCCGACCTCGACGACATCCTCGCCGGGTTGGCCGCGTACGCCGGGCGCGGTACGGTGACCAGCCGCAACGCGCGGCGTGCCGACGAGGGCACCACCTTCGAGGCGTCCTGCTACACCGACCCGCTCGCCCTTGAGCACCTGACCGGCAGTTGGCGGCGCGCGGTGCAGCACTTCGCCGACTGGGACGCCCCCGTGCAGTTGCGCTGGACCACCAAGTACGCCGACGTGGACGCCTTCGTCGGCCTGCCGCACGCCGGCCGGACCCGGGTCCGCTTCAGCGTCAACTGCGCCCCGGTCAGCCAACGGTTCGAGGGCGGCACCGCCCGGGTGCCGGACCGGCTGGCCGCGCTGCGCCGGCTCGCCCTCGACGGCTACCCGGTCGGGCTGACCATCGCGCCGATCATCGCGCTGCCGGACTGGCGGGAGCACTACGGCGACCTGCTCGACCAGGTCCGCGCGGCGGTCGACGGGGTGCCCGATGTGGACCTGACCGCCGAGCTGATCACCCACCGGTTCACGCCGGGCAGCAAGGAGGTGCTGCTCGGCTGGTACCCGCGTACCCGGCTGGAGATGGACGAGGAGTCCCGCATCCGCAAGCACGGCAAGTTCGGCGCGGTGAAGTACGTCTACCCGCGTGAGCAGATGACCGAGCTGCGCAACTGGTTCACCGCCGAGCTGACCGCCCGCGTGCCGGCCTGCCGGGTCCTCTACTGGACCTGATCAGCCAACCGAGGAGCGGGCGACCGGGGCGGCGAAGAACGTGTCCGGGTACGGCTCGTCGCGCAGGCTGTAGTGCCACCACTCGCGGTCGTAGTTGACGAACCCGGCGTCGGTCATCAGCCGCCGCAACAACCGCCGGTTGTCCCGCGCCGTTCCGGTGACTGAGGGGTCGGCGGTGTGCGCCCGGGGGTCGAAACAGTCGAAGCCCGTACCCATGTCGATGCTGTTGTCTCCGAAGCGCTGCCCGCGCGGCGCGGTGCAGGCGACGAGCGGTTGCCCGACCCGGTACGGGGGTTGGCTGGCGGCGGGCTCGTCGACAAGGGTCAGGTCCAGGGTGCTGCCACGGCTGTGGGCGGTGGGAGCGCCGATGTAGCCGTCGGCGAAGAGCCGGTTCTTGGCCAGGTCCGGGTAGAACTCGGCCTTGGTCTGCTGCTCGTCGGGGCGCTTCGACCAGGCCACGAAGTCGTCCACCGCCGGTTGCGGGCGGTAGCAGTCGTACACCTTCAGGCTGTGTCCGCTGGCCAGCGCGGCGTCCTGTACGCGGCGCAGCGCCTCGGCCGCCTGCCGGGTGAGCAGGCACAGCGGCTCCCGGTATCCGGTGATCGGCCGGCCGACGAAGTTGTGCGCCGTGGCGTAGCGGATGTCGGCGTGGATGCGCGGGTCGACGTCGGCCAGCACCACGAACCCTGGCAGCGGGGCCGACACGGACGGGGTCGGCGAAGGGGTGGGGCTCACCGACGTGGGCTGCGGCCCGGCCGGCGTGGGCCGGGGCTCCGCCCGCGAGCAGCCACCGAGCAGCGCGGTGAGCGCGAGCACGACGCCGACGCGTTGTCGCACCAGTCCTGTCTACCAGCCCTGGCCGGGCCCCGTGCCGGATCGCTCAGCGGACCAGCAGCACGTCCTGCATACGCTCGGACAGCCAGTCGCGGAACGAGTCCTCCGTCCAGCCGCACCGCAGCACCAACGCGTCGTAGTGCGCCGGGTCGTTGAAGATCCACAGAACGTCGACCGCCCGCTCGACGTCGGAGCCTTGGCGCAGCGGGCCGAGCGAGTAACCTCGCTCGACCACCATCCGGGCACCTGCGCGACGGTTGCGCAGCAGCGTCTCCCACACTTCGGCGACCTCAGACGCTTCGTCGGCCGCCCGCCGGACGGTTTCGAAGATCCGCGCCGCCCGCCTGCCGATCAGGGTGCACACACCGGCGTACGCGTGCAGGACCCCGGCCTGCGTATCGGCCTCGAAGACCGGCCGGAACCAGGGCCGTTGGGCCACCGGCACCGGCTCGTCGTCGCCGGCGAGCGCCTCGTCGAGGACCTGCCGTAGCAGCGCCGGCTTCGACCCGAACGCGGCGAACACCGTCGGACGCGCGACGCCCGCCGCGGCCGCCACATCAGCCAGGGAGGTGCCGGCGTAACCACGTGCGACGAACAACTCGGCTGCCGCGTCGACCACCACCCGTCGGGTACGGCGTGCGCTCTCTTCACGCACCGCGGACCGGTAGCGCCGGGTCGGCTTTCCGTCCTTGACATCGCCCATGACTTGGCCATACTAGCAACATATTCGCTAGACACCGGCTAGTGAATAGACGCCATCCATCAGGTAGAGAGGCAGCGAGATGTCTGTCCGCCCGTATCTGCGCCGCGCTGGCGAGGGAGAGGCCCACTGGTTCGTTGGCAGCCTGATGACCGTCAAGGCGACCGGCGAGCAGACCCACGGCCGGCTCGCCGTGGTCGAGTTCATCAACCCGCCCGGCTTCGCGGCGCCTCTGCATCGCCACCAGCACGAGGACGAGATGTTCTACCTGTTGTCTGGCACCACCGAGTTCCGCTGCGACGGCGAGGCTTTCACCGCCGGACCCGGCGACTTCGTCCTGCTGCCCCTCGGACTGCCACACACCTTCCTCGTCGGACCTGACGAGCCCCTGCATGCCCTGCAGATCACCACGCCGTCCGGGTTCGAGCAGTTCGCCGCCGAGGCTGGCACCGCCGCACTCGAGAGGCGGCTGCCCGACCCCGGGCCGATCGACCCGGCCGCCCTCGGCCACGCCGCCGCCCGACACGGCATCGAACTGCTCGGGCCACCCCCTCAGCACTGAATGAATCGACAGCACAGGAGGCCAGCACATGACGGACGGAGAGGTCCGAGCGCGGGAACGGTGGGCTCGCGCCGCCGCCGCGGTAATGCTCAGCGGCGTGGCGGCCTGCGGGTCCGCACCGGCGGACCGGCCGGCCGCAGTGGGCGGCAGCCCGACCGGCTCGACCGGTGCGGCGACAGTCGAGGCGAAGCCGGTCGACGCCTGCGCGCTGCTTTCCATCGACGAGGTCAGGCAGGTGATCGGAGCCACCGGCGCCACCGGCCCTCGGGCCGGCGACAGCGGCGACGGAGGCAGCTCCTGCACCTGGGAGAACCCGGACACCTACCATTCGATCACCATCGACATCGGCAGCCCCGGCACCGCCGTCGGCGGCAACCTGCCGGCCGAATCCGCGTACGGGCAGACCGAACCCGACTCCGATGGCATCCGCTTCGCCTCGGGCGGCATCGCCGAGTTCGCTCTGCGGGACCGCGCCTGCGAGGTTCAGGTCGTCACCAAGGTCACCGACAACACCGACCGGTCCACCGCGGTTCGGCTGATCGGCCTGGTCCGCGACCGTGCCTGAGCGCCCCGCACAGACAGTCCGACTCCCTGGCCGACGCCACCGCCTACCAGTTCGACGACACGTTCTGGTCCCACCCGGGCACAGCAGCAGCACCGCGGTCCGAACCGACGGCGACCGTGGACCGCGCCCCGGCCGCAACCGTCAACGCGCTGACGCTGGCCGGTGGCCGGCCGGTCACCGCCGCCGCGCCGCTCACCACAGGCGCGGCCCGGCCCGGCGAGCTGGAAGCCACTGGTTTCTGCTGCACCGACGGTGTCGGTGCCCGCTTCTCCTACCGGGACAGCGGGCTCGACCTGTCAGGCACCATCACCTTCGTGATGCGGCAGCCCTCGGCGAAGTTCCACCTGGTGATCGACGGTTCCACGGTCACCGTTGCCGAGTTGCGGATCCACGGCGCCGCCGGAGTCCGGATCCAGGTCGACGCCACCACCACAACCGGCCGAAACGTCCATCCCGTTGTCTTCGTCCCGGTCGACTTCACCGTCCCCCTGGAATCCGTACTGGGCATCCCGTTCTCCGCGACCGTTCGGCAGTCGATCGGCATCCGCACCGGCTTCAGCGCCGGGCACACGACGATCAGGGCCACCGGTGAGTACTCGCTCGGCGGCACGATGGGGTTCGGCTATGCCAACGGCACGTTCGGCCCACGCTGGCCCGGCGGTCTGCAGGTGAAGAGCAGCCTCGTCGACTCCGTCGACGGCACCTCGGTGGGGGCGAACGCTCTGCTCGTCGACTACGACGTGAAGTTCTTCATCGGCCTCGGCGCGGTCGTGTTCAGCGCCGGACTGTACGTCGCGCTCACCACCACCGTGGGGATCACCCGCGGGTCGAGCGTCGGCTTCGGCGGTCTGCAGGGCCTCGCGAACCGCGAGGGGTGCAACCGCGCCGATCTCACCATCAACGCCAAGTACGGCATCGGCTATACCATCCCGGCCCTGGTCGCCAAAGTGATCAATTTCTTCCTGCGGATCTTCAACGCCCGGCCCATCGCCGCCGACGGCGGCATCCCTGACCCGCCGCCGGTCGCCAACCTGGTCAACCAGCACTGGGTCACGAACCGTCCGGTGTGTCAGCACTGAGGCGAGCCGACGACGAAAGTGGCCGAAAAACTCCGGAACTTTTCCGCAAATCAAGCGAAGCTTCGGTCGATCTGGCATGTCGTCAACCCCCGTCGGTGAGGCAAGATGACGCGTGGAACGGGCACGCCGTTTCGGGACACACGGTGGGCGACGACTTCTGGTCGCTTCTCCGGCTCGGTGAAGGAGACGCGGGTGGGCGCGGACGACGGACGCAGGGTGACCATCACCGCGATCGCACGGGAGGCCGGGGTGTCGGTGCCGACCGTGTCACGGGTGCTCAACGGACGCTCCGATGTGGCCCCGGACACCCGCGAGCGGGTCGAGGAGTTGTTGCGCCACCACGGCTACCGGCGTCGGACCAGCCGCAGCGTCCGCCGCGCCGGCCTGGTCGACCTGGTCTTCAACGACCTGGACAGCCCCTGGGCCGTGGAGATCATCCGCGGTGTGGAGGACGTCGGGCACGGGGCGGGTGTCGGCACCGTGGTCTCCGCGATCCACCGGCAGCCCACCGCGGCCCGGCAGTGGTTGCAGAACCTGCGCACCCGGGCCACCGACGGCGTCATCTTCGTGACCTCGCACCTCAGCGCGCCGCTGCACGCGCAGCTGCGTCGCCTCAACGTGCCGGTGGTGGTCGTCGACCCGGCCGGCGTGCCGGCCATGGACGTGCCGACGATCGGCGCGACCAACTGGGCCGGCGGGCTCGCCGCCACCGAACACCTGCTCGCCGTCGGGCACCGGCGCATCGGTTTCGTGGCCGGGCCGACGCATCTGCTGTGCAGCCGGGCGCGACTCGACGGTTACCGGGCCGGGTTGGAGGCCGCTGGCGTGCCGGTGGACGACGCACTGATCTACCCGGGCGACTTCTACCACGCCTCCGGGTTCGCCGGCGGGACCGCGCTGCTCGACCTTCCCGACCCGCCGACCGGCATCTTCGCCGCCAGCGACCAGATGGCCTTCGGCGTCTACGAGGCGATCCGCCGCCGCGGGCTGCGCGTCCCGGACGACGTGAGCGTGGTGGGTTTCGACGACCTGCCGGAGGCCCGCTGGGCATCCCCGCCGCTGACCACCGTTCGCCAGCCGTTGGTCGAGATGGGACGGTTGGCGGCCCGGACGGTGCTCCGCCTCGCCCAGGGCGAGGGCATCGACTCGCCCCGGGTGGAACTGGCCACCGAACTTGTCGTGCGCGACAGCACCACCGCCCCGCCGACCGGGTCATCTGCCCCGGCGTGACGGCCGGAACTGCCGCAGAAACCGGTTGGACCGGTTCCGGTCCGTTTCGGAAAGTTCCGGCCAGGTCGTGGCCGGCCCGGGCGCGGTGAGCGACCGACGGTCACCCACCGCGCCGTACGGTCAGTGGTGGTGGTGCCAGCGGACCGCCTTGCGGATGGTCACCGGCAGTGCTGGCGCACCGTCGACCGGTGCCGGGTCCTCGGCGGTCGGCGCCACTCCCCCGGCGGCGATCCGGTCCAGGGTGGCCAGGCCGGCCGCGTCGACCTCGCCGAAGATCGTGTAGTTCGGGCGCAGCGCGGAGTTGGCGTAGACCAGGAAGAACTGGCTGCCGTTGGTGTCCGGCCCGGCGTTCGCCATCGCGAGGACGCCCCGGGCGTACACCCGGCGTTCCCCGGTCGGGTCGGTGGGCGCGGGCGGCAGGTCGGTCGGCAGTTCGTCGCGGTACCGGTAGCCCGGGCCGCCCTCGCCGGTTCCGGACGGGTCACCGCACTGCAACACGCTCAGCGTGGGGTACGCGGTGAGCCGGTGACACGGGGTGCGGTCGTAGAAACGCTTGCCGATCAGGTGCAGGAAGCTCTGCACCGTGCACGGCGCGGCGGCGCGGTCCAAGGTCAAGCCGATCGGCCCGTGATTGGTCGCCAACGTCACCCGGACGCTGCCCCGGGCCGGGGTGCGGCGCGGGTCGGGCGGCAACGGCACCGGTCGGGCCGCGGGCTCGTCCGGGGTCTCGGTGTACGCGCACGGGCCGTGGGTGGTGCGCGGCGGTTTGGCGGCGGCGTCGGCGGCGGTGGGCGGCGCGGCGGACACGCGCACCGCGGCGGCCGACGGGCCCGGCGCGGCGAGCGCGGTGGCGGACACGCCGACGACCAGTGCCCCGGCGAGCACTGTCACCCCCGCGAAACGGGTCAGGGCGCGCACCGGCCGGCGGGGTGCCGCCACTGCGGGGCGCGGTTCGGGTTCACTCGGCACAGGGATCCTCCTGGACTGGTGGTGCCAGAAAGACCGGAGTCTATGGACGGCAGCGCCCGATGTCGATTCGTCAGGGCAACCGGCGGCGACGCCGCCACAGCAGACCGCCCATCAACGCCACCACCGTCGCGCCGCTGAGAGCGATCACCGACCAGAGCCACCCCGCGTCGCTACGCGCCGGTCCGCTGGCCGCCGCCGGCCGGGGCGCACCGGGGGCCGCCAGCGCGGACGGCGCCGCCGACGGGGTGGCGGTCAGCTCACCGGGCTCGACCAGCCGGCCCACCGCGGCGTCCCGGGGCAGCGTGAAGCCCCAGTCCAGCAGCGCGGCGCCCTGCTCCCAGCCGCGAGCCGGCGCCGACTCGGCGCCCAGCAGGGTCACCACCAGCCGCCGCCCGCCGCGTTCCGCCGCCCCCACATAGGTGTGCCGGGCCAGGTCGGTGAAGCCGGTCTTGCCGCCGAGCGCCCCCGGGTACCGGTAGATGAGCTGGTTCTCGTTCTGGATCTCGAAGCCCTTGGTCCGTTGCGCCGGCTGGGCCGGGATCGACGTCTGCTCGGTCAACGCGTACCGGCGGAAGGTCGGCTGGGCGAAGCAGGCCCGGGCGATCAACGCCAGGTCGTACGCGCTGGTGAACTGCCCCCTGCCGTCCAGCCCGGACGGGGTGACCGCGTGCGTCTGCAACGCGCCGAGGTGGTGCGCCTGCTCGTTCATGGCGCGGACGCCGGCGGCGCTGTCCGTCCCGCTGCCCAGTCGCGCGAGGGCGTTGGCGGCCTCGTTGCCGGAGTTCAGCAGCAACCCGAGCCAGATGGTCTCGATGGTGTACCGGCCACCCGCGACCAGTCCCACGGCCGAGGAGCCGGGTTCGATGTCCATGTCCGCCTCGGTGACGGTGATCGTCTGCTTCGGGTCGAGCTTCGGCAGCATGGTGGCCGCCAGTAGCAGCTTCTGCACGCTCGCCGGCGTGCCGTACTCGTGCGGGCCGCAGCCGCCGAGCACCTGGCCGCTGTCCAGGTCGGCGACCAGCCACGACGTGGCGGTGATCTTCGGCGGCGCGGCGACGCCGGTCGGCACGACCAGGCCGGTCGTGTCGAGCGCCGCGCCGCCGACCATCCGCTGCGCGGGCACTGTGGGCGGGGGCGACGGCCGGGGTGGGCGCGACGCCGCCGGCGCCGGGACCCGGGGGCAGCGCACCGTCGGCGCGGCGGACGCTCCCGCCGTACCGACCGGCACGGGAGCGAGCAGGACGGCGGACGTCGTGGCCGCCAGCAGCGCAGCTCTCATGAGCCGACCCTAGTCACGACGATCGCTGCGCGGGACGGGATGCGGGTCATCCCGAGCGCTCAGATAGTCGTGCAACGCGGCGCTGCCGCGCAGCCTGCGCAGGCTGCGGGCGTGCAGCTCCTGCTCACGGCGGGCCAGCTCGGCACGGACCCGCTGCGGGCTTCCGGTGGTTCGCAGCTCACCCAGCACCGCCTCGATGATCTCGAACGGGTACGCGCCTCTGCGCAGCAACGCGATGACCTGCGCGGCGCGTAGCTCCGCCTCGTCGTACACCCGGTAGTTGGTGCCCGGGGTGCGGCCCGGCCGCAGCAGCCCGCGCTCCTCCCAGAGCCGCAGCTGCGCGGTGCGGACCCCGACCAGGGCGGCGACCTCGCCGATGCGCGCGCCGTGGCGGGGCGCGGGCCGGGCCGCCGGTGGGCTGGCCAGCACGGTCTCGAAGGCGCCGAGCACCCGGCGGATCTCGGCGCGTTCCCGGTCCAGCTCGGCGTGGCCGCCGTCGAGCGCCGCCAGGGCCGCCGGCAGGTCACCGGAGTGCACCGCCGCCATGATCTCCCGGGTACGGGACCAGCCGTGCCCCTCGGCCAACCGCCGCGCCACTGTCAACGCCCGGGCGTGTTCGCCGGTGAAGATGCGGTAGCCGCTCGCGGTGCGGCGCGCCGGCGGCAGCACCCCCGCCTCGACGTAGTTGCGCACCTGCTGCACCGAGATCCCGACGGTGGCCGCCAGGTCCACGGCGCGCAGCCGATCCTTCGGAGCGACGTCCACGTGAGCCACCGTACCGCTTACGACGTGATTTGAGACTTTCCCGGACGTCCTGCCCGCAGCGCCCGCTCAGACGTCGGTGAAAGTCTCTACGTAGGGATGAATGAGACAATTGAACCTGCCAGTGCCCGGCGGGAGGGGTCCCGCCACGATTCCGTGAAGGGTTCGAATGTCGCAGCCAGCATGGTCCGCCGCCGACAGCCACGACATGATCGAAGTACGCGGGGCGCGGGAGAACAATCTCGCCGACGTCTCGGTGGACATCCCCAAGCGCCGGTTGACCGTCTTCACCGGCGTCTCCGGATCGGGCAAGTCGTCGCTGGTCTTCGGCACCATCGCCGCCGAGTCCCAGCGCATGATCAACGAGACGTACAGCGCGTTCCTCCAGTCGTTCATGCCGAACCTCAACCGGCCGGACGTCGACTCGCTGCGCAACCTCAGCGCGGCCATCGTCGTCGACCAGGAACGGATGGGCGTCAACTCCCGCTCCACCGTCGGCACCGCCACCGACGCGTACGCCATGCTGCGGATCCTCTTCAGCCGGCTCGGCCAGCCGTCCATCGGTGGCGCCGGGGCGTTCAGCTTCAACCTGCCCGAGGGCATGTGCCCCACCTGCGAAGGGTTGGGCCGGGTCTCCGACCTCGACATCAACGAGTTGGTGGACGTCGAGCGCTCCCTCAACGACGGCGCCATCACCGTGCCGAACTTCGCTGTCGACTCCTGGTACTGGCAGACCATCGTCGGCTCCGGCCTGTTCGACCCGGACGTCAAACTGCAGGACTTCACCCCACAACAGTGGGAGGACTTCCTGCACAAGCCGGCCACGAAGATCAAGGTCGGCGGCAACAGCTGGACGTACGAGGGCCTCGCGGTCAAGGTCAAACGGCTCCTGCTCGCCAAGGACCGCGAATCCATGCAGCCGCACATCCGCGCCTTCGTCGACCGGGCGGTCACCTTCACCAGCTGCGGCGACTGCGGCGGCACCCGGCTCAACGCGGCGGCCCTGTCGTCGCGGATCGCCGGGCACACCATCGCCGACTGCTCCGCCATGCAGATCAGCGACCTGGCCGCGTTCGTCCGCACCATCGACGACCCGGGCGCCGCGCCGCTCGTCGCCAACCTCCGCGACCTGCTGGACTCCCTCGTCGAGATCGGCCTGGGCTACCTCAGCCTGGACCGTGAGTCGGCGACCCTCTCCGGCGGAGAGGCGCAACGGGTGAAAATGGTCCGCCACCTCGGCTCCAGCCTCTCCGACGTCACGTATGTCTTCGACGAACCGACAGTCGGCCTGCACCCGCACGACATCGCCCGGATGAACGACCTGCTGCTACGGCTGCGCGACAAGGGCAACACCGTGCTGGTGGTCGAACACAAACCGGAAACCATCGCCATCGCCGATCACGTCGTCGACCTCGGGCCGGGCGCCGGCACCGACGGTGGCCGGATCTGCTTCACCGGCGACGTCCCCGGCCTGCGCCGCTCCGACACCCTCACAGGGCGGCACCTGGACCACCGGGTGCGGGTGCGCGAGACGGTACGCCAACCGACCGGGCAGCTCGCCATCCGCAAGGCCGACCTGCACAACCTGCGCGACGTCGACGTGGACATCCCGCTCGGGGTGCTCACCGTGGTCACCGGCGTGGCCGGCTCCGGCAAGAGCTCACTGATCCACGGGTCGCTACGCGGCCGATCCGAGGTCGTCATCGTCGACCAGTCCCCGATCCGTGGCTCACGACGCAGCAACCCGGCCACCTACAGCGGGCTGCTCGACCCGATCCGCACCGCCTTCGCCAAGGCCAACGGGGTCAAGGCCGCGCTGTTCAGCGCCAACTCCGCGGGCGCCTGCCCGGCCTGCAAAGGCATCGGGCTCATCTACACCGACCTGGCGATGATGGCCGGCGTCGCCAGCATCTGCGAACGCTGCGAGGGGCGACGCTTCACCGACGAGGTGCTCACGTACACGCTGCGCGGCAAGAACATCAGCGAGGTGCTGGCCATGTCCGTCACCGAGGCGTACGCGTTCTTCCCGCACCCCATCCTCAGTCGACTGGTCGATGTCGGGCTGGGCTACCTCAGCCTCGGCCAACCACTGACCACCCTGTCGGGCGGGGAGCGGCAACGACTCAAGCTCGCCATCCACCTCGCCGAGAAGACCACCACGTACGTCCTGGACGAGCCGACCACCGGTCTGCACCTGGCCGACGTGGACCAGCTGCTGGCCCTGCTCGACCGCATGGTCGACGCCGGCAACACGGTGATCGTCATCGAGCATCACCAGGCGGTCATGGCCCACGCCGACTGGCTCATCGACCTCGGCCCCGGCGCCGGCCACGACGGTGGCCGCATCGTCTTCACCGGCACACCAGCCGAACTGGTCGCCACCGGCGACACCCTCACCGCCAGACACCTCCGCGAGTACGTCACCGATCCGGCGGTCAGCTGACGCGGCGCAGCCAGCGCCGCTGCCAGGGGGTCTCCACCGCCTTCGGGTGGTAGCCAGCCCGAACCCACGGCACCGCCCTCTCGACCGGCAGACCGTCGAGGATCGCCAGCGCGGCCAGGGCCGTTCCGGTGCGGCCCACCCCACCCCGGCAGGCCACCTCGACGCGTTCACCATCGTGCGCCCGCCGCAGCGCCTCCCGCAGGGCGTCGAGGGCATCGGCGCGGTCGAGCGGCACCCAGAAGTCGGGCCACCGGATCCGTCGATGCGCCCAGGCCGGCTCCGGACCAGGGGCCAACAGCACGGCGAAGTCGGCGGGCGAGGTCGCGGCAACGATGCGGCGTCCGCGCACCAACGCCCCACTGGGGAGTACGAGTACGCCCGACTGCTCAGACCACGGCAGCGTCTCAGTCACCCGGACATTGTGCCGCCACGCTCTGACGAATGAGCACAGACAGTGCCGCCCCCGGCCGGTGAGCCGGGGGCGGCACTGGTGTCGGTGTGCAGGTCGCCTCTCGGCGAGTGGCACGACGCGGCTCCAGCCGAACGGTATTCCGCGAAGGCGATATTAGGTGAG
>NZ_JARVKT010000041.1:0-53471 GCF_029809455.1 Micromonospora sp. DH14 | reverse complement strand
GGCCAGGCAGGGCCAGGCAGGGCCAGGCAGGGCCAGGCAGGGCCAGGCAGGGCCAGGCAGGGCCAGGCAGGGCCAGGCAGGGCCAGGCAGGGCCAGGCAGGGCCAGGCAGGGCCAGGCAGGGCCAGGGCCAGGGCCAGGCAGGGCCAGGGCCAGGGCCAGGCAGGGCCAGGGCCAGGGCCAGGCAGGGCCAGGGCCAGGGCCAGGCAGGGCCAGGGCCAGGGCCAGGCAGGGCCAGGGCCAGGGCCAGGGCCAGGCCTGAAATCGGGTGATCCACTCCGGTTTCAGGAAGTCGGGTTGTCCGGCTGTCGGTGATGGCCCGGTTTTCTGAAAGGCGAGGTGATCACGGTGTGCGGGTACGCGTAACCCGAGGAGGGCCGCCCAGGCAGGTGGTTTGTCGGGCCGGCATTGCTGGCAGACACCGACGGGCCCCGGCCTGGTCGGCCGGGACCCGTCGGCCAGGAACTGTCGGTGCGGACGCTGTCGGTCAGTTGCCGCCGTTGGGGGCGCCGTGGCAGCGCTTGTACTTGCGGCCCGAGCCACAGGGGCACGGCGCGTTGCGGGACGGGCCGTTGCTCGCCTCGGCCTGGTTGGGCGCAGTCCGACGGGCGGCAGCCGACGGAACAGCCGGGCCACGCAGCCCGGATGCCGGCCGCTGCGGAGCGGATGGCGCGCTCTGCCCCGGTGCCGCCGGGGCACCCGGAGCCGGTCGGCCAACACCGAGCGCCGGAGCCTGCTGCTCGGCTTGCTCCACGGCGACCGCACCGGGGCTGGCCTCACCGTCGATGGTGGGCGCGGAGTATTGCAGGCCCTGCCGCCGCGGTGCCTGGTTGAGGCCCTTGGCCCGGATCTCGACCGGCTTGTCGAGCAGCGTGACCTCGTCGGCCCCCGCCTCCGGCTCCGGTTCGGTGACCTGGACCTCGATGTTGTAGAGGAAACCGACGGTCTCCTCCTTGATGCCCTCCATCATCGTGGCGAACATGTCGAAGCCCTCGCGCTGGTATTCCACCACCGGGTCACGCTGGGCGTACGCGCGGAGGTTGATGCCCTCCTGGAGGTAGTCCATCTCGTAGAGGTGCTCGCGCCACTTGCGGTCGATGACCTGGAGCAGCACCATCCGCTCGAGTTGGCGAACGCCCTCGGTGCCGAGCTGCTCCTCACGCCGGTCGTACGCGGCGTTGGCGTCGTCCTTGAGGCGGGCGACCAGGAAGTCGGCGTCCATGCCGGCCCGAGAGCCGCCGGTCTCCTCCTCCAGCTCCTCGATCGTCACGCCGACCGGGTAGAGCTGCTTGAGGCTGGACCAGAGCTGCTCAAGGTCCCAGTCTTCGCCGTAGCCCTCGGAGGTGGCACCCCGCACGTACGCCTCGACGGTGTCGTCGATCATGTTGCGGACCTGGTCGGAGAGGTCTTCACCGTTGAGCACCCGGAGCCGCTCGGCGTAGACGACCTGGCGCTGCTTGTTGAGCACCTCATCGTACTTGAGCACGTTCTTGCGGATCTCGGCGTTCTGGCCCTCGATCTGGGCCTGGGCGCTCTTGATCTGCCGGGTGACCATCTTCGACTCGATGGGCACGTCCTCCGGGATGTTGAAGCGCTCCATCACCGCCTCGACGGCCCCGGCCCGGAAGCGCCGCATCAGCTCGTCCTGCAGCGACAGGTAGAAACGGGACTCGCCCGGGTCGCCCTGCCGGCCGGCGCGACCGCGCAGCTGGTTGTCGATCCGGCGGGACTCGTGCCGTTCGGTGCCCAGCACGTAGAGGCCACCGGCGGCGGCGACCTCCTCCGCCTCGGCGTCGCAGGCCTGCTTCCACTTGGGAAGGACCTCCTCCATCGCCTTGGCGTACTCTTCCTCGTTCTCCAGCGGGTCGAGGCCGCGCTGGCGCAGCTCGTTGGCGGCGAGGAACTCGGCGTTGCCGCCGAGCAGGATGTCGGTGCCGCGACCGGCCATGTTGGTCGCGACGGTGACAGCGCCCTTACGCCCTGCCTGGGCGACGATCTCGGCCTCCCGCGCGTGGAACTTGGCGTTCAGCACGTTGTGCGGGATGCCCCGGCGGCGCAGGAGCTGGGAGAGGATCTCGGAGTTTTCCACCGAGACGGTGCCGACGAGCACCGGTTGGCCCATCTGGTGCCGCTCGGCGATGTCCTCGATGACGGCGTTGAACTTGGCCTTTTCCGTCTTGTAGATGACGTCCGGCCGGTCTTCGCGAACCATCGGGCGGTGGGTCGGGATCGTCACGACGCCGACCTTGTAGACCTTGTTGAACTCGCTCGCCTCGGTCTGGGCCGTACCGGTCATTCCGGACAGCTTCTCGTAGAGGCGGAAGTAGTTCTGGAGGGTGATGGTGGCCAGGGTCTGGTTCTCCTGCTTGATCTCCACCCCCTCCTTGGCCTCGATCGCCTGGTGCATGCCCTCGTTGTAGCGACGGCCGTGCAGGATGCGACCGGTGAACTCGTCGACGATCAGGACCTCACCGTCGCTGACGATGTAGTCCTTGTCGCGCTTGTAGAGCTCCTTGGCCTTGATGGCGTTGTTGAGGTAGCCGACCAGCGGGGTGTTCACCGACTCGTACAGGTTGTCGATGCCGAGCCGGTCCTCGACCTTGGCGACGCCCCGCTCGGTCACCGCGATGGTGCGCTTGGAGTGGTCGACCTCGTAGTCGCCCTCGCCGTCGGTGCCGGGCTGGAGCCGGGCCACCACGCCGGCGAACTCGCCGTACCAGCGGGCGGAGTGCTCGGCCGGGCCCGAGATGATCAGCGGGGTGCGGGCCTCGTCGATCAGGATCGAGTCGACCTCGTCGACCACCGCGAAGTTGTGCCCGCGCTGCACCAGCTCGTCCTTCGACCACGCCATGTTGTCGCGCAGGTAGTCGAAGCCGAACTCGTTGTTGGTGCCGTAGGTGATGTCGCACTCGTAGGCGGCCTTGTGCTCGCTGGCCGGCCGGTTGGGCAGCACCACGCCGACGGTCAGCCCGAGGAACTCGTGCACCCGGCCCATCCACGCCGCGTCACGCTGGGCGAGGTAGTCGTTGACCGTGATGACGTGGACGCCCTTGCCGGAGAGCGCGTTGAGGTAGACGGCCATGACCGAGGTCAGCGTCTTACCCTCACCGGTCTTCATCTCGGCGATGTTGCCGAAGTGCAGCGCCGCGCCGCCCATCACCTGGACGTCGTACGGGCGCTGGCCCAGCACCCTGGCGGCCGCCTCGCGGGCCACCGCGAACGCCTCCGGCAGCAGGTCATCGAGGGTTTCCCCCTCGTCGAGCCGCTCCCGGAACTGTTCGGTCATGCCGGCCAGTTCCTCGTCGGTGAGGTTGACGTAGTCGTCCTCGATCGAGCTGACGGCGGCGGCGATGGCCTTGAGCCGGCGCACCATGCGGCCCTCGCCCGCGTTAAGGACCTTTTCCAGAATCGACACGGATCAACGCTCCCCTAGACAGTCTCGAACCATCGTAGGCGCTCCATCGGCGCGATGGTCACTGGTGGCGGTGCTCGGCCCCGCAGAACCCGACATAACTCGCGCCCTGTGCACGCTCCAAACGTTATCCGGTTACGCCGTCGGCGAACGCTGCGGCAGGATGCACGAGTGGAGCCCGTGGAGATCATCGAGGACGGCGTGCTGCTGCGGCCCTGGCGAGAGGCGGATGCCGAAGCCGTGCACCGAGCCTGCCAGGACCCGGACATTCAGCGCTGGACCACCGTACCGCGCCCATACCGGCCGGAACACGCGCACGGATTTGTCACCGAGATGAGCCGGAAGTCCTGGGCCGAGGGCACCGGGGCACCGTTCGCGGTCTGCGACCCGGGCACCGGTGAGCTGCTGGGCGCCAACGGCCTGATCTCCATCGACAAGGACGGCACCGGTGAGGTCGGCTACTGGACGGCTCCCTGGGCGCGTGGTCGGGGCGTGATGGTCCGGGCCACCCGGGCGGTGGCCCGCTGGTCCTTCGACACCGTCGGGCTGCGTCGGCTCATCTGGCAGGCCGAGGTGGGCAACCACGCCTCCCGGCTGGTGGCCCTGCGGGCCGGTTTCCGGGTCGATGGCCGGTTGCGGCTGGCCAACCCGGCGCTGAAGGGTATGGCGGACGGCTGGATCGGTTCGCTGCTGCCTGGCGAGGTGCCCGCCGCCGGGTCTGCCGGTCCGGCCCAGCCGGGCACCCTCGCCGCCCGCCGGGCCGCCGTCTTCGGCCGCCCGCAGCCCGTTCTGTTCGCCACCACCGGGGCGGGCGAGCTGCGGCTACGGCCCATGGAGGAGCGGGACCTGGACGCCGTGGTGCGGACCTGCCGGGACCCGGAATCGATCCGCTGGACCACGGTGCCGGACCCGTACGACCACGCCGACGCACTGTGGTACCAGGAGCACTGCCAGGCGCTGTGGGCCCGGGGCGACGCCGCCTGCTTCGTGATCGCCGACCCGGACGACAGCTACGCGGGCACCATCGACCTGCGGCTCTCCCCGGCCGACCCGCTGCTGGCCGACGTCGGGTTCATGACCGCGCCCGACGCCCGTGGTCGCGGCTACATGACGGCCGCGCTGCTCGCGCTGAGCGCCTGGGGTTTCACCGCGCTGGGTCTGGCCCGGATCGAGTGGAAGGCGAACGTCGGCAACGACGCCTCCCGTCGGGTGGCGGAGAAGGCGGGCTTCTCGTTCGAGGGGACCGCCCGGGGTGCCGTACCGCACCGGGGCGAACGGGCCGACGTCTGGATCGCCGCGCTGCTCGCCGAGGATCTCGCGTGACCGAGCAGGAGGTCATCGAGGCGTACGGGGTGCGGCTGCGGCCGTTCCGCGCCGACGACGCCGCCGACGTGGTCGACGGCTGCGCCGACCCGGTCAGCCAGCGGTTCGTGTCGAACCTGCCAGCCCCGTACACCGATGTCGACGCCCGCTGGTGGATCGAGGTGGGCGCTCCGGCGGCCTGGACCGGCGGCGGCGCCGCGTACGCCATCGCCGACCCGGCCACCGACCGGCTGCTCGGCGCGGTGGGGTTGAACAACCCGGTGTCCGCCCGGGGTCAGGCCGAGATCGGCTACTGGGTGCGGCCGGCGGCGCGCGGACGCGGCGTCGCCACCGCCGCGACCCGCGCGCTGAGCGACCACGCGTTCGCCGCCGGCACCGCCCGCCTGGAGCTGCTCACCGAGCCGGAAAACGCGTCGAGCCAGCGGGTCGCGCTGGCCGCCGGCTACCGCTACGAGGGCTCGCGCCGGTCGGCCGGATCCGGCCGGAACGGGGACCGGCACGATCTGCTGGCCTGGGTACGCCTCGCCGACGACCCGCCCGGCCCGACCGCCCGCCTGCTGCCCGATCTGCCCGGCGGGCTGCTCACCGACGGTGTCGTGACAGTGCGCCGGCTCGCGCCGGACGACGCGGAGCTGATGCACCGGCTGCACAGCCGACCGGAGGTCGTCGCCAACCAGGCCCCGCCGGTGCCACCGACGTCCGAGGCGACGCAACGGCGCTGCCTGCTGGCGGAGAGCGCCTGGCTCACCGGTGTCATCGCCCGCCTGCTGATCGTCGACGTGGCCAGCGGCGCGCCGGCGGGCAGTTGCGGGATGTCGATCACGGATGCGGCCAGCGGCGAGGGCTCGGTCGGTTACGCGCTGCTTCCCGAGTGGCGGGGCCGGGGGTACGCGACCCGCGCTGTCCGACTGCTCGCCGCGTGGGCGTTCGGCTCGGCGGGTGTCACCCGGCTGGTCGCGGGCACGGTGCCGGGAAACGTCGCCTCACACCGGGTGCTGGAGCGGGTCGGCTTCCAGCGGGAGGGGCTCCAGCGTGGCCGGCTGCCCGGCCTGGACGGCACCCGCCTGGACGATCTGACGTTCGCGCTGCTCTCCACCGACCTGCGCTGAGAACGGCGGCAGGGAGTTGTGGGGGGGCGTCCCGCCACAACTCCCCGGTCGAACGAGAGGGGTGGGTCAGGTGGCGAGGGAGATGATCCCGTAGTCGTAGGCGTGCCGCCGGTAGACGACGCTGGGACGGCCGGACTCCTTGTCCTGGAAAAGGTAGAAGTCGTGGCCGACCAGTTCCATCTCGAACAACGCGTCGTCGATGGTCATCGGCTCCGCCGGGTGCACCTTCTCCCGGGCAATGTGCCACGGCTGCTGGTCGTCGTACTCCTCCTCGACCCGCTCCGCGACGGCCGTGCCGGCGCGGGCGCCGTCGCTCGGCGCGGTGGAGACCAGGTCGGCGACCGGCAGGCCCGCGGTGGCCTCGGCGACGGAGATCGGTGCGTGCCGGCCCCGGTGTACGCGGCGGCGGTCGGCTGCGCGGCGTAGCCGGGTGTCGAGCTTCGCGATGGCGGCATCGAGCGCGCTGTAGAAGTCGTTCGTGCAGGCCTCGGCGCGAATCACCGGACCCCGGGAAACGCAGGTGATCTCCACCCGCTGGCAGTGGTCGGCTTGGCGCGGATTGCGCTCGTGAAACAGCTCGACATCGACGCGAATAAGTTTGTGGTCGTAGCGTTCGATCTTCGCGAGTTTCTCGGCTACGTGCACCCGGTAATGATCGGGAACTTCGACGTTACGGCCCTTGACCACGATGTCCACGTGACCTCCCTTGTTCGGACGGTCTTCGATCCGGTTACCCGGCCGCGCGCCGTGGGGAGACCCGCTGGCGTCGACCGGTTGTACGGCTACGCCTCCTCTCACCGCCGGGGGCGGTTGGAACGACCTCCTACCCCCGACAGCGAAACGCTAACTCCTGTTTGCCCGGCAGTCACCCCATGTTGCCGAGACGGCCCAGAATTTTTCGCAGCTCATACACCAACGGGTGAAACGGAAACACGATCGGTTACGACTGGTGTCTTTTTTCGGTCGCCGCGAGCACTGCGGCGACGGTGGGCGCCCATCCCGTCGCGCTCAGCACTCCGCTCGCGGCGGCGAGGGTCACCCCGGTGGTGACGATGTCGTCGAGCAGCACCACGACCGGCGCCGGGCCCGCGGCACCACCCCGCAACGGCCCGGTCGAGCGAGGCTGGAAGGCCGCCCCGGCCGCCGCCGCCCGCCCGGCGCTGTCCAGGGTGACCGAGTCGGGCCGGGGCAGCGCCCGCAGCGGACGGTGCACCCGCGCCGCCCAACCGCCCCGGTTGAGCCGGGCCGCACAGTGCCGGGCCAACCGGTCGAGGTGGTCTCCGTAACGGGACCGGGCCGCCGCCGCGGTGTCCGGGACCGGAACCAACGCCAGCGGACGAGGCTCGCCGACGGCCGCCGCGACGACTTCGGCGAGCAGCGCGCCGAGCGGGCGGGCCAGGCCGTGTCGGCCGTGTTCCTTGTACGCCAGCAGAGCCTCCCGCAGCGGACCCGCGTACGAGCCGAGTGCGACGCAGGACGGCAGGCCCGGTGGGGCGGGGGTGGGGCGCACCGCCCGTGGCCGCAACTGGCTCAGCGCGGCGACGCAGGCGGGGCAGACCCCGTGCCGCAGGCCGGGGCGGCGCTCGCGACAACCGGCGCAGTCGGCGGGCAGCACCAGATCGGCGAGGTCCGCCCAGAGCCCGCGCACGGGGTCAGTAGAGGAAGAACGGGGCCGACGGGTTGCTCGGCCGCACGCCGGCCGGCACCGGGGCGATGCCGCGTACCTGCTTGGGCTCGATGCGTTCGAACGGGCTACTGCGGTAGGCCACCCCGTTCACCTCGTACATGTAGGCACCGCTGGGCGCCCGCACGCCGCGGTTGCTCGGGTACGCGGTCAGGTGGTTGACCTTGGCACCGAGGTCGGTCCGCAACGGCGTCTCCAGGGCGCCGTCGACGCTGATCTCGTAGATCGCCGGCTGGCCGACCGACCCGGCCACCACCAACTGGTCCTCCCTGCCCCAGTCGACCGCCGTCGGGTTGGTCAGCGAGGTGATCAGCTCTCGGGGCGGACCGATGGAGACCCCGCCGCCGTCGAGGTTGACAGCGGCGACGTAGAGGCGGCCGCCGGCGATCAGCGCCACCCGCTGGCCGTCCAACGCGGCAGCCACCGCCGTGACCTCGGCGGTGGGCAGGTTGAGCGGCATCTGATACATCCGCGCCGTCTCGTCGAACCGGTAGAGCTTCCCGTCGGCCACCACCAGGCCACGGCCGGGGCGGGAGTCGACCATCCGCAGCCAGACCGGCCGGCTGATCGAGGAGTACTCGGTGCTGCTGCGGCTGAGCACGGAGACCGGCTCGACGCCCGTGCCCACAGCGAGCCCGTAGCGGTTCTTGCTGCCGGTGACCACCATCGCGGCGAGGATCCGCCGGTCCTTGGCGAACCCGAGGCTGGCCGAGACGACGTTGCGGTTGACCTCGGGCGCCAGCGGCACGGTGCCGCTGGGCTCGCCTTCGAAGTCGAGCGGGTGGATCGCGCCGTCGTACACCCCGAAACGCAGGGGGCTGGCGGCGTGCGGGTAGAGCGCCTGGGAGTTCCGGCGCTCGGCCAGGTCCACCACCGGTTGCGCGTTGTTGCGGATCTTCAACTCCAGCTGGCCGGGCAGGTCACCCAACGACCAGGCGATCTGGGTGATCAACTGGTCGATGCCGTTCTGGTCGTCGCTGGGCATGTCCAGGTTGACCTCCCACCGACCGTTCCCACCGGTGGCATTGTTGATCAGCTCGGTGCGGTCCGGCAGCCCGACGACACCCGGGCGCAGCCAGTCGGAGGGACCGCCGACCAGCCACTTCACCACCTCGTTGACCCGCCGCTCGACCGGCACCGCCAGCGGTCGGTAGCGCTGGTCAGGCACCAGGCGGGTGCGGTCGGAGTTCCAGAAGTAGATCGTCTCGTCCTGGTAATACTGTCGGAGGGCGGTGTCGCTGAGCAGCAGCACGTTCGGCGGGTTGATGACGTACAGACCGGCGCGATCGTCGTCGACGCCGCCGTCGAACGACGCGCTGCGCAGGCCGAACTCGTACTCCGTCTCGGTCGCCACCGGCGGAGCCAGGGTGCCGTTGGCCCGCAGCACACCAACCTGCTGCACTGCGATCTTCACGGTCGTGGTCAAGTCTCTGTTGAGGGTGTAGACCGCCTCGCCCGGCCGGACCACGTTCAGCGCGACCTCGCTGCCCTTCTTGTCCTGCAGGCGGCTCTTGTCCTCCGGGGCGACGAACGCCTTGACCCGCTCGTACGCCCGATCCGGCTCGCCGGCGGCTGCGGACAGGAAGTTGCGGACGAACATCTCTTGGACGGTGCCGCTGGCGGTCCGCGTCGGTGGCTCACTGCCCCGACTGATCACACCGGCCTCGGTCGCGGCACCGCCCTTGCCGTCCACCCGCACGTCGGAGGCCGCCGGGATGCCGCAGCCGGCGCCCAGCAGCACCATCACGCCGAAGGTCCCGAGCAGGGTCGGCCGTCTCACGAGTGCACCTCCGTCCGCTGCCCGTCGCCGGCCGGAGCCGGACCGATCGCCAGTGCCCCGCCGGTGCCGGGACCGATGGCAAGTTGGCCGCCGTCACGGGGGCTGCCGTCGCGAGGGCTGCCGGTGCGGGGGCCGCCGAACGGCAGCGTCGCGTCGGCCGGCACCAGCCGCAGCGGCGAGGTGGTCAGCCGGTCGCCCGCCCGGGCCGGCAGGGTGAGCCGGAACTGCGCGCCCTGCCCGGGAGCGCCCCACGCCTCCAGCCAGCCGCCGTGCAGCCGAGCGTCCTCCAGGCTGATCGACAGGCCGAGCCCGGTGCCCCCGGTCTGCCGGGCCCGGGACGGGTCCGCCCGCCAGAACCGGTTGAACACCAACTTCTCCTCGCCCACCTTCAGCCCCACACCGTGGTCCCGGACGGTGATCGCCACGGCGGTCTCGTCGATGCCGAGGGTGATCAGCACCGGACGGGCCTCACCGTGCTCGACAGCGTTACCGACCAGGTTGCGCAACACCCGTTCGACCCGGCGCGGGTCGACCTCGGCGATCACCGGCGTGCCCGGCAGGTCGAGTTCGATCGGTACGCCCACCCGCTCGGCCAGCCCGGCCAGCCGGTCGACCACCCGGTGCACCACCGGCACCAGGTCGGTCGGCTCGGAATCCAGCATGGCGAAACCCGCGTCGAACCGACTGATCTCCAAGAGGTCGGTGAGCAGTTCCTCGAATCGGTCCAGCTCGGCCTGGAGCAGTTCGGCGCTGCGGGCGACCGCCGGGTCGAACTCGTCGCGCTCGGCGAAGATCAGGTCAGCGGCCATCCGGACCGTGGTCAGCGGGGTCCGCAGCTCGTGGGAGACGTCGGAGGTGAAGCGGCGCTGCAACCGGGACATCTCTTCCAGGCGCAGGATCTGCCGTTGCAGGTTGGTGGCCATCTGGTTGAACGACGCGGCGAGCAGCGCCAGGTCGTCCTCGCCGTTGACCACCATCCGCTGGTCGAGCAGGCCCGCGGAGAGCCGCTGGGCGGTGCGGGCGGCGACCCGGACCGGGTTGACCACCAGCCGGGTGACCAGCGCCGCGAGCAGGCCGAGCAGGATCACCAGGGCGACGCCGGTGGCCACCACTGTGGCTCGGGCGTCGGCGGCGGTGACGTCCTGCCGGCCCAGCGGGACCAGATAGTAGAGCTCGATCTGGCCGAAGCGGGTCGGCACCGGCGAGCCGTAGACCAGGTATTTGGTGGTCTCGCCGGTGAGTCGCCCGGTGCGGATCTGGCTGGCCACCTTGCCGTCGGCGATCGCGGCGCGCAGCTCGGGGCTGATCAGCGGCTGGACGTTCGCCGACGGGGAGGTGCGGGTCTGGATGTCGTTGGGGTAGTCGTCGGCGGTGATCGCCACCACCACCCCGCTGGTCTGCTGAGGGTCGCCGCCGGCCAGGTAGTTGACGGTGCCGTCGATGGTCTCCTGAAGCTGCGCCTCCTGCGGCTGCCCGTAGAAGGAGACCTGCTTGGCCGCGTAGCTGGCACCGCTGGTCACCCGCTGCCGGACGTCGCTGCGCGCGCTGTCGAGCAGGATGGTGGTGATCTTGTCAGCGATGAGGAACGCGAAGCCGCCGACCAGCAGGCTGGACGCGACGAGCGTGATGGTCACCACCCGGACCTGGAGCGAGCGGCGCCAGGTCTGGTGCGCCCGGCCCAGCACGCCCGCGACCCGGACACTCACCGCACGCCAGAGCTCCCCGGCGGCGCTGGGCCGGCGGGGCGCCGTACTCGGGGAGGGTGGCGGCGGCGAGGTTGACACAGTGCGACCAGGCTATCCGGTCCCCGCCTTGTAACCCACGCCCCGCACGGTGAGGATGATTTCCGGCCGCTCCGGGTCCGGCTCGATCTTGGCCCGCAGCCGCTGGACGTGCACGTTGACCAGACGGGTGTCCGCCGCGTGCCGGTAGCCCCAGACCTGCTCGAGCAGCACCTCACGGGTGAAGACCTGACGAGGCTTGCGGGCGAGCGCGACAAGCAGGTCGAACTCCAGCGGAGTCAGCTTCACCTCCTCGTCGTTGCGGCTCACGGTGTGCGCGGGCACGTCGATGGTGATCTGGTTGTCGGGCGGCCCGATGGTGAGCATCTCGGGGGCCACGTCCTCGCCTCGGCGCAGACGGGCCCGCATCCGGGCCACCAACTCCTTGGGCTTGAACGGCTTGACCACGTAGTCGTCGGCACCGGACTCCAGGCCGAGCACGACGTCCACGGTGTCGCTCTTGGCGGTCAGCATGACGATGGGCACGCCGGACTCCGCGCGGATCGACCGGGCGACGTCGATACCGCTCATGCCGGGAAGCATCAGGTCAAGCAGCACGATATCGGGACGACTGTCGCGAAAAGCGGCCAACGCCCGCTCGCCGTCCGCCACAAACGAGGGTAGGAAACCCTCACTGCGCAGCACAATTCCGAGCATCTCGGCGAGCGCGGGGTCATCGTCGACCACCAGTACGCGGGCTCTCATGGGATTAATATTGCATCCTCATTCAGTTCGGTGGGACCGGCGTCTGCCGGTACATGCTTCGCGCCGCCGGCAAACCGGGTGACCGCGGTCCGCGGCGGCGGCGCCACGTGCTGCGGTGCCCGGCGCACGGATGGCCGTGGTCAGGCTGCCACCATGATCCCCCTTTGGCTGCGCCTGGCGCCACCGCAGGCCGGGCCGATCCGATTGTCGCCATCCGGACGACGGTCAGCCGAACAGCCCACGCCCCCAGTAATCCCCGCCGTCGCGCACCCCGGGCGGACAGGCGAACACGCCGCTGGAGACGTGTCGCAGATACTCGTTCATCACGTCGTGCCGCGCCAACTGGGTCTGGATCGGCACGAACTGGCGGCGTGGATCGCGCTGGTAGGCGATGAAGAAGAGGCCCGCGTCGAGCCGGCCGAGGCCGTCCGACCCGTCGACGAAGTTGTAACCGCGGCGGAGCAGTTGGGCACCGCTGTTCCGGCTCGGGTGGGCCAACGCGACATGAGCGTGCTCGGCGATCACCGGCTTGCCGTCCGCGCCGCGCGCGGCGAAGTCGGGCTCGTCGAACTCGTCGCTCCGACCGAGTGGCGCGCCGCTGCCCTTGGCCCGGCCGACGATCTCCTCCTGCTCAGCCAGGGAGGTCCGGTCCCAGGTCTCCACCAGCATCCGAATCTTGCGGGTGACCAGGTACGAGCCGCCGGCCATCCAGGCCGGCCCGTCGCCCGGCTGCACCCACAACTGGTCACGCAGCAGGTCGGTGTCCTCGGCCTTGAGGTTGGCCGTGCCGTCCTTGAACCCGAAGAGGTTTCGCGCGGTGGCCTGGTCCCGGGAGGTTGACGAGGTACGGCCGAAGCCGAGCTGCGACCAGCGGACGCTCACCACGCCCATGCCGAGACGGGCCAGGTTGCGGATCGCGTGCACCGCCACCTGCGGGTCGTTGGCACAGGCCTGGACGCAGAGGTCGCCGCCGGAGAGCTGCGGCTGCAACGCGTCGCCGGGGAACCTCGGCAGCTCGGCAAGGGCGGCGGGCCGCCGATCGGCGATGCCGAAGCGGTCCCGGCCGTCGGAGTCGCGGAACAGCGTCGGCCCGAAGCCGATGGTGAGGGTGAGCTGCGAGGGAGGCAGGCCGAGCGCTTCACCGGTGTCGTCCGGTGGGGCCTGCGGCATTCCGCCGACCGCGCCCAGCACCCCGGCGTCGCGCCCCGCGGTCATCCGGGCGGCGGCGGCCGACCACTCCTCGAGCAGTTCGACCAGCCGGGCCCGATCCTTGGTGATCACGTCAAAGGCCACGAAGTGCAGTCGGTCCTGCGCCGGGGTGACGATGCCGGCCTGGTGCTCACCGTGGAACGGCACCGCCCCGGCCGGGTGGTCGGTCGCCGAGGCCGGGCCACCGGAGCCGTTCAGCAGTGCGCCCGCGCCGGCCGCCACCCCGGCGACCCCGGCCACCCCGGCGCCGGCCAGGGTGATCGCCCGGCGCCGGGTCAACCTGCTTCCGCTCATCGACTCGACTCTTTCTGCGTTGTGGTCACTTCGCGACGGCCGCGGCGACCTTGCTGATCGGCTCCGCGAGCGCGTTGATCCCGTCGGAGAGCTCCTTGAGCTCGGCCTTGCTCAACGCGGTGTGCAGCTTCCACCCGTCGCCGTCGCGGTGCTTGCCGAGCAGCCCTTCGACGTTGGCGAACTCGGTGTCCAGCTGCGTGACCAGCTCTGGCGAGCGCTGCTGCAGCGCGGGACGCAGGGCGGACACGGCCGCCTTGGAACCTTCGAGGTTGGCGGCGAAGTCCCAGAGGTCGGTGTGCGAGTAGCGGTCCTCCTCGCCAGTGATCTTGCCGCTGGCGACCTCGTCGAGCAGTTCCTTGGCACCGTTGGCGAGCTGGAGCGGGGAGAGCTTCTCGGCGTTCGCCTTGGCCACGATCTCCTTGACGTCGACCAGCAGGCGGTCGGCGATCGGGCCGTCCTTGCTGATGTCACCGGACTGCCAGAGGTCCTTCTCGATCCGGTGGAAGCCGGTGAACTCCATTCCCTCCTCGATGACTTCCTCGCGGCCGTCGATCTTGGGGTCGAGGTCACCGAAGATCTCGGCAACCGGCTCGATCCGCTCCCAGTAGGTGCGGGCGACCGGGTAGAGCGCCTTGGACTTCGCGACATCGCCGGCCTTGACCGCGCCGACGAACTCCTCGGTCTTGGCCAACAGCGCAGTGGTCTGGCTCTTGACGTAGCGCTGGTAGTTGGCGGTGGCGTCACCCAGCGCGGCGTCGGCGGTGAGCGGCTGCGCCGACCCGCTGACCTTGAGCGCGCCCCGGATGCCCTTGCCGCTCATCCCCGGCTTGCAGGCGGTCTGGTACGTCCCGGCCGGCAACTCCACGTGCAGCTCGCGGCTCAGCCCGGGGGCGATGTTCTCCACCTCGCCCATGACGCGGTCGCCGTCGGCGTACACGTAGAACTCGGTCACCTTCGCGCCCGAGTTGGTGATCTTGAAGGTGGCCGTGCCGGCGCCCAGGTCGGTGGTGCCGACCTCACAGGCGGTGTCGCTGGCCTTGACCACGATCGGGCCGACGGCCCCGGCCTGGTCGCCCTTGCCCGAGCCGGAGCAGGCGGTCAGACCGGCCGTTGCCAGCACACCGGCGGCGGCCAGCGCGAAGAACTGGGTGGTACGCATCTGGGCTGTCTCTCCTCGTGGGTCAGGCGCGCTGCGGCGTGGACGCCGCCTCGGCCTCGGCGCTGGTGTCGGCCCCGCGCCCGGTGACGGTGGTGGTGGTCACGGTGGGTGCCGGCTTACGCCGGGCCGGTCGCAGGAAGAGCAGGAGCACCGGTACGGCGTACCCGACCCAGGCGATCGTCTCCAGCACGGTGGGCGCGGGAGTCACGTTGAACATGCCGGCGAGCACTGCCGCGTACCAGGTGCTCGGGTCGAGCACGCCGGTGATGTCGAAGGCCAGGTTGCTCAGGCCGGGAAGGACGCCGGCCTCCTGGAAGTCGTGCACGCCGTACTTGAGGATGCCGGCGGCAACCAGGATCAGCAGCGCGCCGGTCCAGGTGAAGAACTTGCTGAGGTTGATGCGCAGCGCGCTGGCGTAGAGCAGCACGCCGATGACCACGGCGGTGACGATGCCGCCGATCAACGCGAGCAGCGGCCCGCTGTCGCCGGCCGCGCCCTGGGCCGCCGAGTAGAAGATCAGCGCGGTCTCCAGGCCCTCGCGGATCACGGCGAGGAAGGCCATTCCGGCGACGGCGAGGGACCCGACGGCCAGGGCCTCGGTGAGCTTGCCCCGCAGCTCGCCGGCGATGGTCCGGGCGGCCCGGCGCATCCAGAAGATCATCCAGGTCACGAAGACCACGGCGGCGACGGAGGTGATCGCTTCGAACAACTCACGATCGCCGGAGCGGGACAACAGCGAGGTCGACGTGTATTCGATCAACCAGCCGAAGAGCACCGAGAGCGCCACGGCCAGGCCGACACCCGCCCAGACCTGCGGCAGTCGGTCCCGGCGCTGCGACTTCACCAGGAAGGCGACCAGGATGCTGACCACCAGAGTGGCTTCCAGCCCTTCCCGCAGGCCGATCAGATAGGTGGCGAACATCCAGGCTCCGAGTAGTTAGGCACGCCTTTGCTTACTTAGGGCAGGCATACCTTCCTCCCTGCTCAGGGCCCCCGTCAAGTCGTTCACGACAAGCTCACCCTGTCTGCAACGAGCTTTATTGTGCGAAGATCGCGCCGTGAGGGGACTCCTGCCGTGGTTGACGGTGCTGGCCGTGGTGCTGCTGCTCAGCGCACTACGCCTACGGGCACTGGCCACCCTCGTCTCGCTCGGCTGGCTGGCCTGGTGCCTGTGGACCTGGTTCCGCCCGACCCGCAGCGACTGACCCCACCCCGCCCGCCCAGCCCGGCGATCTTGCACTTTCTGCTGCGGCATACCGTGTCAAAAGCCGCGCAACTCCAACCGGAACTGCAAGATCGCGGAAACGGAGGGACCGGCGGCGGAGACGCCGAACCGGGCCGGCTGCGAACAGCCGACCCGGTTCGAACGTGTCGATCAGTAGCGGTAGTGGTCCGGCTTGAACGGACCCTCCTGGGAGACGCCGAGGTAGTCGGCCTGCTCCTTGGTCAGCGTGCTCAGCTTGGCGCCGAGCGCGCCGAGGTGCAGCCGGGCCACCTTCTCGTCCAGGTGCTTGGGCAGCACGTAGACGCCGATCGGGTACTCCTCGGTCTTGGTGAAGAGCTCGATCTGGGCGATCGTCTGGTTGGCGAACGAGTTCGACATGACGAAGCTCGGGTGCCCGGTCGCGTTGCCCAGGTTCAGCAGGCGACCCTCGGAGAGCACGATGATGGCGTGCCCGTCGGCGAAGCGCCACAGGTCGACCTGCGGCTTGATGTTGATCCGCTCGACGTCGGAACGCTTGGCCAGCCCGGCCATGTCGATCTCGTTGTCGAAGTGGCCGATGTTGCCGACGATGGCCTGGTGCTTCATCCGGGCCATGTGCTCGTTGGTGATGACGTCGAAGCAGCCGGTGGCGGTGATGAAGATGTCGGCCTGCTCGACCACGTCGTCCAGGGTGGCGACCTGGTAGCCGTCCATCGCCGCCTGCAATGCGCAGATCGGGTCCACCTCGGTCACCACGACCCGGGCACCCTGGCCGCGCAGCGACTCGGCGCAGCCCTTGCCCACGTCGCCGTAGCCCATGACGACGGCCATCTTGCCGCCGATCAGCACGTCGGTGGCCCGGTTGATGCCGTCGATGAGCGAGTGCCGGCAGCCGTACTTGTTGTCGAACTTGCTCTTGGTCACCGAGTCGTTGACGTTGATGGCCGGGAAGAGCAGGGTGCCCGCCCGGTGCATCTCGTAGAGCCGGTGCACGCCGGTGGTGGTCTCCTCGGTCACGCCCTTGATACCGGTGGAGATCCGGGTCCAGCGCTGGTTGTCCTCGCCGAGCGAGCGGTGCAGCAGTTCGAGGATGACCGCGTACTCCTCGGAGTCGGCGGACTCGACCGGCGGGACCACCCCGGCCCGCTCGAACTCGGCGCCCTTGTGCACCAGCAGGGTGGCGTCGCCGCCGTCGTCGAGGATCATGTTGGGGCCCTGCCCGTCCGGCCAGTCGAGCACCTGCTCGGTGCACCACCAGTATTCCGGCAGGGTCTCGCCCTTCCAGGCGTACACCGGGACCCCGGCGGGCGCCTCGGGGGTGCCGTTCGGGCCGACGACGATCGCCGCGGCGGCGTGGTCCTGGGTGGAGAAGATGTTGCAGGACGCCCAGCGCACCTGCGCGCCGAGCGCGACCAGCGTCTCGATCAGCACGGCGGTCTGGATGGTCATGTGCAGCGAGCCGGTGATCCGCGCGCCGGCGAGCGGCTGCGCCTCGGCGAACTCCCGACGGATCGCCATCAGGCCGGGCATCTCGTGCTCGGCGAGTTGGATCTCTTTACGCCCGAACTCGGCGAGCGACAGATCCGCCACCTTGAAGTCGCCGTCCGCGAGCGTGCTCGGCCGGGCCTCGGACGGCGTGCCGCTGGCGGACGCCGGGAGGGTGCTGGTCATGAAAGCTCCTGTCGAACGATGTCTGCGCCGACCCTCCACCTTACGCGCGTCGGCGACGGGCCTCAGGCACGGTCCGCGGACAGCGCACGGGGCGGTCGGTGATGGACGGACCTTCCCGCCATCTCCCGCCCGCCCCGTGCATCCCCCCGGTTTGGTTTCCCCCGCACGTTCTCGGACCGTCGTCGCGATAACGCTGCGTACTCATAGAGTCACACTCAGCCAGGATGACGTCAAGCCATTCCGGGAAAGTCGGACTTGTGTCGTTGCTCGGCGAGCGGGTCAGCGCAGCCCGGACGTCGCCACGTACGCCATACCGGCACCGTCGATCCGCAGCGGCGCATCGGACGCCGTACCGATCGCGGCCTCACCGGAGACCAGCGTCAACGCGCCGGCGCCGTCGTCCACGGTGATCGCGCCGCCAGCACAGAGCACCACCCGGGGGCCCGGCAGCGGCAGCGACACCGAGGGCACCGCCGCGTCGACCCGCACCCGGTGCAGCGCGAAATCGTCCACCGGGACCGGCCACCAGTCCACGCCCGGACCGACCGTCTCCGGGGCCCGCACCGGATCGTCGAGCACCTCGAAGCGCAACACCCGCAACAGCTCGTCGACGTCCACCCGCTTCGGCGTCAGGCCGCCGCGCAACACGTTGTCGCTGGCCGCCATGATCTCCACTCCGCAGCCGCTCAGGTAGGCGTGCAGGTTGCCGGCGGGCATCCAGATCCCCTCCCCCGCCACCAGCCGCACGTGGTGCAGCAGCAACGCGACCAGCGCGCCCGGATCCCCCGGGTATGCCGTGGCCAGCCGGCGGACCAGCTCCGCGTCCGGGCCGTCGGCCGGAGCCGCCACCACGGCGGCCAGCAGCTCGTGACGCTGGGCGACCGGCCAGCCGAGCAGCGTCCGCACCGCCGTCCGCAGCCCCGCCGGCCCGGCCCGCAACGCGGCGACCACCGGCGCCAACGCCGGTACGCCGAACGCGGCGAGCGCCTCGGCCGACTCCGCCGGATCCCGGAACCCGCACAGCGCCTCGAACGGGGTGAGCGCGACCAGCAACTCCGGCTTGTGGTGCGGGTCCACGTAGTTGCGCTGCCCGTCAGGACGCCCCGACTCCGCCGCGAAGCCGGCCCGCGCCTGCTCGGCGTCCGGGTGGGCCTGCAGGCTCAGCGGGGCGTCGGCTGCGAGCACCTTGAGAAGGAACGGCAGCCGACTGCCGAACCGCTCGGACACCCGCTGACCGAGCCACTGGCCTGGCTCGTCCCGCACCAGATCACAGAGGCTCACCCGCAGACCGGCGCGATCCACGCGGGCCGGGGCGCCCGGGTGCGCCCCCAGCCACAGCTCCGCCTCCGGGCCCGCGCTCGGCACCGAGCGCCCCTGGAGGAGAGCGATGGCCGAGCGCGAACCCCAGGCGTAGTCCCGGATCGGCCCGTACAGTGGCTCCACCCGTCAGCCCCCGGACCGCCCGGCCGCCTCGCCCGACGCGTCCTGTGGCTGCGGCACGGCGGTGTCGGCGGCGGCACCGGTCCCGGCCTTCGCGGCAGCGACGCTGTAGACGTCCGGCTCCAGATAGATCACCCGGGCGATCGGCACCGCGGCCCGGATCCGCGCCTCCACGGCGTTGATGCCGCGCGCCAGGTCGTGGGCGCTCTCCCACTTCGGCACGGCGATCTTCGCGGCCACCATCAGCTCTTCGGGGCCCAGGTAGAGCGTCTTCATGTGGATGATCCGCTCCACCTCGGGGCCGTCGGTGACGGCCCGCTCGATGACGGCCACGTCGGACGCCTCGGCGCCCTCACCGAGCAGCAGGCTCTTCGTCTCGATGGCGAGCACGACCGCGATCACGACCAGCAGGATGCCGATCATCGCGGTGCCGGCGGCATCCCACTCGCCGTTACCGGTGATCAGCGTCATGGTGACGCCGAACAGGGCGAACACCAGGCCGATCAGCGCGCCGAAGTCCTCCAGCAGCACCACCGGCAGCTCCGGCGCCTTGGCGCGACGGATGAAACGCACCCAGGACTGGTTGCCCCGGATGTGGTTGGACTCCTTGATGGCGGTCCGGAACGAGAACGACTCCATGATGATCGCGGCCACCAGCACGGCCACCGGCAACCACTGCCAGGACTCGATGCCGCCCTTGTGATGCCACTTGTGGTACGCCTCGTAGAGCGCGAACAGGCCACCGATGCTGAACAGCACGATGGACACGATGAACGCGTAGATGTAGCGCTCCCGGCCGTACCCGAACGGGTGTTCCGGGGTGGCCGCCCGCTTCGCCCGCTTGCCGCCGAGCAGCAGGAGGCCCTGGTTGCCGGAGTCGGCGACCGAGTGGACCGCCTCGGCCAGCATCGACGACGAGCCGGAGAGCAGGAACGCAACGAACTTGGTGACGGCGATGCCGACGTTGGCCAGCAGGGCGGCGACGATCGCCTTCGTCCCCCCGTTGGCGCTCATGCCGCCGCTCCGCTTCGCCACACGAAGCCGACCGGTCCGCGCATGGCGCGCCGCCCCCTACGTTCGTTCACTGGTTCGACAGCTCCTTCATCTCGGTGATCGCCGGAACGGCCATCGGGTCCAGCCCGTGGGCCAGCGCAAGGTAGATCGAGGCGAAATCCGGGACGGCGATCAGCGACGCCAGCCGCTCCAGGGCGGAACCGCCCTCGGCGGTCACCACGTCGCAGCGCACGCCACGACGCTCCGCGAGGGTCTGCACCGCGTCCGCACGGCGCTCCTCCACGGCGAGCGGCTCGTCGGTGTCGTCCTCGGCGTTGAGCCCGCCGTCACGCAGCAGCACCAGCCGCAGCCGGGTGCCCTCGCCGTCGTCCTCGGCCGGGTCGGCGAAGATGTCCCGCTCCCCCTCGGCCAGGCCGCCGAAGACGCCGTCGAGCAGCCCGACGCGACCCCGCCCGGCCTCACCCAGCGCCCCGGTGACCACCGGGTAGCGGGCGTTGGCCGACAGGGTGTCGCCGAACCGGCGGGCCGCCACCGTGGCCAGCGGGGACGAACCCCACACGATCGGGATCGAGCCGGCCAGACCCAGCGCCAGTGACTTCGCCGGGTTGACGAAGGACTCGGCGGTGGACCGGCAGCGGTCCGCGTCCGCGTCGAGCCGGGCCGCGGTCTCCGCCAGGTCCGCCTCGTTGACCTTCACCAGCCCGAGGGAACGGGCGGCGAGCAGGACGGGCACGGTGAGCGCCCAGAGGCTGGCCCGGGCCGGGGCACGCCGGGGCACCGGGATGAACGGCGCCCGGGCCTGCTCGGCGATCGACTGCAACCGCGAGTCCGGAGCACCCACGGCGACGAGTCGGGCGCCACGTCGGTGGGCCGCCTCGGCGGCGCCGAGCGCCTCCGGGCTCCGTCCGGACGCGCTCACCGCGATCACCACGTCGGCAGCGCCCACCCAGCCGGGTACGCCCGCGGAGCGGTGCCCGATGATCGGGACCGGGCAGCGGGGCCCGGCGACAGTGGCCAGCACGTCCCCGGTACGCCCCGCCGTGCCGATGCCGGCGATCACGACGGCTCGGGGCCGCCCGTCGTCGGCGAGCACGGCAAGGTTCGCCTCGGCCGCCAGCGCGGCGCTCTCCCGAACCTGCGCACCGGCCGACGCCGTGTGCCGGAGCATGCCGCCGGGGTCGGCCTCGGCCAACGCCTGCGCGTTGTCGAGCAGGGCCTCGTCGGCGTCGCGGCGCCCGCTGACCCCGGCCGTACCGTCGATCATGAGGGCTGCCCGGGGCCGCCGCGCGCCTCGTCGAGCAGCAGCACCGGCACGTCGTCGCGGACCTCGAAGATCCGACCGCACTCCGTGCAGGTCAACGTCTGCGCCTCGGCGTCATAGCTGAGCGGGGCGTGGTGCGTGTCCGGACAGGCAAGGATCTCGAGCAACTGCGGATCCAGGGCCATGGCACGGCTCCTTCCACGTGTGCGGCTTCACCGACGGCGGTGCCGACCGGCGCAGGCGATCTTATCGGCGAACGCGGCCGAGCACGTCGTCCCGGAGCGAGACCATCCGATCCCGGGTCGGCGCCTCGACGTTGAGCCGCAGCAGCGGCTCCGTGTTGGAGGCGCGCAGGTTGAACCAGGCGCCGTCGGGGAAACGCAGAGTGAGCCCGTCCATCTCGTCGGCCACCGCGTCGGGGTACGCGGCGCGCACCTCGGCCACCGCGGCCGCCTGGTCGGCCACCGTCGAGTTGATCTCACCGGAGGCGACGTAGCGCTCGTACTCACCGGCCAACACGGACAGCGGCAACGACTGCTCGCCCAGCGCCGCCAGCGTGTGCATCGCCGCCAGCATCCCGGTGTCGGCGAACCAGAAGTCCCGGAAGTAGTAGTGCGCGGAGTGCTCCCCGCCGAACACGGCGTTGGTGCGGGCCATCTCCGCCTTGATGAAGGAGTGCCCGACCCGGGCGACGACCGGCTTCCCGCCATGCTCGCGGATGATCTCCGCGACCGCGCTGGAGGTGATCAGACCGTGGATCACCGTGGAACCGGGGTGCTTGGCCAACTCCCGGGCGGCGACGAGTGCGGTGATCGCCGACGGTGAGACCGGCTCGCCGCGCTCGTCGATCACGAAACACCGGTCGGCGTCACCGTCGAAGGCCAGGCCGACGTCGGCCCCGTGCTCGACCACCGCACGCTGCAGGTCGACCAGGTTCGCCGGGTCCAGTGGGTTGGCCTCGTGGTTGGGGAAGGTGCCGTCCAGCTCGAAGTAGAGCGGCACGATCTCCAGCGGCAGCGGCGACAGGGCCGCGTCACCCAGCACCGTCGGAACGGTGAAGCCACCCATGCCGTTGCCGGCGTCGACGACCACCTTCAACGGGCGGATGCCCGAGAGGTCGACCAGCTTGCGCAGGTAGCCGGCGTAGTCGGGGAGCAGGTCGCGCCGCTCGGCGGGCCGGGTCGGCGCACCGGCGGAACGGGCGTCGCCCGAGTCCAGCATGGCCTGGGCCCGGTCCCGGATCTCGGCCAGACCGCTCTCCTGGCCGATCGGGCGGGCACCGGAGCGGCACATCTTGATGCCGTTGTACTGCGCGGGATTGTGGCTGGCCGTGAACATCGCGCCGGGCAGGTCGAGCGAGCCGGACGCGTAGTAGAGCAGGTCGGTGGAGGCGAGACCGATCTCGATCACCGAGCGCCCCTCGGCGCGTACGCCGGTGGCGAAGGCGGCGGCCAGGCCGGGCGAGGTGCCCCGCATGTCGTACCCGACGACGACCGCGTCGCCCGGCTCGTCGGTCGAGCTGAGCAGTTGGGTGAACGCGGCTCCCAGTGCCTCGGCGACCCGCTCGTCCCACTGGTCCGGCACCGTCCCGCGGACGTCGTACGCCTTCACGATCTGGGACAGATCAGACACGTGTTCCACTCCTTGGCCGCAGGTTAGACACCGATCCTGAGCCTAACGGAGGGGGCGGGTCGTCCTCCGCTCAGCCGGGGAGCCGGGGTATGAACACGGTGTGGCCGCCGCCGTCGGTGGGCGGGTCACCGGGCAACGGACGACCGTCGGGCCGGCCCGGCATCGGCTGCGTCGCCTCCGGGGGCGCGGCAGGGGTCTCCGGCCGGGCACCGTAGACCCCGCCGGTAGCGGGACGCGGTGCGGGCACCGCACCCCAACCGGCGGCCGGCGGCTGCTGGCCGTACACCTGACCGGGGCGACCGGGCGCGGCCGGCAACCCACCCCCGGCACGGTAGGTGGTGCCGCCGGGGTTGCCCGGCAGGATGCCCGGCCCGTCGTCGGACGGCTTCCGGTCCTGCCGCGAGCGACGGATCAGCAGCACGATGAGCAGTAGTCCGACTGCCACCAACACAATGCCGATGAACATCACTGGTGAACCTCCTCCGGACGATTCGGCGGCGGTCGCCCTGGTGTTGGGCGCGCTGGACAACGCCGCCGGGTTCACCGCCTCGTCGACGGTCGCGACCTCGGACGGGCTCGGGGTGGGCGTCGGCTTCGTCGACCGCGACGGAGTCGGCGACGGGGTGACCCGCGCGCCGGTCAGCCGCGCCGCGTCGGTGGCGTGACCCAACGTCTGGCCGGCCGCGCTGATGCCCGCACCGGTGACCACGAGTCGGCCGCCCGGCGTACCCGCAGCGAACGCCACCCGGTAGCGCACCGTGATGCCCTTGCCCTTGCACAGCGTCGGCTTCGCTGGTGACGTCTGCGCGGTCGACACGTTGCCGCCGCCTCCGCTGACGGCCACCGGGAACCAGCGCCCGCCCGCGTTGACCTGGACCTTCACCTGGTTCGGCTGAAGACCCTCCATCGTGAAGCCCAGCGCGGTACGCAGCAGGACGCACCCGTCGGTGCGCTTGCGCACCGCGACGTTCACCCCCTGTGCGGAACCACCAGCGGCGAAGCTGCTGGCCGCGCCCACCCGGACCGAGTCCTCGTCGGCCAGCGCCGGCGACGCACCGAGCAGCACCAGACCGCCTGCCAGACCGCAGACCGTCGCCAGCCGTGCCACGCGTCGACGCACTGTCATGATCACCTCGCCGTCCTCCCCGGGTGGGGTCCGCAGGTCAGGCTACTACCGGCCGGCCCACCCCATCGGTCATAGAGCGGCCCGGATGTGTGCGGCGTTACGGTTTACCGCCCGCCCCACCGGCCCGGCTGACCAGCCGATCAGCCCGCCGGTCCGGGCGTCAGCCGGCCTGCTCCGGCCCGGTGGCCCGCCTCTGCGTCAGCCGGCCCGCTCCGGCCCGGTGGGCTGGGCTGCTCCCGGCATCAGCGGGCCCGCTCCGCCCCGGTGGGCCGGGCTGCTCCCGGCATCAGCCGGCCCGCTCCGCCTCGGCGAGGGCGTCGCGGCACAGTCGGTCGGCGGTGCGGGTGGTCTCCGGCAGGCGGTAGCGCGGGGTCAACGCCAGCACCTGCGCTGTCGCGTTCTCCAGGCTCATCCGATGCCCGACGCTGACGAAGACCGGCTTCACCCCGTCCCGGGTCCGCAGCACCCGGCCGACGACGTCACCACCGTCCCGCAACGACGACCAGGAACCCCGCTCGGCGGACGGCGGATCCCACGTCCCGACCAGCGGCGTCTTCCCCACCCCGATCGCGGGCAACCCGGTGACCACCCCGAGGTGGCACGCGAGCCCGAACCTGCGCGGATGGGCCAGCCCGTGCCCGTCGCAGACCAGCAGGTCCGGAATGGTGGTCAGGCGGTCGAGCGCATCGAGCAACGCGGGCACCTCACGGAACGCGAACAACCCCGGAACGTAGTCGAACGCGGGTCGCCCCACGCCGACCGCGGAGTCCACCACCGCCAGGGTCCGGGCGTCCAGGACCGTCACGGCCGCCGCCAGCAGGTCACCATCCTCGGCGTACGCGACGTCCAGGCCGGCCACCGTCGCGGGCGCGCTCGGCCCCGGCCCGACCAGGTCCACCAGAGGCCGCAACTCCTCCTGTACGGCCACCGCCTCGGCAACACTGCCCGGCGCCACCGCCCCCACGCCCGCCGTGCGAGCTGCGTGCGGCACGCCCGCTGCGTGCGGCACGCCCGCTGCGTGCACGGCCCGCCATGATCCACTCGACATCATGAAAGTCGGGCTATCCCCCGGACTTGGATGCCCCGATTTCAAGAAACCGGAGTCGATCACCCTCGACCCGACGCATCGCCGCCACCTCCGGCAGCCCTGCCGTGCGGGCCGCCCCGGGCACCGTCGCCGTCGGCCCGACCCCTGATCAAACCCAGGCCGAGCGCGACAACAATGCCGGTGGCGACACCGAAGGCGACCCCACCCTTCGCCCCGAACACCGGAATGCCGACAGCCAGGCCGACCAGGATGCCGACCGGCCAGGCCCAGACAGTCGACCTGATGCCCTTCGTGCCAGATTTCGCCATGCGTCGATCTTATTCGGCGCCACCAGTGCCCTGCCCCACCAAACGCGGCTTCCAGCCGGACGACGCGCGGTCAGGCAAGCCCTCACTCGTCACGACCCTCTCGACCCACCGCCCGACCCATGCGCACCGCTGTCGGCCGGGATCCCGGCCCGCCTCGACTGCCTGCTCATTCGCACACCAATCACTGTCGACCGGATGGCTGCGGGCCGCCCGCGCTGGGGTCGGGCACGAACATGGCTCGGATGTCGTCCTCGTCGGGCAGCGCACGACCCCCGCTGACAGTCTCAGCCACTCTCTCAGCCGTCGCCCGATCAACGGTTTCGAAACGGTCCATGTTTCGATAGTCGTTGACAAAACGCACGACGAGCGCTGGATCGAAGGCCCAGCGTCCGCTGCGGTGATCCCAGAGGATCGCGTTACCTGCGCCTACATCCATGACGAAGAGCCCGGCTGGCCCTCCGACCCTCTCGTCATTCCGGTAGATCACGTAATACGTCAACAATCTCTTTCTCCAACTTGGTGACGACGTCCGCCGCAATGGGGAAATCGGAAGAGCTCAAGCCCAAATCGTGCACTACCTGGGAAAAGCTGATCCCTTGACGGTCGAGCCACGACCGATACCTCGGCCAGGCATCTCCGCTCTGGCTCAACCACTTGGCAAAGCTCGCGTCCTTCGTCGGGAACTCTGCGGCCAAGCCGTCCGGAACGGACTCCGACATCCGGCGCTCACGGTTCGCCGCAAGCATCCGCAGGAAGGCGTGCACATGCTCCTCCGGCCGGTTCGAGACCCGGCGCAGGATCTCGTAGTCGCCGTGGGTCCGCATCCACGCCTCCCGCGAGTCACGTGTGTGCAACTGCAGTTCGACGAGGAGCCCGTCGGGAGTGCGGAGGGTGCAGTTGAATCCGTAGAACCTGTTACCCGCCCGCCAGAAGTTCTTGAGATCCGGCCTCGGGACGGAGAATCCCGCGTCGGTGAGGCCCGCGAGCACCAACTGAACGCCCCGCAGGTAGTTCGCCCCGGGTGGCATCTCGAACAGGAACCGGAGGACGTCGTTCACCGTCTGCGAGAACTCCTCAACCCCAATGTTCGAGCCGCGCGCCTCATCGACGAACTTACGTGCCAGCGAACCCAGCCCTTTGACGCGAGCGGCGCGGTCGCGCAACTGCACCGGCTCTTCAAGACTCAGGCTCTCTGTCACGTTACGCCCGACCTGATCTAGAGCCTCTTCGACTCGATCGGCGGCCATCAGGGCGCGCTGCCGAAGCTCGGTCAGAGCGGCCAACTCGCCTGCGGTCAGTTGCGCCAACTCGTCGGCTGGATCACCCCGCTCGTGTGCGGCAGTCGGATCTCCGGCTGGCCCGTCCGGGTGTTGCGCCGAGCCAGGGCCGTCGAGGAGCAGGTACATCCGGTTGATGTACGGGTCGCCGTGCCCGCCGTCGTCGTACGTCGGTGGGTGATCCGGCAGGTCGGGCCGTTCGCTGAACCGGCCCCGGGGCAGGCCGCCGAGCGGCATCGGTCGGCCGTCCCCGCTCAGCACCAGCGCGTCGATGCCAACCACGTCCGGGTAGAGCGGCCGGTCCCGGACCGCGCCGTTCTGCGGGTCCACGTAGAGAATCGTGCCGTTCTGGTTGAGCGCCACCCAGGCGTGCGAACCACCGTGTGCCCACTCGGTGACCAGGAACGAGTAGCTGCCGTGGCCGCCCAGCAGCAGTTGGTCGTGCAGGTTGCGGTAGCCCCGGTCGGCGGCCTGCCGCGCCTGCGCTGCGTCCGTTCGTTCGCCGGACGTCGGGGCGACGAGTTGTTGGAAGCGCCCGCCGGTCACGTCCTCGACCCGGCCGGGGCCGCCTGCCTCGCCACGGATGGGACGCCTGATGTCGCCGTCGAGGTAGCCGTCGAAGGTGCGCGGTGCCGAGACGCGGGGTCGCCCGTGCACCCAGGTCTCGAAGAGCGACAGCGTGCAGTCCAGGCAGTTGATGCCCCGGGTGGCGTCGGCGGCGGGACCGCCGTCGTTGAGGAGCCGGAACCAGCCGCCCTGCCGGGGGTCGGCGGTGCGGATGACGGTGCCGTCCGGTTCGCGGGGCATCTGCCGTTCCACGTCCACCTGGTGCAGGGCGAGCGGTGGACGCAGTCCTCCGGGCTGCCCGTACGGCCGGGAGTCGTCGATCGGCGGCGGATCGTCGTCGCCGGTGAGCCTGGACGGGCCGGCGGTCTCCACCGCCCCGAGCGCGAGCGCGCCCACATCCCGGTTGGCGTACTCGAAGGTGACGCTGACGTCCACCACCGACGGGGCCGCGCTGCCGGCCAGCACCGCGTCGGCCAGGTCACGCCATTCGGCGTACGCGCGGGCCTCCTCGTTCGCGGCGCGCTGCCATCCGTCGGCCCAGAGCCGGTTGCCGGCCTGGTGCAGTTGTCGGGCGTAGGTGGCGTACTCGACGGTGCGACGGTCGTGCTCCACGGCGCGGGTACGCAGGCGGGCGGCTTCGGTCTGCCGGCGGTTGGTCTCGAACCCGATGCGCAGTGATTCGTAGTGGTCCTGATAGCGCCGCCGCTCGGCGGCTTCCGCCGCGGCGGCCCACTGCGCCGCGTACGAGTCGTCGGGGTCGGGATCGTGCACCGACGGGGCACCGAACGCGGCCACGTCGACGGGGACCGACGCCCGTCCCCGGGCCGGATGCTCGGGTGCGCGCACCGGTGCCGGTGTCTCCCGCGTCGGGGCACGCGGCGGCACGGCGGATCGACCCACCACCGCCGGGGTGGGGGCGACCGGCGGCGACGTGTTGGTGGTGCTCGGGACGCCGTAGGTGACCGGCGTCGCGAGGCCGGGGGTGAGCGTCGGTGCGGAGGGGCCGGTCGTCGGAGACCAGGCGTTCGGCCCTGAGGGAGTGACGTGCGGCGAGTTGCCGGGGTGCGGCGGGGCTCCACCGGTGGCAGCCGGGCCACCGTTCGGCTCGACAGTGCCGGCAAGCGGCGCGGCCGAGAGCGTGGGGTCGGCCATGGCCGGGTGCGGTACGCCCACTCTCTCCTCGATCGGCCCGGGAGTGGACGGCGCCGCCTCGGTCGGCAGTGCCGACGGGTCCATCTCGGACACCACACCGACCGGGACCGGTGCCGACGTCTGTCCGTCGGGCGTGACAGGTGACGCCGACGACTGCTCGGCGCCCGGGGACGTCGGCACAGCCGGCTGGTCCGGCGACGACACGTCGACGGTCTCCGTGGCCTGCACGGGCACGACCCCAGCCGTAACCGGACCACCCGAAGCCACACCATCGGCAGCCACCGAGGACGCGGCGCCCACCGCAGACGGCACCGCCGCCGCCTCAGCAGCAGTCCCCGCCGAGGACGGCACCGCGGCCGAAGAAGGCATCTCCGTCACAGAGAGCCCCGCCACAGAGGGCACCGCCCCCGTAGACGCGGCATTGACGGAGGAGGACGCCCCCGCAGAGGCCACATCCTCCGCATCGGGCAGCACCGACGGGAGGGATGGACCAGCGAGCGATGCTCCCGCCAGGGCATTCGCCTGGGCGTCGAGCCGGGCGCGTAGCGCGTGGTCGGTCTGGCCGGTCGCCGAACCGGTGGCCCCGGACGCGGCGGCGCGCGCCACGTCCTCCATCGAGGTCAGGCCCTGACCGGTGGCCAGGCTCGCCGCGCCCTCGGCGAGCACCTCGCCGGTCATCTCCCGCCCCAGGTGCTCCCCGACTCGCGCCGCCCGCCCGGTCGCGTGCCGGCCCAGGCCGGCCAGCGGGGCCACCGCCCCGCCGGCGAGCCCACCGACCGCCGAGGCGCCGAGATCGGTCAGGTCCAGGCCGTGGGCCCGGCCGGTGGAGTTCTGGTACGCCTGGGTGGCCAGGGTGACCCCGGCCTCCTCGGTGGCCTCCTCCAGCCCTTCGCGGGCGGCCCGCTTGGCGAACCCGCGTGCGCCCCCTCGGGCGACCTCCTTGGCGGCCCGTTCGCCGGCCTCCTTGAGCCCGTGTTTGAGGGATTTGCTGGCCAGTTGGCCCATCAGCCGCTTGAAGATCTGGTGAACCAGCAGCCGGGTGGCGGTGATCGCCGCGCCGGCGGCCGGGGTTGCGGCACCGGCGGTCAGCACCGCCGCCACCGCCACGGTGAGCAACTCGATGACCAGGATGCCCAGCTCGATCCAGACTTCCAGCTTGGCGCCCTCGATGTCGCACCCGCACTCCTCGACCAGTCGGCCCAGGTCGGCCGTGACGGCGAGCAGTACGGGAAGCGGCGCGTCGGTGTCCTCGGCGAGCCTGCGCCAGGCCGCCTCGAACGCCGCGCCGACAGCTCCGACACCGCCGTATCCGCTGTGCACCTCGGCGGCGGCCGTGGCGGCGTCGGCGTGCGGCCCGGCGAGCACGGAGGCGACCGCGTACCACTGGTCGGCAACGTCCCACACGGCCCGCTCGTTGCCCTCCGGCCACTGCACGCCGACCACCCAGTCGAGGGCCTCGTAGATCCAGCCGGGCACGTCCCAGGGAGCGTGGTCCAGTGGGTGCGGGATGGGGCTCGGCAGCACGCTCATCTCAGATCGCCGGTTGTCAGCGCCGGTCGGCGGCCCGACCGAGGCGGGTGGCGTTGGCGGCGTCGGTCTGCACGCTCGCGTCGACGGACTGGACCACATCGCCGCCCAGTTCGGTGAGCCGGTGCCCGACGCCCGCCCAGGCGCGCAGCACGGTCTGTTCGAACCCGCGGTAGTTGCGCTCGAAGGCGGCGCCGATGTCGTCGCGCCCCCAGGGCCGGGCACCGCTGGCGGTCTCGATGGCGCCCCCCTCCGCCGCACGACGGGCCGTCACCGCCTCGCCGGCGAGCGCCAGATCGGCACCGCCCCGGCGGGCCCGGGACGGATCGAGCCAGAGCTGCCCGTCGGTCATGCCGTCGCCTCACCCTTGCCGAGGACGGCGTCGGCCCGACCGAGCAGCGTGGCGTAGTCGCCTGTCCTGAGGAAGTCCATGGCCCCGGAGCCGGCCGGCATGCTCTCGGCGACGAGGTCGCTGGTGGCGTCGGCGGCGGCGGTCGCGGCGGCCCGGATCGTTTCGGTGATTTTTTGGCCGAGCGCCAGGGCGTCCCGGTCCCGGTAGATGGCGGTGGTCAGCTCGACCTCGATCAACTGGCCCTGCGCGCCGACGGTCGCCGTCACCTGCCCGTCGGCCGACCGCCGGGTCACCCGCAGCGCTTCGAGCCGCGCCTGAAGGGTGTCCAAACCGGACCTGAGCTGCTGGTACTGCCCATAGATGTCGTCGAATCGGGCCCGTAGCTCGCGATTGACGTCCCGGTCCGCCTGTGCGTCCACCGCCGCCCCTCCCGTCACCGTCGGTAGAGCGAAACGATACCGGCTGCCATCGATCCGTGTAGTCCGGTAGTTTCAATGCGTGATCGACCGTCAACAGGCCGAGCAGCTCGCCGCCACCTGGGCCCGCCGCGACTCGCAGCGGCTCGGCCACGAGTGCAGCGCGATGGTCGACGAGTTCGACCTGGGTTACGTCATCACGTCCGTCGTGCCCGGCGAGGTGCGCACGGTGCCGGGCGACCTGCCGACGACGGTCATCGACAAGCAGACCGGCACTGTCACCACGTGGCCCCGGGTGCCGAGCACCGTGGTGGCGGAGATGTACCGGCGTAGCCAGCCCGACGGGCCGACCGCGCCCAGCACCGTCGACCCGTCGACGGTGCTGCTGCGGGAGATAAGCCGGGGCGTCACCCCGAACACCGCCGCGCACCTGACCATCGACGGACGGATCTGGACGGCCCAGGGCACGAGGGCCGACGTGCCACTCAACCACCACCCGCTGGTCCGCGACTATCTGGCCCAGCTGCCTCCCGGCGAGCTGGTGCGCGGCGGGGAGGCTCACGCCGAGCTGATCGTGGTCTCCGACGTCCTGCACGAGTACGACCACCGCCGCGCCGCCGAGGGCATCGCTCCGATGGGGAGGGCCGAGGCGGCGGCGCTCCTGGGCAAGGCCCGCTTCGAGATCTTCCGGATCCGTGAGCCGGGTGATCCCGCCGGTGGGCCGGCCGATCGGCCCTGCGACTCGTGCGTCGCCTTCCTGGTCCGGGCGAACGTCCTGCCGGAGTCGGCCCGCGCCTTCACCGAAACCTGGACCGCGCCGGAGGCGCCTGATCCCGATCCTGGGCGCTTTCCCCCGGCGGTCGCCAACGCGCTGGTCGCGGCCGGGTGGCGACCACACATCGGCGACCAGATCATGGCCGCTGCCGCCGTACGGGACGTCACGTCGGTGCCGGGGCGAAACCATCGGCACGAGGTCTTCCCCGCCGCCGTGGAGGCGCTCACCGCGTTCCCCAGTCTGGTCGGGGCGCGGCGCGGCCGGGGCGAGCAGGTGTGGATCTCACGGTTCGACATCCGTCCGCACGCCATCGCGCACACCGCCGACACCCTCGCGGACTTCGGCGCGGTGCTCGGTGTGCGCCTCTTCCCGATCGGCACCGAGCAGCAGGACAGCATCCTGGCGGTGGACGAGCGCGGCCGGGTGTTCGCGCTCGACCAGTCCGGCGAGTGGTTCCTCGGCGACACCGTCGACGCCGCGCTGACCGCCCTGCTGCTCGGCCGCGCCCCCGCCCGGGTGGGCGACGACGGCACCTGGCAGGCCGACTAGCCGGGGGCGGGGCCGCCTCCTAGAGCGCGAGGCCGGTCAGCACCATGACCCGGGGCTCGGTGTAGTCGTCCATCGCGCTGCGCAGCCCTTCCCGGCCGACGCCGCTGCCCTTCACCCCGCCGTACGGCATCTGGTCGGCGCGGTACGACGGCACGTCGCCGACGATCACCCCGCCCACCTCCAGCGCGCGGGCGGCGGCGAAGGCCACGTCCAGCCGCCGTGTGAAGACGCCGGCCTGCAAGCCGTACGCCGAGTCGTTGACCGCGGCGAACGCGGCCTGGTCGTCGGTGACCGGGGCGACCACCAGCACCGGCCCGAACACCTCCTCGGCCACGACCTTGGCGTCCGCCGGGACGCCGGTGAGGACGGTCGGGGGGTAGGTGGCACCTGCGCGCAGGCCGCCCACCTCGACGGTGCCGCCGGCGGCGACGGCCTCGGCGACCCACGTCTCGACCCGGCGGGCCGCGTCCTCGGACACCATCGGTCCGACGTCGGTCAGCTCGGAGGTGGGGTCGCCGGTGCGCAGCCCACGCACGGCGGCCACCAGCCGGGGCAGGAAATCGGCGTAGCGGGCGTGGTGCACGTACACCCGCTGCACGGCGATGCACGACTGGCCGGCCTGGTAGTTGGCGAACGTCGCGATGCGCTGCGCGGCGTAGTCCAGGTCCTCGTCGGAGGTCCAGTCCGCGCAGAGCACCGCTGCGGCGTTGCCGCCCAACTCCAGCGTCACGTGTTTCTGCGGCGCGGCGCGGCGGATGGCCGCGCCGACCGGACCGGAACCGGTGAACGACACCACCGGCAGCCGGGGTTCGGTGACCAGTTCGGCGGCCCGGTCGTTGGGCAGCGGCAGCACCGAGAACATCCCGGCCGGCAGGTCGGTCTCGGCCAGCAGCTCGCCGAGCAGCAGCGCGGTCAGGGGCGTCGCGGGCGCGGGCTTGACGATGATCGGCGCGCCGACGGCGATGGCCGGCGCCACCTTGTGCGCGACGAGGTTGAGCGGGAAGTTGAACGGCGTGATGCCCAGCACCGGGCCTCTCGGCACCCGCCGGACCAGCGCGATCCGCCCGCCGGCAGCCGGGTCGGTGTCGAGTCGTTGCAGCTCCCCGGAGAAGCGTCGGGCCTCCTCGGCTGCCCACCGGAAGGTCGACACGGCCCGACCGACCTCGGCGCGGGCCCACTTGAGCGGCTTGCCGTTCTCCGCGGTGATCAGTGCGGCGATCTCGGCGGCGCGTTCGGCGAGCCGCCGGGACACGTGGTCGAGGGCCGCCGCGCGGGCGTGCGCGGGCAGGGCCGCGGCGTGCGCGGCCACCCCGGCCGCAGCGGCGACGGCGGCGGCGACCTGGTCGGGCGTGGCGAATGTGGTACGCCCCACCGGGCGTCCGTCGTACGGGTGGTGGACGGTCAGCTCACCCTCGCCGGTGGCGGGTAGGGAGGCGACGAAGAAGGGGGCGGGCTCCACGCCGAGCAGCGTAGCCGAGTGATCAGCCGACGGAAACAGTCGCGATAACCCTTGTCTGCCGCGAATTCGGTAGCGAAGATGGCAGAGAGATTGCGATAACCGCCGCAGAACCGCGCCCCCGGCCCCCTCGGAGTGAACCCTCATGAGTGACCAGCAGCAGCTGCGCAACTTCGTCAACGGCTCCTACGTCGACCCGGCCGACGGCGGCTACGCCGATCTGGTCGACCCCTGCACGGGTGAGGTGTTCGCCCAGGCCCCGGTCTCCGTGGCTGCCGACGTGGACGCGGCGATGAACGCCGCCGCCACCGCGTTCGAGAGCTGGCGGGAGGTCACCCCCGCCGAACGGCAGCGGGCGCTGCTCAAGCTCGCCGACGCCGTGGAGGCGCGCGCCGCCGAACTGGTCGACGCCGAGGTGCGCAACACCGGCAAGCCCCGGCAGCTCACCGCAGAGGAGGAGCTTCCCCCGGCGGTGGACCAGTTCCGGTTCTTCGCCGGTGCCGCCCGGATGCTGGAGGGGCGCTCCGCCGGGGAGTACCTGGCCGGGCACACCTCGTACGTGCGGCGGGAGCCGATCGGCGTCTGCGCGCAGGTCACGCCGTGGAACTACCCGCTGATGATGGCGGTCTGGAAGATCGCCCCGGCGCTCGCGGCCGGCAACACCGTGGTGCTCAAGCCGTCGGACACCACCCCGGTGTCGACGCTGCTGCTCGCCGAGATCGCCGCCGAGTTCTTCCCGCCGGGGGTGTTCAACGTGGTCTGCGGCGACCGGGACACCGGTCGTACCCTCGTGTCGCACCCGACCCCGCAGCTGGTGTCGATCACCGGCTCGACCCGCGCGGGCATGGAGGTCGCCGCCGCCGCGGCCCCCGACCTGAAGCGGACCCACCTGGAGCTGGGCGGCAAGGCCCCGGTGGTCGTCTTCGACGACGCGGACGTTGCGGCGGCGGCCGAGGCCATCGCGTTGGGTGGCTACTTCAACGCCGGGCAGGACTGCACGGCGGCCACCCGGGTGCTGGCCGGGCCGGGCGTCCACGACGACTTCGTCGCGGCGCTCACCGAGCAGGCCCGCACCACCAGGACCGGCGCGCCGGACGACGCCGACGTGCTCTACGGCCCGCTGAACAACGCCAACCAGCTCGCCCGGGTCAGCGGTTTCGTGGACCGGCTGCCGGACCACGCGGCGATCCAGACCGGTGGGTCCCGCCACGGCGAGCGCGGCTACTTCTACGCCCCGACCGTGGTCTCCGGGCTGCGGCAGGCCGACGAGATCATCCAGGACGAGGTGTTCGGTCCGGTCATCACCGTGCAGCGCTTCACCAATGAGGACGAGGCGGTGCGCTGGGCCAACGGCGTCGACTACGGCCTGTCCGCCTCGGTCTGGACCAAGGACCACGGCCGGGCGATGCGGATGACCCGACGGCTCGACTTCGGCTGCGTCTGGGTGAACACGCACATCCCGTTCGTCTCGGAGATGCCGCACGGTGGCTTCAAGCACTCCGGTCACGGCAAGGACCTGTCGGTCTACAGCCTGGAGGACTACACCCGGATCAAGCACGTCATGCACAACATCGAGGGCTGAACCCATGCCGTCCTCGGAAGAGTTGCACAAGCGGCGCGGCGACGCCGTCGCCCGGGGCGTCGGCAGCGTCATCACGTCCTACGTGGACAGTGCCGCCGGCGGGACGATCACCGACGTCGACGGCCGGGAGTGGATCGACTTCGCCGCCGGCATCGCGGTGACCAGCGTCGGCAACTCCGCCCCGAAGGTGGTCGAGGCGGTCCGGGCGCAGGTCGAACGGTTCACCCACACCTGTTTCATGGTCGCGCCGTACGAGTCGTACGTGGCGGTGTGCGAGCACCTCAACGCGCTGACGCCGGGCGGGTTCGAGAAGCGTTCGGCGTTGTTCAACTCCGGTGCTGAGGCGGTGGAGAACGCGGTGAAGGTCGCCCGGCACGCCACCGGTCGGCCGGCGGTGGTGGTGTTCGACCACGCGTACCACGGCCGGACCAACCTGACCATGGCGTTGACCGCGAAGAACATGCCGTACAAGCACCGGTTCGGGCCGTTCGCCGGGGAGATCTACCGGGTGCCGATGTCGTACCCGCTGCGTGATGGTGGGCTCTCCGGCGCGGAGGCGGCGGCCCGGTCGATCGAGATGATCGAGAAGCAGGTCGGCGCGGAGAACGTCGCCGCGCTGCTCATCGAGCCGATCCAGGGTGAGGGTGGTTTCGTCGTACCCGCGCCGGGTTTCCTGCCCGCGCTGCGTGCCTGGGCCACGGCGGCCGGGGTGGTCCTCGTCGCCGACGAGATCCAGACCGGCTTCTGCCGGACCGGTGACTGGTTCGCCTGCCAGCACGAGGGCGTCGAACCCGACCTGGTGACACTCGCCAAGGGCATCGCCGGTGGCCTGCCGCTGGCCGCGGTGACCGGTCGGGCCGAGCTGATGGACGCGGTGCACGTGGGCGGGCTCGGCGGCACGTACGGCGGCAACCCGCTCGCCTGCGCCGCCGCGCTCGCCACCATCGAGACCATGCACGAGCTGGACCTGGCCGGGGCGGCCCGACGGATCGAGTCGGTGCTGGTCCCCCGGCTACGGGCCATCGCCGCGCGGGACCCCCGGGTCGCCGAGGTACGCGGCCGGGGCGCGATGCTCGCCGTGGAGCTGGTGCTGCCGGGCACGCTCACCCCCGACCCGGTCGCCACCGCGGCGATCTCGGCGGCCTGTCACGCCGCGGGCCTGCTCACCCTGACCTGCGGCACGTACGGGAACGTGCTGCGCCTCCTACCCCCGCTGGTGATCCCCGACGCACAGCTCAACCGGGGCGCGGACCTGCTCGACGCCGCCTTCGGCTGAGTGGCTGAGCGGCGGAGGGGCCCGGTGCGCGGGCCCCTCCGCTGACGTCAGCGCAGCACCTCGACGGTGTTGCGGCGCACCAGGTTCTTGCCCGGCTCGCGGATCTGCTCCATCGCCGCCGCGTTGAGCAGCACGCAACTGCCCGACGGGCCGGTCACCGTCACCGTGGTGGAGCGGTTGTTGTCCAGGTTGGTCACCCGCAGCCGCGTCCCCACCGGGAACTGCCCGCTGGTTGCCGCCGGCCCGGCGGCCTCCTCGAAGAAGGTGATCGCCCCGGTGCACGCCGACCGGGGCGCCGGTCCGGAGGCGGGGGGCGACGCGGCGCCGGGGCGGACCGTGCCGGGGGCCGGAGCGCCGGCGGGCGGCGCGGCGCCGTCGACGCGTTCCACCACGTTGCGGCGGATCACGTTCTTCCCCGGTTCCCGGACCAGCTCCATCGCCGCCGCGTTGAGCAGCACGCAACTGCCCGACGGGCCGGTCACCGTCACCGTGGCCGCCCGGTTGTTGTCCAGGTTCGTCACCCGCAGCCGGGTACCCACCGGGAACCGGTCGCTCGTCGCCGCCGGCGCCCCGCCCTCCGCCGAGAAGGTGACCGAGCCGGAGCAGACCGACGACCGGGCCGGGGCGGTGTCGGCGAACCCGAAGTTGGTCCCCACCGACACACCCACCGCGGCGAGCACCGCCACGCTCGCCGCCAGCACGTGCCTGCGCTGCACCCTCATCGCCGTCACTCCCGTCCTCGGTGGTGTCTTCACCCACCTGGTACGGGCCGCAGCGCCCTACCGTTCAGCCGGCACCGGTACCGATCGGGCGGCGGCCAGGTCAACCGGCCCGTACCGGGTACACGACGCGCCGGTGATCAGCGCCCAGTAACGGTCGCCGTACGACCAGTGCCACCACTCCGTCGGGTAGTTCACCATCCCCGCGCCGCCCAGCGCGTCCACCATGATCTGCCGGTGCCGACGGGCGGTGCCGACGATCGCCGGGGCGTCGGTGAAGCAGGCGTCGGCGCTGTCCTCCGGGGTGGCGTCGATGGCCGTGCCCAGATCCACCTCCACCCCGTCGTCGGTGCAGAGCGTCAGGTCCACCGCGCCGCCGGTGCTGTGCGGGGCCACCTCGACCGGTGAGACGAACTTGGTGGTCTCCCGGTGCAGCCGCTCCGGCGACCAGTCCGGGTGTCGTCGGCGCAGCTCGTCCCGGTAGCCGGTGAAGATGGCCAGCTGCGCCCGGTACGGCCGGTAGCCCTCGACCATCAGAAGACGCAGCCCACCGGGCAGGGCACGCTGCGCGGCGAGCAGGCGGTCCACCACACCGGCGCGCAGCCGGGCGTACGCCCCGGCCGGGTCGGCCGCCCGGCCGTCGAGCCGCAGCTCCGGCACCTCCCGCAGGTCCACGAACTCGTCGCCGTCGTCGGCGCTGGGCACTGCCGCCACCCGGGGATCGGAGAGCAGGATCATCCGAGGCTCCCCACCGTGCTCGCGGACCGTTCCGCGTGCCGGACCCGGGCCAACTCGACGAGACGGTCCACCACCTCCCGGTAGCTGACCCCGACGGCGGCCCACACCTTCGGGTACATCGAGTGCGCGGTGAAGCCGGGCATCGTGTTCAGCTCGTTGACGTACAGCTCGCCGGTCGTCTCGGCGTAGAAGAAGTCGACCCGGGCCAGACCCCAGCCGCCGATCGCGGCGAACGCGCGCAGCGACAGCTCACGGACCCGCGCGGTCACCTCGTCCGGCAGCACGGCGGGGACGATCATCGGGTCGTCGTCGCCGAAGTACTTCTGCTGGTAGTCGAACCAGCCGCCGGTGACCCGCACCTCGCCCACCGCCGACGCCTCGGGACGCCAGCCGCCGAGCACCGCACACTCCAGCTCCCGGCCGGCGACCCCCTGCTCGACCATGACCAACTGGTCGTGGCGGAGCGCCTCCCGCACGGCGGCGGCCAGGTCGTCGCCCTCGCCGACGCGTGAGATGCCGATCGACGAACCCATGCTGGCCGGCTTGACGAAGAGCGGGCGGCTCAGCCCGGTCACCAGCTTCTCCGGGTCGTCGACCGTCCGGTAGGTGTGCGCGTCGAACGCCACGTACGGGGTGACGGGAATGCCCTCGGCGCGCAGCGCCCGCTTCATCGCCACCTTGTTCATGCCCACCGCCGAGGCGAGGATGCCGCAGCCCACGTACGGCACGTTCAGCGACTCCAGCAGCCCCTGCACCACACCGTCCTCCCCGTACGGGCCGTGCAGCACCGGGAAGAGCACGTCCAGCTCGGCGTGCACAGCGCCGGGGGCGTTACCGGCGGACACCTGCACGACGCCCGGACGCGGACCGGCCCGCAGCTCGACGGCCGGCCCGCTCACCACCAGCTGGTCGTCGATGGCCCGCTCGCCGGCCGGCCGGTCGCGCAACTCGGCCAGCAGCGCGTCGGGCATCAGCCGGAAACCGCCGGCGCGGGTGACACCGATGGCGACGGTGCGGTAGCCGCCACCGGCAAGCGCCCGGGCCACCCCGAGCGCGGACGCACACGACACCTCGTGCTCCGCCGACGGCCCACCGAACAGGATGCCGATCCGAACTGGCGCGCTCACGCCGCCGCCCCTTCCCGGGTCAGGTCGGCGGACCGGGGTGCCATCAACCGGGCCACCAACGCCGCCTCCACGTTTCCGCCGGTCAGCACCACGCCGACCGTCCGCTGCCGGTCTTTCACCGGCGCCAGGCGGAGTGCGCCGGCCAGGGCCGCCGCGCCGGACGGCTCGGCGACCACCTTGAGTTCGGTCAGGATCAGCCGGAACGCCGCCGCGATCTCGTCGTCGTCGACCCGGACGACGCCGCGCAGCCTGTCCCGCACGATGGCGAACGGCAGCTCACCCACACAGGACGGCCGCAGCCCGTCCGCGATGGTGGGCGCCGGTGCGACCGGCACCCGGACACCCGCCGCCAGGCTGCGGGCGAGCGAGTCGCAGCCCACCGGCTCCACGCCGTACACCTCGATGCCGGTGCCGGCGGCGGCCAGGCACCCGCCGGCCACCCCGCCACCACCACCGACCGGTACGACGAGCGCGTCCAACGGCGTCCCCGCACGCTCGGCGTCCTCGATCAGTTCCAGGCTCGCCGTGCCCTGCCCGGCGATCACGTCCGGGTGGTCGTACGCGTCGACGACGGGGTGACCGCTGTCGTCGCTGAGCCCGTTGGCCACCGCCACCCGCTCCTCGACGGCGGTGCCGGCGAACACCACCCGCGCCCCCGCCGCGCGGGCCCGGTCGACCTTCGTCGCTGCCGCGTCGACCGGCAGCACCACTGTCGCCGCGAGGCCGTGCTGTCGGGCCGCCAACGCCACCGCCACCGCGTGGTTGCCGGTGCTCTGCGCGATCACCCCGGTGTGCCCGGCCGCGGCGAGGCGACCCACAGCGCGCAGTGCGCCACGCATCTTGTACGAGCCGCCGTGCTGAAGGTTCTCCGCCTTGAGCAGGACCCGGGCTCCGGCGAGTTCGTCGATCACCGGGGACCGCAGCACTGGTGTGCGGACCACGCGGCCGGCAAGCCAGCGGCTGGCCTCCTCGACATCGGCCCGGGTCTGGCCAACGGTGCGTGACATCGTCTCTCCTTCTTAGGGCACACCACGGGCGGGATCCAGCGGTACGTGGACCCCGGGAAGGTGGGTGGAAGTGTCAGGTCACTGCGGGTAGCTGAACGTCGACCCGCAGGCCGCCGTGTTCGGCGGGCCGGGCCGCGATGATGCCGTCGTGCGCCTGGGTGATCGAGCGGGCGATGGCCAGGCCCAGACCGGCCCCGCCGCCCTGCGAGGTCCGGTCCCGGGCGAGCCGGCGGAACGGCTCGAACAGACCCGCCACCGCCTCGGCCGGCACGGGTTGACCGGTGTTGACCACCGACAGTGCGGGCACGCCGCTCACCACGACGGTCAGCGAGCCGCCCGGCCGGTTGTACTTGATGCCGTTCTCCACCAGGTTGGTGACCAGGCGCTCCAGCAGCACCCGCTCGCCGACGACGACCCGGGGCACGAGGTGGGTGTCGATGGTGACCCCGGCCTCCCGGGCGCGGTCGAGATACCCGGCCAGCACCCCCTCGACGATCGTGTCGAGCCGCTGCGGGATCCGCGAGCGCAGGCCCTGGTCACTCTCGCTGAGCGCGAGCAGACCCTCGATGAGGCGTTCGTTGCGCTCGTTGGTCTCCAACAGCTGGCTGGTCAACAACTCCAACTGCTCACCGCTGAGCGTCCGGGCCATGCCGACCTCGATGAGTGTCCGCTGCACGGCGAGGGGGGTACGCAGCTCGTGTGAGGCGTTCGCGGCGAAACGGCGCTGCCCCTCGTACCCGGCGGAGACGCGTTCCATCATCTCGTCGATCGCCCGGGACAGCCGGGCCAGCTCGTCGCGGCCCCGGGGCCGGATCCGGTGACCGAGGTTCTGCGGGCCGAGGTGACCGATCGGCCCGGCCAGGTCGGCGACCGGGCGCAGGCACCACGCCGCGCCGAACCAGAGCGCCGCCAGCGCGGACACCGTCACCAGGATCACGGCCACCAGGGGCAGCGCGAACGCCGTCGGTCGCACGTCGGCGCAGACGGTGCTCAGTCCGGGCACCGGCAGGTCACAGAACTGCTGCCCCCAGATCCAGGTCACCCCCGCCAGCCACTTGCCCATCGCCGGCAGCACCGGCCCGGCCAGCAGCGCCAGCAGGCCCACCAGCAGCACCCGACGTCGGGGCGTCCAGCTCACGCCGGTCCGCCGATGCGGTAGCCGGCCTTCGGAACGGTGTGGATGATCGCCGGGTCGCCGAGCTTCTTGCGCAGGGTCATCACGGTGACCCGTACGGCGTTGGTGAACGGGTCGGCGAACTCGTCCCAGGCCTGCTCCAGCAACTCCTCGGCGCTGACCACCTGACCGTCCGCGCGCAGCAACACGTGCAGCACCGCGAACTCCTTCGGGCTCAACGCCAGCGGGCGGCCGTCACGGGTGGCCACGTGCCGGCCCACGTCCAGCGCCAGACCGTCCTGGGAGAGCACCGGTGGCAACGCCGGCGTGGACCGCCGCCCGAGGGCCTGCACGCGGGCCACCAGCTCGGCGAAGGCGAACGGCTTGGTCAGGTAGTCGTCCGCGCCGAGGCCGAGCCCCTCCACCCGGTCCCGGATGCCGGCCGCAGCGGTGAGCAGCAGGACCCGGGTGCCGACCTGGGAGTCGGCGATGCTGCGGCACACCTCGTCACCGGTGTGCCCCGGCATGTCCCGGTCGAGCACCGCGACGTCGTACCGGTTCACCCCGACCCGCTCCAACGCACCGTCACCGTCGTAGCAGACGTCGACGGCCATCGAGAGGCGACGCAGCCCTTCGGCCACCGTGTCCGCCAACAACCGTTCGTCGTCCGCCACCAGCACCCGCACGTTTGTCCGCTCCCCCATTCGGCTTGCCCGGCATACCGTCGCAGGCCCGGGTTAAGGGTTCTGTAAGCACCCGCCGCAGCCATCCTCCACGCGCGTGTCCAGCGGGCAAACCATCGCCAGCCAGCGGATGTCGGCTTCGTTCCCGGCTCACGTCGTCTGCGTGGTCCGTCCCCGACGACCACGGCGGTTGGCGCTCGCGGGTGAGCTGCGTCACGATGGGGGCCGAGGAGGTCGCCCGATGGCTGACCCGTGGCTCGCCCTCGAGTTCGGCGTCGATCCGGCGGAGCGGATCGCGCAGGTCGGTGCCGCCCACGAGGCGTTCCTGACCGCCGGCTCGGCCCCGCACCGGGTACGGGACGTGGTCCGTCGCGAGACCACCACCGGGCGGCTGATCATGCAGTACGCCAGTGAGAACATCAAACCGGTCACGCTGGAGTTGGGCGGCAAGAGCCCCAACATCTTCTTCGACGACGTCAGCGCTGCATCCGACGACTTCCTCGACAAGGCGCTGGAAGGCTTCACCATGTTCGCCCTCAACCAGGGCGAGGTCTGCACCTGCCCGTCGCGGGCGCTGATCCAGCAGGGCCACTACAGCGACTTCCTCGCGGCGGCGGTCTCACGCACCGAGCAGATCGTGCAGGGACACCCACTGGACACCGACACGATGATCGGCGCGCAGGCCTCCAACGACCAGCTCGAGAAGATCCTGTCCTACCTGGACATCGGCCGGCAGGAAGGCGCCCGTGTACTGACCGGAGGATCGCGTGCCGACCTGGGCGGCGACTTGTCGGGCGGATACTACGTTGAGCCAACCATCTTCGAGGGCGACAACTCGATGCGGATCTTCCAGGAGGAGATCTTCGGGCCGGTGGTCTCGGTGACCTCCTTCGCCGACCTCGACGACGCCGTGAAGATCGCCAACGACACCCTGTACGGGCTGGGCGCGGGCGTGTGGAGCCGGGACATGAACACCGCCTACCGGGCCGGGCGGGCCATCCAGGCCGGGCGGGTGTGGACCAACTGCTACCACGCGTACCCGGCGCACGCCGCGTTCGGCGGGTACAAGCAGTCCGGCATCGGCCGAGAGAACCACAAGATGATGTTGGAGCACTACCAGCAGACGAAGAACCTGCTGGTCAGCTACTCCACCAAGAAGCTCGGCTTCTTCTGATGCCGGTCGTCTCCGTCACCCCCGCCGCGGCCGAGTTGATCCGGTCGCTGCGGGGGCGGCACGGCCCGCTGATGTTCCACCAGTCCGGCGGCTGCTGCGACGGCAGCGCCCCGATGTGCTTCCCGGCGGGCGAGTTCCGCACCGGCGCGTCCGACGTGCTGCTCGCCTCGCTCTCGGTCGACGGGGTGGCTGAGCCGGTCGAGTTCTGGATGTCGACGTCCCAGTGGGAGTTGTGGAAACACACCACGCTGACCGTCGACGTGGTGCCGGGCAGAGGCAGCGGCTTCTCCCTGGAAGCCCCCGACGGCGTCCGCTTCCTCATCCGCTCCCACCTGGCCCCGTGAGCCCGAAGCCACAGGTGCCGAGAGCGGTATACCGCCGAGGCATAGATATGACTCAGAGGTATACCGCTCTCCCCGGTGTTCCGTCGGACGGCGCGACCCGACGGCACCGCTTACCGTGACGAGGATCAGTCGCAGGCGGTGCCGTCGCCGTCCCGGTCCAGGTCGTAGATGTCGCTGCCGATCACTTTGATCGGTCCGCTGACGTAGGCGGGGCCGTTGCCACTGCCACCGGCGCAGTCGACGTCGCTGGCGATCGGGACGCAGCCGCTGTAGTTCGGGTCGCACTTCGACGCCTGCGGCTTCTTGGTGCCGACGGCGACGACCTGGGTCACCGGCTGCTTCGTCACGGCGGACTTGACGAGCTTCTTGCCCGTCGTCACCCCGTCGGTGGTGGTCACCTCGTAGGTCAGGGTCCGTACCCCGTTCACGCCCTTGGTGCGCACGACCCGCTTGCCCTGGGCCAGCGACGAGTCCTTGACGGTCCGCTCGCCGTACCGGATGGTGGCCCGCTCCGTCACCGTCGTCACCTGCACCACGGGCGCGGCTGCCGCGCTGGTCGCGCTGGCTTCCACCGACGGGGGTGCCGACGAGGGCACAGTGGAGGGTGTGGCAGCCGCTGACGACGTCTCCTCGGTCGGCTCGCCGGGTGCCGCCAGGATGGGCTGCTGCGGCTGCTCGGCGGCGGTGCCGGTCTGGGTCGGCTCCGGCTCGCCGGTCAGCGCGCTGACGATGGCGGTGCCGGTGCAGCAGAGCAGCAGGATCGACAGGGTCACCGAGCCGAGGATCACGGCCGCCCGACCGGCAGGCGTGGTCCGACGGAACCAGTTGGGCCGGGGCTGCTGGCCGGGCGGCGGCGGGTACGACGGACCCGGGTTCTGTGGTGGTTGCATCGTCACGGCGATGAGTGTCGTCGCAAATACCGTGTGCAATATCCACCGTCGCGTTCGTCACCTGCGCCTTTCGCTTCCCGGGACGGGTCGGTGGGCGCGCCTGCGGGGGACGAGTCGATAGGCGCGGCAACCCACCAGGCCGGCAGGGCAGGGCCGATCGTGCGGGTGTCAGCACCACCAAAGACCGCATACCACCATGCACCGGTTCGATGAGCGATCGGACGCCCGTCGCGGCGACGAAACTGTCGCGATGCCGTCACCCGGAGGCGTTCACCGCTCCTGCAGGCCCCAGGGCGACCCGTATCCGTTCAGCAGGTCGAGGAAGGGCATCGGGGGCAGAGCCTCCGGCCCGAGCACACCGACACCGGCCCACGCTCCGGTGGCGAGCAACTCCAACGCGATGACCGGGTTGACGGCGGTCTGCCAGACCACCGCCTGGTGCCCGTACTCCCGCATCGACCACTCGTTGTCGACCACGTGGTACAGGTAGACCTCGCGGGGTCGCCCGTCCGGGCCGAGGCCGCGTACCCAGGTGCCGGCGCAGGTCTTGCCGCGCATCCGGGCGCCGAGCGTGGCCGGGTCGGGCAGACTAGCGGCCACCACGTCACGCGGGGAGACCTCGACCCCGCGGACCCGCACCGGGGAGACCGCGTCCAGGCCGAGCTTGTGCAGTGTCTTGAGCACCTTGATGAACTCGTCGCCGAGGCCGTACTTGAAGGTGACCCGCCGAGCGTCGACCCAGCGCGGGATGAGCAGCACCTCCTCGTGTTCGACGTTGACGCACTCGACCGGCCCGATGCCCTCCGGAAAATGGAAGACCTCCGGCTCGGAGAACGGTTCGGTGGTGAACCAGCCCCGGTCGCGTTCCCAGACGACCGGCGGGTTGAGGCACTCCTCGATGGTGGTCCAGATGGAGAACGAGGGCGCGAAGTCGTACCCGTCGACGGTGAGGTTCGCCCCGTCCCGCACACCGATCTCGTCGATCTCACTGAACAGCTCGTCGGCGGCGTACCTGGCGAACACGTCGGACAGGCCGGGCTCGACCCCGATGCCGCAGAGCGCGAGCCGACCGGCGGTCGACCAGGTGTCGGCCAGTGCGAACTGTTCGTCGCCGAGCTTCACGCCGGTCTCGGCGTGCGACAGCGACATCGCCATGTCCAGGTAGTCCGCGCCGGCTGCGAACGCGCCGTTGAAGATCGGCATGACGAAGCGCGGGTCGACGGCGTTGAGCACGTGCGTGATCCGGTGCTCCCGGCAGAGCGCGGTGACCGCGTCCGCCGAGGCGGCGTCCACCTGGGCGGCGACGAAGCGGTCACCGTGCCCGGCGACCGCCCGCTGGGCGCGAGCGGGGTCGTGGTCGGCGACCACCATGGTCTCGAAGAAGGTTCGTCGGGCGGCGATGGCTACGGCGGCGGAGCCGACGCCACCGGCGCCGACGAGGAGGACACGCATCAGGAATCAAACCCCAAACCGAAACGATCGAGAGTACGGAGCCAGAGGTCGCGCCGGCCCTCGCGCGCGTCGGCGCGGGCCAGTGACCAGCGGGTGAGATTGATGCCGACCGCGCGGACGGGTTCCGGCGGGAACGGCAGTGGCTTGCGGCGAACCAGGTCGAGTCGGGTCAGCGGGGTGTTCTTACCGTCGAGCAGGTCGAGCAGCACCCGGGCGCCGAAGCGGGTGGCCCCGACGCCGAGGCCGGTGTAGCCGGCCGCGTACGCCAACCGGCCGCCGTAGGCGGTGCCGAAGAACGGGCAGAACCGGGTGCAGGTGTCGATGACGCCGCCCCAGCGGTGGCTGAACCGCACGTCGGCGAGCTGCGGGAACGTGGTGAAGAAGTGGCGGGCGAGGGTGGTGAAGGTGGCCGGTCGTTGCTCCAGCTCGGGTGCGACCCGGTTGCCGTAGTGGTAGACGGCGTCGTAGCCGCCGAAGAGGATCCGCCCGTCGGCGGTGATCCGGTAGTAGTGGAACTGGTTGGCGGTGTCGGCGAGCCCCTGCCGGTTGCGCCAACCGATGGCGTCGCGCTGGGCCGGGGTGAGCGGCTCGGTCATCAGCACGTGGTCGTAGACGGGCACCAGGTACGCCCGCAGTCGGCGCAGCAGCGGCGGGAACGCGTTGGTGGCCAGCACCACCCGACGCGCCCGCACCGAGCCGGGTCGGCCGTCGGCCCGGGTGTCGGCCGGGTGGGCGGTGGGCTCGGTGCCCAGGGTGCTGGCGTGCAGCGCGGCACCGTCGGCGCGCAGGCCGGTGACCCGGGTGTGCTCGTGCACGCGTACGCCGAGGTCGAGGCAGGCGCGGCGCAGCCCCCAGGCCAGCTTCGCCGGGTCCACCATGGCCACCCGGTCGGCGTCGAACATCCCACCCAGGTACGTCGGTGAGTGCACCTCCGCGCGCACCTCGTCCCGGTCGAGCAGCCGCACCCGGTGCCCGTACCGACGGGCCAGGTCCGCGTCGGCGGCCAGCCCGTCGAGTTGGTACGGCTCGACGGCGACGGCCAGCTCACCGGTGCGCTCGAAGTCGCAGTCGATGTCGAACGCGGCGACGGTGGCGGCGATGGCGTCCAGGTTCTCCCGGCCGAGGCGTTCCAACTCGCCGACCTCGTCCGGGAACCGGTCGACGCCGTTGGCGAGGCCGTGGGTCAGCGAGGCGGCGCAGAACCCGCCGTTGCGCCCGGACGCGGCCCAACCGCAGGTCCCGGCGTCGACGAGCAGCACGTCACGGTCCGGGTCGGCCTGTTTCGCCAACAGCGCGGCCCACAGCCCGCTGTACCCGCCGCCGATCACCAGCAGGTCCGCCGAGTGCCGGCCGACCAGTGCCGACAGCGGGTCGGGGCGGTCCGGACGGTCGAGCCAGTACGGCACGGGTGCCGCGTCGGCCAACGCCCGCCCGGTATGCGGGAGCGTCATGACGGCCTGGACAGCAGCTCGGCGCGGCGGGCCCGTCGGCCCCGCAACGAGCTGAGCCCCACCAGCAGCAACGCGACCGCGAACATCGCCGTGCCGATCACGTTGACCTGCGGTGGGATGCCACGCTGGGCGGCACCCCAGACGTACATCGGGAAGGTGACGGTGGTGCCGGCGTTGAAGTTCGTGATGATGAAGTCGTCGAAGCTCAACGAGAAGGCCAGCAGCGCGGCGGCCACGATGCCGGGCAGCACCAGCGGCAGGGTGATCCGCCGGAAGGTCTGCCACTCGTTGGCGTAGAGGTCCATGGCGGCCTCCTCCAGCCGCCGGTCCATCCCGGCGAGCCGCGCCTTCACGGTGACCACCACGAACGACACGCAGAACATCACGTGCGCGATCAGGATGGTCCAGAAGCCCTGCGGTACGCCCGCCGACACGAACAGCGCCAGCAACGACGTGCCCATCACCAACTCCGGGGTGGCCATCGGCAGGAAGATCAGCACGTTGATCCCGGACCGGCCCCGGAAGCGGTGCCGGACCAGCGCGAACGCCATCAGGATGCCGAGCACCGTGGCGACCACCGTGGCGAGGAAGCCGATCTGCACGCTGCGGACCACGGCGTCGCACATGTCCGAGGTGGCACACGGTTGCCGCCAGTTGTCCAGTGTGAACTCGTTGAAGTCGTACGACAGCCGACTCGACGGCCGGTTGAACGACAGCGCGGCCACCACCAGGATCGGCAACGCCAGGTAGCCCAGCACCAGCAACGCCACGATCATCACCCAGCGGTCCGCCAACCAGCGCGAGAGTCTCATTAGAGGACCTCCTCCGTGCCGGCCTTGCGCAGATAACCGAAGACCACCGCGAGGATCGCCGCCATCAGCAGGAACGACAGTGCGGCGCCCTGCGGGTAGTCCAGCCGGACCAGGAACGCCGAGTCGATGACGTTGCCGATCATGTATTCGTTCGGGGTGCCGAGCAGTTCGGCGTTGATGTAGTCACCACTGGCCGGGATGAAGAACAGCAGCGTGCCGGCGACCAGGCCGGGCATGGACAGCGGCAACGTCACCCGACGGAACGCCTGCACCGGGCTTGCGTACAGGTCGGTGGCCGCCTCCAGCAGCCGGTGGTCCAAGCGCTCCAGGCTCGCGTACAGCGGCAGCACCAAAAACGGCAGGAAGTTGTACGTGAGGCCGAGCACCACGGCGAACGGCGTGGCCAGCAGCCGACCGTCCGGGGCGAGCAGGTGCACGTCACGCAGCAGACCGACGAGCGCGCCGTTGTCCGACAGGATCGTCTTCCAGGCCAGCGTACGCACCAGGAAGCTGGTGAACATCGGCGCGACGACGCACACCAGCAGCAGGTTCTTCCACCGGCCGGCCTTCTGCGCGATCGCGTACGCCAGCGGGTAGCCGAGCAGCAACGCCAGCACCAGGGCCAGCCCGGCGTAGCCGAACGAACGCAGGAACTGCGGCCAGTACGCCTGCACCACATCCGGGTAGTTGCCGACCGCCCAGGTCATCGCGTACCCGGTGGAGAGCGAACCGCTGGGGTCGTACAGGCTGGCCGCCGCCAACTGCACCAGCGGCACGCCGAAGAAGATGAGCAGCCAGGCCGCACCGGGCAGCAGCAACAGGTACGGCAGGAGCCGGTGCCGCCCGGGTCGCGGTGCCGAGGGCGGCGGCTCCCCCGATCTGGTGCGGGCCAGGAGGGTCATGACGGCGCGCCGACCGGCTCGTCGAGCACCGGCGACGTCCGGTCGGTGTCGGCGGCGTCGCGGGGCAGCAGAAACGCGTGCCGCGGATCCCAGTACGCCACGGCTTCGCTGCCGACCGGCACCCGCTCCGACGCGCCGCTGTTGGCGGCGAAGACCGACACCTCGGTGCCCCAGCCGGTGCGCAGCAGGTACTGCGTGCTGACTCCCACGTAGGAGGCGTCGGTGACCACCCCGGTGACGTGCTGATGTCCTTGGGGCACCTGGTCGGCGGAGCCGACCAGAATCAGCTTCTCGGGGCGTACCCCCAGGTGAACCGGACCGTGGTCGGCCCGCGACCGGCCGGCGGGCACCGAGAACCGCGTGCCGTGCGCCGTCACCGCGACGTCGCCGCCGCCGGCCCCGGTGGCGTCCCCGGCGAGCAGGTTGGACTGGCCGAGGAAGTTCGCCACGAACGCGGTGGCGGGGAACTCGTAGATGTCGGCCGGGGCACCCAACTGCTCGATCCGGCCGGCGTTCATCACCGCGACGGTGTCGGCCATGGTCATGGCCTCCTCCTGGTCGTGGGTGACGTGCACGAAGGTGATGCCGACCTCGGTCTGGATGCGCTTCAGCTCGATCTGCATCTGTCGGCGCAGTTTCAGGTCGAGTGCGCCCAACGGTTCGTCGAGCAGCAGCACCTGCGGCCGGTTGATCAGGGCGCGGGCCAGCGCGACCCGCTGCTGCTGACCACCGGAGAGCTGGGCGGGCCGGCGGTTGCCGTAGCCGTCCAGCTGCACCAGGGACAGCATCCGGGTGACCTCGTCGTCGACCGAGCGGATGCCGCGTCGGCGCAGCCCGAAGGCGACGTTCTCGAAGATGCTGAGGTGGGGGAAGAGCGCGTAGCTCTGGAAGACGGTGTTGACCGGTCGCTTGTACGGCCGCAGCCGGGCGATGTCCCGGTCACCGAGGAGCACCTGGCCGGTTGTCGGTTCCTCCAGGCCGGCGATCATCCGCAACGTGGTGGTCTTGCCGCAGCCGGACGCGCCGAGCAGCGCGAAGAACGAGCCCTGCTCGATGGTCAGGCTGAGGTCGTCGACGGCGGTGAAGACGCCGAAGCGTTTGGTGAGGTCGGCCAGGCGCAGGTCGCCGGCGGGTGTCTCGCGCGCCATCCCCGTCACGCCCCGATGACCTGCTGGAACTTGCCCTCGTACTCCCGTTCCTGCTTCTCGTCCAGGGCCATGAACACCTTGGACTTCGACAGCAGCGCCTCGTCGGGGAAGATCAGCGGGTTCTCGGCCAGCTCGGGGTCGATCTTCTCCATCTCGGCCTGCGCGCCCTTGACCGGGCAGATGTAGTTGACGTAGGCGGCGAGCTTCGCCGCGACCGCCGGCTCGTAGTAGTAGTTGATCAACGCTTCGGCGTTGCTCTTGTGGGTGGCCTTGTTGGGGACCATCATGTTGTCGCTGTAGAGCATCACGCCGGAGTCCGGCGCGACGAACCGCACCTTCTCGTCCTCACCGGAGAGCTGGATCACGTCCCCGGACCAGCCGATGCACGCGGCGATATCACCCTTGGCCAGGTCGGGCGCGTAGTCGTTGCCGGTGAACTTGCGGATCTGGCCGGAGTCGACGGCCTTCTTGAGCTTGTTGAGGGCGTCGTCGAACTGGGCGGCGGTGAAGTTCGCCGGGTCGTGCCCGTTCGACCCGAGCAGCAGACCCATCGTGTCGCGCATCTCGCTGAGCGCTGTCACCTTGCCCTTGAGGTCGGGGCGGGTGAGCAGCTCGTCCACTGTGCGCAGTTCCTTGGTGACGTTGCCGTTGTACGCCAGACCGGCGAGACCGGACTGCCACGGGATGGAGATCCGGTTCTCGGTGTCGAAGGGGCGGTTGAGCAGCGACGGAAGCAGGTTGGCCTGCACGTTCGGGATGTTCGCCGGGTCCAGCTTCTGGATCCAGCCGAGCCGGATCATCCGGGCCGCCATCCAGTCGGTGAGCACGATGATGTCCCGGTCGGTGCTCTGGCAGGCGGCGAGCTGGTTCTGCACCTTGCCGAAGAACTCGTTGTTGTCGTTGATGTCCTCGGTGTAGGTCACCTGGATGCCGGTCTTCGTGATGAACTCGTCGAGGCTCGGTCGCTTGGACTCGTCCTTCTCGTCCACGTCCATGTACTGCGGCCAGTTGGCGAAGGCGAGCTTCTTCTCGGTGCCGGAGAGGTCCTCGCTGACACAGCCGGCTTCGGTCTGCTGCGCGCCCTTGGTGCCGCAGCCCGCGAGGCTGCCGCCCATGGTGAGCAGGGCGGCCGAACCGAGAGTGCCGGTGAGCAGTCCACGCCGGGAGAGGGGCCGGAGGGGAGTACGCATGACGACTCCTAGGGGGTCATCGTCGGCGGGCGGGACGGGGAGGCGCGCCGGCGGGAATGTCGGGAGGATGAAGTGCCATGGACGACTGATCCTGACATGAGGTGACCTCCCTTACAAGGGATTCCGTTGCGGGAATAGCGATGTACGACGAAATACGCCAGACTACGCGGGGATACACGCGCGACATCACGATTCGGGATATGGGGAGCGGGCAATGACAAACCGGCAGCACGAGAACAGCAACGGCGGTCGACGCGTCGCTGTCCGTGACGGTGCCAATCACGCTCTGCTGGATGACGTGGCCAAGCAGATCATCGAGCAGCTCCAGGAGGACGGCCGCCGCCCCTACGCGACGATCGGCAAGGCGGTGGGGCTGTCGGAGGCGGCGGTCCGCCAGCGGGTCCAGCGGCTGCTCGACTCCGGCGTGATGCAGATCGTGGCGGTGACCGATCCGCTCCAGCTCGGCTTCCCCCGACAGGCGATGATCGGCCTGCGTACCGACGGTGACCTGGAGGCGGTCGCGGACCGGCTGGCCGAGCTGGAGGAGGTCGACTACGTGGTGATCACCGCGGGGTCGTTCGACCTGCTCACCGAGGTGGTCTGCCGCAACGACGACCACCTGCTGGAGATCCTGCAACGGCTACGCGCCGTGCCCGGGGTGCTCTCCACCGAGGCGTTCGTCTATCTCAAGCTGCGCAAGCAGACCTACACCTGGGGCACGGCCTGAGCCTCCTTTGATCAACTCGGCTTTCCGGAAGTCGGGGCGTCCGGGCCGCCCTGACGCCCCGGTTTCCGGCAACCCGAGTGGATCGAGCCGGTGGCCGAGGGGGAGCTAATACCTGTCAGGCCCTTTGGAGCTGATGTCGCAAACGATTCGGCGGCCGGCGGGCGCGACCTGGACAGCCGGGCGGCACCCCCACCGGCGGCCGTGACGCCGCAAACGATTCGGCGGCCGGCGGGCGCGACCTGAACAGCCGAGCGGCCTCCAACCGGCGGCCGTGATGCCGCAAACGATTCAGCTCCAAAGGCAGCCGCCAGCACACCTCCGGCCCCTGCCGAAGACTGCCGGCGACCGCCAACGAACCGGCCAGAGGCAGTGCGGATTCCGTTGCCTCCATGACGCCCGCGCGCTGAATCCGTCGCCAACGGACGATGATACCGCCGATAACACTTGCCTCGGAACGTGAGACTGTGCGATAACCGTTGGCAGAGCGGCCGGCCTCACCCCGTTGACCGGCCCGACGACCGATGGGGCTGACATGGCCAACGCCACCGACCACCTCTGGATGCACTTCACCCGGATGGCGAGCTACTCCGCCGGCGAGGTGCCGACCATCGTGCGCGGCGAGGGTGCGTACGTGTGGGACGCGCAGGGTCGCCGCTACCTCGACGGGCTCGCCGGGCTCTTCGTGGTCAACGCCGGCCACGGCCGCACCGAGCTGGCTGAGGCTGCCGCCAAACAGGCCGGCGAGCTGGCCTACTTCCCACTCTGGTCGTACGCCCACCCGAAGGCCGTCGAGCTGGCCGAGCGGATCGCCACGCTCACCCCCGGCGACCTCAACCGGGTCTTTTTCACCACCGGCGGCTCCGAGGCCGTCGAGGCGGCGTGGAAGCTGGCGCGCGCCTACTTCAAGCGCACCGGCAAGCCCAACAAGTACAAGGTGATCAGCCGCTACATCGCCTACCACGGCACCTCCATGGGCGCCCTGTCGATCACCGGCTTGCCCGGCATCAAGAGCGACTTCGAGCCACTGGTGCCGGGCGCGATCAAGGTGCCGAACACGAACTACTACCGGGCGCCCGAGCACGGCGACGACCCCGAGGCGTTCGGTCGTTGGGCCGCCGACGAGATCGGTCGGGCCATCGAGCGGGAAGGGCCGGACACGGTCGCCGCGGTCTTCCTCGAGCCCGTGCAGAACTCCGGCGGGTGCTTCCCACCCCCGCCCGGCTACTTCGACCGGGTACGGGAGATCTGCGACGCGTACGACGTGCTGCTCGTCTCGGACGAGGTGATCTGCTCGTGGGGCCGGTTGGGTGAGTACTTCGGCGCGGTGCGCTACGGCTACCAGCCGGACATCATCACCACCGCCAAGGGCATCACCTCCGGCTACGCCCCGCTCGGCGCGATGATCGCCAGCGACCGGCTGATGGAACCGTTTCTCACCGAGACCGGCATGTTCGCCCACGGGGTGACGTTCGGTGGACACCCGGTCTCCTGCGCGGTGGCCCTGGCCAACCTGGAGGTCTTCGCCCGCGAAGACCTGGTCGGGCACGTACGCGCCAACGAGGCCGCCTTCCGGGCCACCCTGGAGAAACTGTACGACCTGCCGATCGTCGGCGACGTCCGCGGCGACGGCTACTTCTACGGCATCGAACTGGTCAAGGACAAGAGCACCCGGGAGACCTTCAACGAGGCCGAGTCGGAGCGCCTGCTGCGCGGCTTCCTCTCCACCGCACTGTTCCAGGCGGGCCTCTACTGCCGGGCCGACGACCGGGGCGACCCCGTCATCCAGTTGGCCCCACCCCTGATCGCCGAACAGCAGCACTTCGACGAGATCGAACAGACCCTCCGCACAGTCCTAACCCAAGCCTGGACCAAGCTCTAACCCACCCACCCACCCACCCACCCACCC